>JAJVLF010000048.1 GCA_029255845.1 Campylobacterota bacterium | reverse complement strand
CTATTTTATAAAAATTACTATAAGGCTAAAATATAATATTAGCTATTTATTTTGAATTAATAGAGGTTCCCTTTAGGGTTTACATATACAAGGACTGCTCAAGATGACGCAGTAATAATGAAATTGTTTAATAAGGATTTTAATACTTGCACGGAGCAATATATTAGAGATAATATTCCTATTACAAGAAATTATAATGTAATATTTTTTATAAGAAAAATATAAAAAACCTACATTCCTTTATTTTATAAAAAAATTAACAAGTAAATTTTATAATTAGTTTTATTATATAGAATATTACTATTAAAACTATAGAAAAAATAACTATATTTTGCACGAAATAAATTAATGATGGATTTGTTTGAATAAAAACATGGCGACGACTTACTTTCCCACACCTGAAAGATGCAGTATCATCAGCGATGAAGGACTTAACTTCTCTGTTCGAAATGGAAAAAGGTATTTCCCCTTCTCTATAATCGCCACAGAAGAAGTATATGAAAAGTAGCTTAATCTTAGCTTAATAAATAATTATATGAGAAGATATTTTTAACTTTTCCTTGAAAGAAGATATTAGTATTTTCCTCCCATACCGTTATTAGCTCTTTTGATTTAGGGTAAATGGTTATTTTGTTTGTATTTAATAAATTTTTTTCTTTTGCATAATAAAAAGATGAAGCCATGCCTGTCCCACATGCTAGAGTTTCATTTTCTACACCCCTCTCAAAAGTTCGTATATATATGTTATTATTTTCTAAATATATAAAATTTACATTTGCATTGTATTTTTCTCTCATTTTTTTAGACACTTCTATAGAAAATCTATCTTCATTATTAATAGTTATTAAATGAGGAACTCCCGTATCTATTAATTTCCAAGTAAAGCTTAGCTCTTGAAACTCTTCTTTTATTATTTTTACATAAGGAAATTGGACAGAAACCTGATTATCTTCTTTTATTTCGCATTTTATTTCCCCTGCTTTACTTAAAAAAGATATTTTTTTATTTAATGTGAGTTTATTTGTATAAGCATATAATGAAGCACATCTTGAAGCATTTCCACACATATCAGCTATAGAACCATCACTATTATAAAAATCCCATTCAAAATCAAAATCACTATGAGGGTAAATGACAATTAACCCATCAGCCCCTAATGAGTTATTTCTATGACAAATTTCTTTCGCTAACTTAGAATAATCTTGTTTTATAAAGGTATGAAAAATTAAAAAATCATTCCCACTACCAGAATATTTACTAATAAACATTAATTGCTTCCTATTTTAAATTTAAAATTATATAATAATAGCATAAATTTATTAACAAACACAAGGAGATTTCATTGCCAGGAGTTAAAGTTCAAGGTGAGTGGTCATTTGATGATGCTTACAGAAGATTTAAAAAACAAGTAGATAGAAACTTAATCGTTACAGAAGCTAGACAAAGAAGGTTTTTTGAACCTAAAACAGAAATTAGAAAAAAACAAAAAATTTCTACTAAGAAGAAAATTCTTAAAAAAATGTATATTATCAGAAGATACGAATCTAGATTATAATCATTTTATCTATTTATTCGCAAATTATATTATTTATTTGCGAATAAAAAAACTTCATAATAGTCATAACAATCATAGGATATAAACATATGAAAAATACTATATTAATAATCTTTTTTTCTTTTACATTTATATTTTCAGAAATAAAGATAAACGATAATTTCCAAAACACTCAATATACTGATCAATTTGATAAAAATCATAATATCACAAATGACACCAAGATGTTAATCTTTGCTTTTAAGAAAAATGCTTCTCATACAGTTAATGACTTTTTAGAGACTAAAAAACCTGATTTTTTAAGTAGTAAAAATGCAATATATATAGTAAATGTATCAGCTATGCCTACGATTATTAAGTGGATCATATTACCTTTATTAACAAATTATGATTTTCCTATTATATCTTTGGATGATGAAAGAAAAGCAGAAAAATATAAAAATGAAGCAAAAATTGAATCTATTATGATTGTAACTCTTGATAATCAAAAGGTTACAGAGATTAAATATGTTGATAGTATTGATGAATTAGGCAGAATATTTTGATATTATTTAATACTATTTTTCAATTTAGACTAATATCTTTTATTGAAGGTCTTTCATATTTAATACTTTTATTTATTGCTATGCCTATGAAATATGTATATGGTATTCCTGAGGCTACTAAAATAATAGGTATGACACATGGAATATTATTTATTGCTTTTGTTTTTATTTTATTAAAGTTTCAAGCTGAATATAAATGGGGAACTATTTGGAATTTATTAGCATTTATTAGTTCGCTAATTCCCTTTGGAACATTCTTTATTGATAAGAAAATTAAATCTTTTAGATAATTCTTTTTAGAAATTCCCTTAATTATTTTTTTAGCCATTAATCTATTAATGGCTAAAAGAAATATAAAACCACCATTCCACTATTATAACCCATAAATAATATAATAGTTTAAAACTGTTCTTATTTTATAACCCTTAAGCCATTCAACTTGTATCACTAGTTTTACACAAAAGACTCTTAGCTTCATTAAACTTCTTAGCTTTAATAAAATTATCTAACCAAGACTTAACCCAATAAGGTATATCCTTAGAACTACCCCAATTATTAACACTTAATTGACCTATTCCTAAAATATTTGCTAAATCTTTTTTCTTTAGACTTGCTTCTTTTAATAAGCTTTGAAATTCTTCTTTTTTCAATTAACTCCAATAATACTTGAATATATTCTAACATCGGAATATATCCATAAGAATATATTATTTATATAAAATATATCCATAGGGTTATATTTTTAAGCTAAAAATAAGTTTAAACTTAGTATAATATTGGTATATTTAAAAAGAAACTAAAGGATTTATAAAAAATGAGTAATATTGATATGGTTCATATTTTAGAAGCTATTTGTAAAACAAATGAAGAATTAATTAATGATGGAATTGCTGAATATGATGATAATTGTAAAGTTGCTGATGAAGCATTAGAAATGATTGGAGATATTAGAGTTATAAAATATTAGAAGAGAATCTTTAATATTTACTTTAAAACTTTTTTACTATTTATACACCCAATTTTTTGCCTTAAAAATATTATCAAATACTACTAATCTTTTTTTATCTTTATAATTAGTATATAATCTAAATCCTTTTGATTTATCATAACCATATTTTTTAAAAGCATTTTTATTAATAGCCATTAATGCCATCCAAGCCGTGTCCCCATGAGTCATAAAACTATTATTTATTTCTATATTATTTATTTTATTAAAATCTTTCACCATTAAAATAGGATGGTATCCACCATAATATATACCCTCATTATTTTTTTGAATTTTAAACATAGGATTATACCTAGATGTAGCACCATGGTCTGAAACTATTATAATTTTAGTATTATTATAAATATTGTTTTTTTTGAACCACTTAATCCACAGAGAGACTTGATAAATCGCTTCTTTAGCTAAATAATAATGCGATGTGGTGCCTTTATCTTTAAATCTTTCTTTGTCTGATAGACTATATTTAGGGATTACTCCCTGAAAAGTATTATTCATATTCCTATTTACAGGAACATCATGAGTTATATTACTTGTAATGAAATTAAATGAGCCATTTATATCATCTTTAATCTCACTTATGTGTTGCCAAGCCCTAGCATAAGATATTTCTCTAATAACTCCACTATAATTAATAGCCACAGAAGATAATCCAGCCATCCAAGTGCCATTATTATAGATATTTTTCCTAAGAGTCGGACTAACCACTTTAAATAAAGAAAAAGGAAGCATATATTCTTTAATCATACTAAAAGGACTTTTGATATTATTTTTTATATCAAGCTCATAAGGATAATATAATGTTTCTAAATAATCTTTATTATATCTTATATTTTTAAATTTAAATGTATTATTGCTTATATCTTTTAATTGAGAGTTTGATAAATAATTAGCATCAAATATCGTGGTATCATAGCCTTTATTATAAAATTTTTCCAATAGAAATTTTGTGCTTAATTCATATCTTTGTTTCATATGATTAGTGCCATCTATTTGGTGACCAAAATTCCATTTATAATTATCTTTCATCATAGCCGTTGTATCCGAAAACTCATATCCTCCATATATGGGAGCCAATCCTACAGCTGTGCCTGTCCCAAGAGATAAAGTATTAGGATACCATACAAATCCACTTAAATCTTTTTTTAAACTAGGAGTATCTTTTAATATATCAGGCATAAATCCACCCATAAATCTATCAAGAAAAATAATTAATACATTTTGAGAATGTTTTGAAAAAATAATTTCCTTTTTTAAATCATAAGACCCCTTATTGCTTATTATTTTTTTATCTTTAAGAGATGCATTTTTTGTATTTGTATTAATAAGATATGTAAATTTAATAGAGGCAACAATAAAAGCAAGAAATATAAAAATAATAATAGTTTTAATAGTTTTTTTATTTAAAAACTTAAAAATAATAATAGTCAATACTATTAAAAATATCCCTATTAAAATATCTTGAAATATAGCAAAAAATGATGTGTCAAAAATATCATCATTATGAAAAACAAAATAATCCATTAGCCCATAGCTACCACTAAAGAAATAGTAATTTGATAAAAAGTAAAACAGTAAAAACATCATAATAAAAGTAAATATTTGTTGTTTTTTAGAGCTTATCCTTGAAAAAAAATATAATAAAAGTATATTTAAAAAGATAAAAATATATAATAAAATACCTATAGTTTTCCATATATTTTTAAAGTCATTAGGAGCAGAAGAGATAATCTCTAAAGATGGCAATATTAATAATAAATATAAACAAGCAAATACTAATAATCTAAATAATTTCACTTTGTTTTATATACCCAGTTTTTTGTTTCAAATATATTATCAAAAACCGTTAAACTACCTTTATCTTTATTGTTAGTATATAGTCTAAAGCCTTTATTTTTGTTTGACCCATATTTTTTGTGGGCTTGTTTATCTATGGCAGATAATGCAAGATATGGAGTGTCTGAATTTGTCATAAATGAATTATTTATTTCTAAATTACCTATTTTATTAAAATCTTTCACCATTAAATTTATATGATAACCACCATATTTAACCCCATTTTCATTTCTTTGAGTTTTAAACATAGGATTAAATGCAGCTGTAGCTCCATGATCTGCCGTAATTATTATTTTAGTATTATTATATATATTATTATCTTTAAGCCATTTAAACCACAAAGAGGACTGTTTTAATGCCTCTAATGCTAAATAATAATGTGAAGCTGAATACTTATCTTTAAATCTCTTTTCATCAGATGAGCTATATTTTGGAATAACTCCTTGAAAAGTATTATTCATATTCCTATTTATAGGCACATGATGGGTTAAATTGCTTGTAATAAAATTAAATGAGCCACCTATATTATCTTTAATTTCGCTTATATGTCGCCAAGCTCTAGAATAAGATATTTCTCTAATGACATCTATATGATTAACCGCCACAGAGGATAATCCCGCAAACCAAACTCCATTATTATAAATCTCTTTTCTAAGTGATGGACTAATTACTTTAAAAATAGAAAAAGGAAGCATATATTCTTTAATCATATTAAAAGGTTTCTTGCTGTGATTATTTTTATTAAGTTCATAAGGATAATAAAAAGTGTTTAGATATTCCTTTCTTTCTCTTATTCTTTTAAATTTGAATGTGTTTTTACTTATCTTTTTTAATTGAGTGTCAGATAAGAAATTAGGGTCAAATATAGTAGTGTCATAGCCTTTATTGTAAAATTTTTCGAGCATAAATTTGGTGCTTGTTTCATATCTATCTTTCATTTGTTTAGTATCATGTATTCTAAAGCTCCATTTATAATTAGATTTAAGTAAAAAATCTACATCTGCAAACTTATATCCCCCATATATGGGAGCCAGTCCCACAGCTGTGCCTGTGGCTACAGATAGGCTATTAGGATACCATACAAATCCATTTAACTCTTTTTTTAATTCAGGATTATCTTTCAAAATATCAGGAATAAAACCACCCATAAACCTATCAAGAAAAATAATTAATACATTTTGATTATTCCTTGAAAAAATAATTTCTTTTTTTAGATTATGGATTTCTTTAGGTTTTTTTTGTTTTTCTATTACCTTAGTGGCAATTTGTTTATCTGTATTAATAAGATAGATAAATTTAATAGAGGACACCAAAAAGGCAAGTAAGATAAAAATAATTATATTTTTCATAATATTTTGAGGAATAATAATTAAAAATAAAATTAAAATTAAAATTAAAATGATGATTACAAAAATATCTTTTAAGATAGCAAAAAGAGATGTATCAAAAACATTATCATCATGAAAGACGAAATAATCCATTAACCCATATTTACCACTAAAGAAATAATAATTTGATAAAAAATATGATAACATAAACATCATAATGATAATAAATATTTTTTGTCTTTTAGGGTTTATTTTGCTAAAAATAAATAAAAAAACTATATTAGAAAATATAAAAATATATAATAAAATCCCCATAATTTTCCATATATCTTTAAAATCAGCAGGAGCAGAAGATATAATTTCTAAAGATGGAATTATTAATAATAAATACAACCAAGAGAATAGTAATAACTTAAATAAATTACTACTATTTGAAATTTTATTTAAAATATTCATCATCTGTTTTTTTAAATAAAAATATAATCATATATAATAATAAAAAAGAATATAATGTATATTTGCCATCTTGCAAACCAATTTTATCTATCAAAATAGCCCAAGAAACAATTATGGCTAAAAAAGATGTATATATAGCTAAATATAATTTAACAAAAGCATATTTTCCAAAAGAGAAATTTTTAATAAAATAAAATGTAATCACCCCAATAACAAGCAAGGCAACCCCTAATATGTATATGTCTTTAGTTTTCATATTAAAAGAAGCATTTTGATTGAGTATTAAAAATATCACAATAGTAAATAAAGAAATAACAAAAAGAGATAGATATTTTAATTCTTTATTTATATTACTATTAGTAAATATATTTTTAATTAAACTAAAAACATTATTAACACTCCAATACAAAAGCAAAAGAGCAGGAGAGTTATATAAAAGCACAAAAAAGACTAATGCAAGCATTAATGTTTGATTTCTAATAGAGCTAGTCATATCTTTAGTATATAAAAATACAGCAAATAAATTGATGATAGTCATAATAAAAGGCATTATATTTATATGAAATAAACCCAAAACAAGCAATTCATCAGGAGAACCTAAATCATTAAATAAATAAGATTTTACACCCTTAATAGCCTCATACTCAGAAAGCATATAAAACGCAGCTATAAAAAATGGCAGCTGTATCATAAACCCAGAAAGGGATTTTAAAGCATATATGGGATGATAATTATTTATTTTATATAATCTCGATATGACAGCATGAAGCTCACTACCTTTAAATACTCTTTTAAACTCTTTTATTTTTTCTTCTAGTTTTCCTTTTATATCATTTTCTTCTTTTTGTAATTTTTCAGAAAAATTATATGCAGGCAATAATATTATATTTACGATAATAGAGAGAAGTATTACAGAAATAATATAATCATTTGTATAAAAATAAAAATACTCCAATATGGATTTTAAAAATATCTCAAGAGGGTAAATTAATAAATCATATATCATTTTTCTAAACCTTTAGATATTTTTTCTATAATATCTACAGTTTTAATTGCTGATTTTTTGAAAAATGGATTTAATTCATCGTGATTATTGTCGCTATTTTTATCCTGTATTGCGGTATCTATTAAGTTTTTTAAATAATCTTTAATTTTTATATGACTCTCATTAATTACAATCGTGTTTTTAAGAAAAAAATCCGTATGCCACAAACTAGTATCTCTATTAATATAATCTTTACCATCATAATTAAACTCACTAGGCATAGCGATTACTTGTTTATTGAATAAAAATAAAAAATCCAAGATAATGCCAGAAAAATCACTAATCATAATATCTGCTTTAACTATAGATGATAAAGCATTATTTTCATAGTCCCATTGGACATTTTTATCAAACTTTGTTTTTAAGTTTTCAAGCAGTTTTTTCTCATAAATCACACTTTGAGGATGTGGTCTTATTGTTAAATTAAAAGATTTATAACTAATAAGAGTTTCTATTAATTCAAAGCCTATTTTAGATAAAAGCCCATGCTCTCCCCAAGTAGGAGATATAAGGACATTTATTTTATTACTTTTTTCTACATTTATTTTTTCTATTTCTTGAGAAAAATAATCCAAATAAGCAGTTCCCGTAACTTCTATAATTTTTTTTGGAATATTTCTTTCTTGTTCTAGTTCTCTTATAAATTCTTTGTCTGCCCTATTTGGAACTAATACAGAATCAAAACAATCCGTGCTAAAAACCTTATATCCAGCAGTCCCACTAGCAGCATGATGTAAATGCATATAATGCTTAACCCCCGCACTTCTTTTTATCTGAAAAATATCAAGACCAGGAGTAGTCATAACACAAACATCTGCCTCTAAAGTATTAAGATATAAAAAGGCTTTATTACTAACACCAATACAATGAGAATTAATATTTTCTATAGATTTAATAATTAAATCATCTTCACCAGAATATAAATATAAAAATTCAATATCCCTCTTAATCATTTCATTAATCACAGGATAAAAAGTGCTAAAATATTGATTACCTTCATTATATAAAACAATACTAGACACATTTTTATGAGTATTTTTATTAAACATCTTATTAATAAAAGAGCGAATATTATAAAAAAAATTCTTAGCAGAATAAACCATAGTAGCTATCAAAGCAATAATAGAGCTAAGAAGCATACTGCCAGTTCCTGGGTCTAAATACGAAAATAGAGGAGTATATAAAATAAAAATAATTATAAAAAGTTTATTTATCATTTAGTAGTCAAATTCACGAGTATTGCTTTCAATTTTTATATTAGTTTCTTATTTTTTATATTTTTCTATATTATCTACATACCATTTAAAAACTTTCTTAATACCTTCTTCTAACTCAATCTTATGTTTCCATCCAAGCTCATGCAGTTTTGATGGATTAGTAAGCTTTATTATAGTTCCGTTTTCTTTATTATTAAAATAAAAGTCCCCATTAAAACCTACAATTTTTTTAATAAGAAATGCCAATTCTTTTATTGATATATCTATACCTGTGCCTATGTTTATATGTGTATTTCTAATTTCTTTATCATTTAAATCATAACAATCTTTAAAATCTCTATTTTGTAATATAAATATACAAGCCTCTGCCATATCATCGCTATATAGAAATTCTCTTCGTGGTTCGCCATTGCCCCATATTTCTACTTTTTCTTGATTGTTTATTTTAGCTTCATATATTTTTCTCAAAAGAGATGGTAAAACATGAGCTGTTTCTAGGTTAAAATTATCATTTTCTCCATAAAGATTAGTGGGCATTACAGATATAAAGTTTGTATTATATTGTAAATTATAGCTCTCACACATCTTAATACCTGCTATTTTAGCGATAGCATAAGGCTCATTTGTATATTCTAATTCACTTGTAAGCAATGAGTTTTCTTCCATTGGCTGAGGAGAATTTTTTGGATATATACAAGTGCTTCCTAAAAATAGGAGCTTTTTAACTTTATGAGCATAGCTTTGATGGATTACATTATTTTGTATTTGAATATTTTCGTAAATAAAATCCGCCCTATAAGTATTATTTGCTCTTATCCCACCTACTTTTGCAGCAGCTAAAATTACATATTCTGGACTATATTCTTTAAAAAAAATCTTAACATCTTCTTGATTGGTTAAATCTAGCTCTTTATGTGTTTTTAGGATTAAATTATTGTATCCTTGACTTTCTAAATTTCTTAATATTGCAGAGCCTACCAAACCCCTATGTCCTGCGATATATATTTTAGAATTTTTATTCATAATAGCTCATTATGGTATATCCGCCATCTTTTAAGTATTGGTCTTTTTGCATTAGTTTTATATCATTTTTCATCATATCATCTACTAAGTTTTTTAAATCATACTCACGATTCCATTTTAATTTTTTCTCTGCCTTACTAGGGTCTCCAAGCAATAAATCAACCTCTGTTGGTCTAAAATATTTAGGGTCTACCACAAGAACTTCTTCACCTATCTTTAGATTATAACTATCATTACTACAAGATTTTATATATCCTTTTTCATCGACACCATCGCCTTTGAAATCAATCTCTATTCCACAATAAGCAAATGCCATTTTAACAAAATCTCTAACTTTCGTAGTTTTACCAGTAGCTATTACCCAATCTTCCGCTTCATCTGCTTGCAATATCATCCACATCATTTTAACATAATCTTTCGCATGACCCCAATCTCTTTTTGCGTCAAGATTTCCTAAATATAGCTTATCTTGTAACCTAAGTGCTATTTTTGATACAGCTCTTGTTATTTTTCTTGTAACAAATGTCTCTCCTCTAACAGGTGATTCATGATTAAAAAGTATCCCATTACAAGCAAATAAATTATAAGCCTCTCTATAATTAACAGTAATCCAATAAGCATACATTTTAGCGACAGCATAAGGACTTCGTGGATAAAAGGGAGTAGTTTCGCTTTGTGGAGTTTCTTGCACTTTGCCATAAAGTTCTGAAGTGCTTGCTTGATATATTTTTGTTTTCTTTTCTAGTCCTAGCAATCTAACAGCCTCTAATATTCTAAGAGTTCCTATTCCATCTACATTAGCCACATATTCAGGAGTATCAAAAGATACTGCCACATGACTCATAGCTGCTAGATTATATATCTCATCTGGCTGGACTTGTTGGATAATTTTCGTGATATTCATAGAATCCGACATATCTCCATAATGAAGTATAAAATCTAAATTTTTTGTATGAGGGTCTTGGTATAAATGATCTATTCTATCTGTATTAAAAAGAGAGCTTCTTCTTTTAATTCCGTGAACTTCATAACCCTTTTTTAATAAAAATTCAGCCAAATATGAGCCATCTTGTCCTGTAATCCCCGTAATTAAAGCAACTTTTTTCACTAATCATTTCCTCTTTTATAAATATCATCTATTCTAATTATATCATCTTCCCCTAAATATTCCCCTACTTGCACTTCTATAAGCTCTATTGGTATTTTCCCCTCATTAGATAAACGATGAATTTCTCCCATTTTAATATAAGTAGATTCATTAACTCTTAAAAGACTTTTCTTGTCTCCTACTTGGATGGTAGCAGTGCCTTTTACGACAACCCAATGCTCATTTCTATGAATATGTTTTTGTAAAGACAGATGTGCTTGTGGCTTAACTACTATTCTTTTTATTTTATAATTATCACAAGATAATAAAACCTCATAAGTTCCCCAAGGTCTATAAGTTAAAGTGTGTTCTTGTAATATATGGGGATTTTTTTGTTTTAATGTAGCAACAATATCTCTAACTTTATTAGAAGAGCCTTTCTTAGAAACAAGCAATGCATCTGGAGTATCTATAACCACCAAATCATCATTATCAACTATTGCAACTTGCCTATTGGAAATAACAAAATTATTTTTAGAACCCACATTAATAACATTTTCATTAGATTTAATTTCATTGCTTAAGCTATCAAACCCCCCTAAATCCGACCAATCAATATCCGATAAAACCACCTTAGCCTTATTTGTTTTCTCCATTACAGCATAGTCTATGCTATCTTCAGGGATTTTTGCCATATCTTCTTGCTGTATTCTAAATTGATTATCATCAATTTCTTTTTTATTTTCAAAAGCAATTAATGATTTTTCATAAATATCTAAAGAATACTTTTTAATCTCTTCAAGAAAAACTCCAGCTTTAAACATAAACATACCAGAATTCCAATAATAATTACCTTTATTTATATAATCATTAGCAGTGTCAGTATCTGGCTTTTCTTTAAAACTAACTACATCAAAATGGTCAGCCTCTATATATCCAAAACCCGTTTCAGGATAAGTTGGCTTTATTCCAAAAGTAACCAAATTGCCCTCATTAGCTAAATCTTTAGCACTTTTAATATTGATAATATATTTATCTTCATCTTTAATTAAGTGGTCAGATGGAGTAATAAAAACTATTTCATCATAATCAAGGGCCATACAGGCCAATGCAATAGCAGGAGCAGTATTTCTAGCAATTGGTTCTAAAATATACTTTGATTTTATCCCTAAATTTAATTCTTCTTGCTGGTCTAAAGCTAAAAAATATTGATTTATATTAGATATAATTAAATTGTTATCACAAAAAGAAGAATTTCTCTGCACAGTCATCTGAAACAAAGACTTATCATCAAAAACTTTAATAAATTGTTTAGGCATTAAAGCCCTACTTAATGGCCACAGTCTAGTGCCATTTCCTCCACATAGTATTATGTTGGTCATTTAGTGTTCTACCTTTATTAAAGCATATTTTTTAATCATATTATATCTAAATTTTCTTTAAAATATACCAATAAACCACCCATAGTGTTATATCTAATAGATGTTTTATATCAGTTATCAATTGTATAATAGCAATAAATAAACAAAAGGAAATCAATCAATGGTAATTACAAGATTTGCACCTAGTCCTACAGGTTTTTTACATATAGGGGGAGTTAGAACGGCTATATTTTCTTATTTGTGGGCTAAAAATAATAATGGGAAATTTTTGCTTCGTATTGAAGATACGGATAAAAAAAGAAACTCAGATGAGGCTACTAAAGAAATCTTAAGAGCATTTAAGTGGCTCAATATAGAGATAAATGATGATATAGTTTATCAATCACAAAGAGATGATATTTATACTAAATATATAAATCAATTATTAGAAGAAAAAAAAGCATATCATTGCTATATGTCCAAAGAAGAGCTTGATGCTTTAAGAGAAGAGCAACAAGCTAAAGGTGAGAGAAGTCGTTATAATGGTAAATATAGAGATTTTATAGGAGAGCCCCCTAAGGGTATTGAGCCTGTTGTGAGAATAAAGGCAGAAGCTAGAGATATTACTATTAATGATGGAGTTAAAGGAGAGGTTGTTTTTCCTGCTGACCAAATTGATGATTTTATTATTGCTAGGAGTGATGGGAGTCCTACTTATAATTTTGTTGTGGCTATTGATGATTATTTAATGAAAGTTAGTGATGTGATTAGAGGGGACGACCACCTTAGTAATGCCCCTAAACAAATGCTTATATATGAGGCTTTAGGCTTTGATGCCCCTAAATTTTTTCATATTCCTATGATATTAAATGAAAAAGGCAAAAAGCTTTCTAAAAGAGATAATGCTTCTAATGTGATGGATTATAAAGATGAGGGATATTTTTCTGAAGCTTTACTTAATTATTTGGTTAGATTGGGCTGGAGTAGCGGAGACCAAGAGATTTTTTCTATTGAAATGATGATAGATAAATTTAACCCTAATGACATTAATAAATCCGCTTCTGCTATTAATCCAGAGAAGCTTTTGTGGTTAAATTCTCATTATCTTAAGAGCTTTTCAAATGCAGATATTAGTGAAAGACTAGGAGAGATTGGAGTATTTTTAAATAATAATGACAAAATAGATATTTTACTTGACTCTATAAAAGAAAGAGCAAAAACCTTATTAGATATTAAGGAAACAGTATCTAATATTTTAAATGAGCCTAGTGAATATAATGCTAAAGCAGTTAAGAAAAACATAAAAGACAATACCCTTGATTTACTAGAAAAATACATAAACTCTTTAGAAGGAGAAGATTTTTCATTGCCTTCTGGGTGCGAAACACATTTGAATAAATTCTTAGAAAGCGAAAATATTAAAATACCACAAATAGCACAGCCATTAAGAATATCGCTTTTGGGTATTACAAACTCTCCTGCCATTTATGATGTGCTTTGTGTTTTAGGTAAAGATGAGATTATTAAAAGAGTTAATAAATTTTTAGAATATAAAAAAGGAGAATAAATGAGATTTTCAAATTTTTTTATCCCTACAACAAAAGAAGTTCCAAAAGATACAGTTATTAAAAGCCATGAATATCTTACTAGAGGAGGATATATCTCTCAAGTATCTGCTGGTATTTATAATTTTTTACCATTAGGACATAAGGTTCTTGGGAAAATTAAAGATATTGTTAGAGATGAGCTTAATAAAGCGGGAGCATTAGAGATTACTCTTGGTTTTGTTACTCCTCATGAGCTTTGGGTTGAGAGTGGCAGGGCTAGTAAATATGGCAAAGAGTTGTTAAGATTTAAAGATAGAAAAAATAAAGAATATCTTTTAGGGCCAACTCATGAAGAAATGATAGTTAATTTAGTGCGAGGGAAAGTAAAATCTTATAAAAACCTACCCATAAACTTATATCAAATAAACACAAAGTTTAGAGATGAAGCAAGAGCAAGATTTGGTTTAATTAGAGGGCGAGAGTTTGTAATGAAAGATGGATATAGCTTTCATGAAAGCAAAGAGGATTTAGATAGAGAGTTTGATTTAATGGAAAAGACTTATTCTAAGATATTTAAAAAACTAGAGCTTGACTTTCGTATAGTAGAAGCCGATAGTGGAGCGATAGGAGGAAGTGGAAGTAAGGAATTTATGGCTCTTTCAGACATAGGCGAAGATACTATCGTTATATGCGATAGCTGTGATTATGGAGCAAATATAGAAACATCCTCAAGACAAAGAAGAGAAATATCAGAAAAAAATGAATCTAGTTTATCATTATTTTCTACACCAAACATGTCGAGTATAGATGATGTATCAAATTTTCTAAAAATTCATCCATCTAATGTCCTAAAAGCAGTCGTTAAAAAAGCAATCTTTGAAGACAAAGAAGAAATAGTTTGCTTTTTCTTAAGAGGAGACGACGAGCTTCAAGAAGTAAAAGCCACAAATGCAATAAATGCAGATGACATAGTAGATGTAAATGAAGAAGAAATAAAAAATGCCAACCTAGAAGCAGGTTTTATAGGACCAGTAATTTTAAAAGATAGTAAATTTAGCGATGACGATGAAAACACAATAGGAGATATGAAGTTCAAAAGCCTAAACAAACTAGAAATAAAATACATCTTTGACATAGACTTAAAAGACAGAGAAGACGAAGTATTCGTGTGCGGAGCCAACAAAAAAGATTTCCACATAGTAGGTATGCCCCTAAATAAAATACCAGACATAACATACAAAGACTTAACCACAAGCAAAGAATCAGATAAATGCAAATGTGGTGGCTCATACCTACACAAAAAAGGAATAGAAATAGGACATATCTTTAAGCTAAACGACAAATATTCACTCCCAATGAAAGCAAACTTCCTAGACAAAAATGGAAAAACCCAACCATTCATAATGGGAACCTACGGCATAGGAGTAAGCAGACTAATAAGTGCCATAAGCGAACAAAAATCAGACGAAAAAGGCCTAATATGGGGAAAAACCTCAAGCCCTTTTGATGTGCAAATTATAGTATCAGATATTAAATGCGAAAATATTTTAAATAAAGCAAATGAAATTTATAATCAATTAATAAATGATGGATTTGATGTTTTAATTGATGATAGAAAAGAAAGATTTGGGTTTAAAATGAAAGATTTTGAGCTTATTGGATGTCCTATTGGGATTATTGTTGGACAAGATGTGGATAATGGAGAGGTTTCTTTTGTGGATAGGGTTAGTTTGGAGAAAAGAAGTGTTAGATTGGATGATGTTATTAGTGAGATAAAAGAGCAAGCTAAATAAAACAATATAGCCAAAAGATGTATTAA
>JAJVLF010000047.1 GCA_029255845.1 Campylobacterota bacterium | reverse complement strand
ATTAGGTTTATTTAGCTTTTATCACTCATTCCACCCTCTCCTAAGGTGGAATGCCACCCTTAGCCACAATAGGAGTAAATTAATCTCTAAATTATTTATTTTGTGTATTGCTTTAGTTTTAGCGAGAAAGAGGAAAAAATGAAATTCGCAAACCCAAAAAATGACATAGCATTTAAAAAAATATTTGGTAATGAAAATCAAAAAGAAATACTAATATCATTTTTAAATTCTATACTAGACTTTAAAGATAATCAAGCAATAACAAAAATTGAATTAAAAAACCCTTATCAACTACCAGATATTAAAGAATTAAAAGAAACTATATTAGATATAAAAGCAACTAATAAAAATAAAGAAAGCTTTATAGTAGAAATGCAAAAGAAAAATACAGGAGGGTTTGAGAAAAGAAGCTTATATTATACTTCCAAAGCTTATGTATCACAGATAGATAAAGGAGAAGACTTTAATAAATTAAAGAAAGTATATTATATAGCATTAGTAGATTTTAATATATTTGAGAATGAGTCTTTTATATCAAGACATTTAATAATAAACCAAGAGACTACAACACAAGACTTAAAAGACTTTGAGTTTACTTTTATAGAATTAAATAAATTTAAGATAGAGCTAAGTGAATGCGATAATATACTTAAAAAATGGATATACTTTTTAAACAACACCTATAACCTAGAAATAGTTCCAAAAGAATTTAATGATATAAAAGAATTTAAAAGTGCCTTTGAAATAGCTAATAAAATAACATGGAATAAAGAAGAATTAGAAGTATATGATTATGTATCATTAAGAGAAGCTGATGATATTAATGCTATGAAGTTTGCTGTTGTGAATGCTAAGAATGAAGGGATTGAACAAGGGATAAGAAACAACAACATAGAAGTAGCTAAAAACTCTATAAAACAAAAAATGGATAATAAAACAATATCTTTAATTACTTCTTTATCAATAAAAGAAATAGAAAGCATTAGAATGCAGATTAAGGGAACCTCTATTAAAAATAAAAAATAACTTAAAAAACCATCCTATTATGTTCCTCTATTTGGCTTTTCTTATATTTTCTATATAAGAATACTCGATATTTATCTTCTTGTCTTTTTTAAAAGATGAGAAGATATTATGGACTGCTTTTTCAAAATCATCAAATAAATAATTTGCCATACTTCCTGGAATAGAATTAATTTCATTTAAAAATACTTTATTTTCATAAATAAAGAAATCACATCTTATTATTGAGTTTATAAACATTGTGTTGTATATTTTAGAAAAAGCTTCTTTCATTTCTTTTTTTAAGTTTTCGTTAATATCTGCTTCTTTAATGGATTCTTCTCTTGCGAAATCTAAGTATTTTGTATCAAAGTCAAGCATTTTATCTTTTTTAACTTCTTCTATTTTTGAGAAATGAAATTTATTTTCATTTGTATTGAAATACCCAGCTAAATTATATTCTTTAATTCCTAATATGAAAGGCTCTAAGAGTATCTTGTCGTCATATTCTAATGCTATGTCTATAAAATAATCCAATTCATCTTTATTGTTGGCTATATTGATAGCGATAGAGCTTCCTAATGTCGATGGTTTAACTATGATTGGGAAATTTAGTTTTGTTTTTGTATTGGTTTTGTTTATGGCTTCATAGTCTAAAATATTTACATTTATTTCTTTTGCATATATTTTTGTTAATATTTTATTATAGCTAATAGCAGAGGCTTCTATTGATGGGGATATGTATTTGAAATCAAACCATTTTAATAGAGATGTTATTGTTCCATCTTCTCCATCTTTTCCGTGGATTAGGTTTATTGCATTTTCACATTTTATTGAAGTGGTTTTTAAAAAGCCTTGTTTTAAGAAGCCTTTATTTTCAAATACTACTTTAGAAGATTTTTTATAATCTAAAGAAGAGAAATAAGATGCTTTTAGGTTCTTGCTCTCTATTAAAAACATTTCTCTTTTGTTGTCTATAAAAATAAATATTAATTCTTGTTTTAAAATTCCAGATAGGGAAATAGCAGAAATTATAGATATTTCGTGTTCGTAGCTGTTTCCTCCGAATATGACGGCTGTTTTTTTCATTTTATTCCCTTTGTATTATTGTAAATTTACTTAAAGGTGAGACTGAAGTCTCACTTCCAGTGTGCTAAGCTTATAGTATTTTAAGGGCTTCTTTTACTAGAGAAGCTGTGTCATTTGATTTGCATTTACTTAAAGCTTTGTCTATTTTGCTTTTTGTAAATCCTAGATTTAAGAGAGCATCTTTGGCGTCATTTATGTATTTTAGAGAAGCAGTATCGCTTGTTTCTAGCACTGCATTAGCTAATTCTACCATTATTCTACTTGCTACTTTTGCTCCTATTCCTGATACTTTTTTTAATGCATTAATATCTCTAGTATAGATTATATTCATAAATTCTTTAGCTGTATAGACTGAACAAACTGTAATTCCCACCTTTGCTCCTATGCCACTTAGCTTAATTAATCTCTCAAAAAGTTCTTTTTCACTGCTTTCATAAAAACCATACATACTATAGCTATCTTCTTTTATTATTTCTTTTATGAAAAGCTTTATTTTATCTGTTTTTATATTTAATAAAGTATTTTGCGAAACAAATACACCATAAGTAATACCAGTATTTAGCTCTATGTGAACCTTAATGCTATCCTTATAAGATACAATGCCCTCTATTGCTACTATCATTTATACCCTTAGATTGAATGGGGTATTATACTAAATTATAATGAGACCACTACACAATAGACATATTTCATAATATTAGACTTCTTTCAAAACCTATCAAAAGGCTATAATTTATATATCCAATTTGATAGGTTTTAAAAGAAGTCTATTAAACTAATATTTTTTTAAGAATAAACGATATAACTTATAGCTTAATATCTGGGGGGATATAATGTTATCAAATACTACATCAAACTTTTCATCAAGAGAAGCTGTTCATTATCAACAGCTTCATTCTAATAATTACACCGATACCATCTCTAGGCTTTCTAGTGGTAAAAAAATAAATAACACAGGAGATGACCCATCTATTAGATCTTCTATATCAAATATCTCAAGAGATTTATTAGCAAATAAGGATTTACATTCTGATATGAATAGCTCTAAAGCACTTTTATCATCTGCAAGCACTTATCTCGATGAGCAATTAAATGATATGAGTGATGTTAGAGAAAATTTAATAAAATTACAATCTCATAACTTAGAAGACTCCGAAAGAAGAGAAATAAAGCTTCAAACAAGAAAACTATTGGATAAGGCAGATAGCACAGCTAATATAGCTAATTACAATGATCTTAGTATCTTAAATGGAGAACTTAAAAAGGCTACTTTCCAAATAGGAATAAAGTCATTTGAAAATATAGAAGTAAATGTGCCGTCAACACAAACAAATAATCTAGGTAAAGTTAGGTTTGAGACAGGAAGCAGAATATTAGAACCTGCGAATGTCCAGCTAACTTTTAAATTAAGTGATACAGAAGAATATGCCTTAGATGATGTATCAATTAATTCCAATAAAGGAAGTGGCATTGGAAAACTAGCAGAATTAATCAATAGTGCCAAGCACAAAATAGGGCAACAAGCTTTCTATGATGTAACTACGACAGGTCAAAGAAATATACAAAAAGGAATTATGAATGATCTTAAGATTAATGGTGTAAGTCTTGGCACAGTGGAGGTAGAAAAAGATGATTCTGATAATAATCTAATAAATTCTATAAATGAAGTATCTAGCGAGACAGGAGTAGTAGCAAGCAAAGATGATAAAAATAGATTAGTTTTAAACTCACCAGATGGAAGGGGTATAGAAATAGCAGCATCTTCTGGAATAACGATATTAAATATTGATACAACTAATGCTAAAAATTATGGAAAACTTACATTAGTAAGCACGGATACTACAAGAGCATCACTTAGTAGCCCAGAACTTATAGGTTTTACTACAACTGAGAATTTTATTTTTAGCACGAGAGATATAATAGAAAAGAGTTTATCGAATAATAAGCTAGTATCATTGGGGGCTCAGCCTAATAAAAATATTACCCTAGATGATATTTTTGATAATCTTGATAATAAAAGAATATTAAATTCATTTTCTTTTTTAACAGATACTGCTATTAGTGATCTAAATGCTATAAAAACAAATATAGAGTATGCAGTTGTTAAGCTTACAGAAGCACAAGATAGAATATTTGATGTAGATATTACACTTAAAAATGCTCTTGAAGATAAAGAAAATATAGATTATGCAGATGAGATATACAATAAAGAAAAATTCTCAAATTTACTAACTTCTTCTACTTATGCTCTTAATAATTCATTATCAAAACAAAAAGAAATTATAGAAGAGTTATTTAAAAGTGTTGAGTCCTAGTATACGGATTACGGATTGCAGAATACGGATTACGGACTTTTTGCTTTCGTAGTTTGTTTAGGCATTTTGTAATTATTATCTTTAGGGAACCTCTATTAATTCAAAATAAATAGCTAATATCATATTTTAGCCTTATAGCAATTTTTATAAAATGGATATAGCTACGGCTATACCGCATTTTATAAAAATCACTATAAGACAAAAATCTAACATTATCTAAATTATTTGAATTAATAGAGGTTCCCTTTATAAATAGTCATTTTTATAATTAACATAGCTTTTAGCTGATACATATAAAAAGTCCACTTCCTTTTGTGTTAATTCTCTAATCATTTTGGCAGGAGAACCCATAATTAAACTTCTAGGAGGAAATTTCTTATTGGTCGTTACTAGAGAGTTAGCTCCTATTATGCTTTCTTTTGATATTACAGCCCCATTTAATACAGTAGATCCCATGCCTACAAGAACAGCATCTTCTATTATACAACCATGAATACAGCAATTATGCCCTATCGTAACATCATCTCCTATTAAGGTAGGGTATCCATCTGGATTATCAGGCTTTGGTGAATCTACATGTATTGTGGTTAAATCTTGAACATTTGTCCTTTTACCTATTCTTATTTTATGAACATCTCCTCTAATTACACAATTAAACCAAATAGAGGCATTTTCACCTAATTTTACATCGCCTATTATGTCTGCACTTTGTGCCGTGAATACTTGACTTCCTATCTTAGGTTCTTTATCTTTGAATTTCATTATCATTTTTGTTCTCCTAGTATATTATTATATTGCTTCATAAAAATATCGACATATTCTTTGTTTAAAATTTAAGAATTAAGAAACAAATATTAGAATATTGCGAAAATTATATCATTAATTTAAATAAACTAACAAGGAATAAAATGATTTTAGGGATAAATATAGACCACATAGCATTATTAAGAGAAGGAAGAAAGATAAACGACCCCGACCCTTTGGATGCTTTAAGCTTTTGCCATTTAGCTGGAGCGGATATGATTACTATCCATTTAAGGGAAGATAGAAGACATATTCATGATGATGATTTTAAGGATATTATTAGACATTCTAAACTTCCTATTAATTTAGAATGTGCCTTAGATGAGGATATTGTAGAACTTGCTTGTGAGTATAAGCCTAGAAGAGTTACTTTTGTGCCTGAAAAAAGAGAAGAAGTTACTACTGAGGGAGGGCTTGATTTGGATAATAATTTTAATAAAATTTTTGAACTATCAAGACATTTAAAAGTAAATTCTGTTGATGTTTCTTTGTTTATCGATCCTAAGACTGAAAATATAGATGCCTCAAAGTCATTAGAGGTTGATCAAGTAGAGCTTCATACTGGAGAATATGCCAATATAGATTTAATGCTTAATTCTAATTTATGGCACCATAAAAATGGACTTGAAGAATTAAAAGCTAATAAGAATGCTTTAATTAAAAAAAGAAGCAATGCCTTAATACAATTACAAAATGCTACAAATAGAGCTATGGATTTAGGCATTAATATAGGAGCTGGACATGGGCTAAATTATACTAATATCCATGATGTTTTAAAAATAGATGGTATTGGTGATTTTCAAATAGGACAATCTATTATAGCTAGGTCTATCTTTGTAGGATTAAAACAAGCGGTTAAGGATATGAAAGATATTATTGTAAATGCTAAGTAAAATAGCTATATCTATTGGGGATATTAATGGAGTGGGCTTGGAGATATGCATTAAAGCTCATAAACAAATATCAAAAATATGTAATCCCATTTATTGTATTAATTCAGATATGCTTCATCAAGCGGAAAGTATGCTTTCTTGCAAAATGAAAAATCCTAATCTTAGTGAGATTGTGGGAAACTTTAAGATAAAACCATCAAAAATAACCAAAAAAAGCGGGAGATACTCTTTTGAATCTTTTCACAAAGCAATCTCTTTATGTGAAAGAAATAAAGCAGATGCTTTGGTTACTATGCCGATAAATAAACAATCTTGGGAAAAAGCAGGAATTAAATATAAAGGCCATACAGATTATTTAAGAGATTATTTCAAAAAAAATGCCATTATGATGCTTGGATATGATAAGCTATTTGTTTCTCTATTTACTGATCATATTCCCCTTAGAGAAATCCCTAAATTCATAAAAACTAAAGATATAAAAAGATTTTTACTTGATTTTTATCAAGAAGATATGAAAAAAGTAGGAGTTTTGGGAATAAATCCTCATTCTGGAGATAATGGTGTTTTAGGCAATGAAGATAAATTTATCGCTAATGCTATCAAAAAAGCAAATAAAAAATTAAATCGTGATATTTTTGTAGGTCCTTTGGTGCCTGATGTGGCATTCACTAAAAAAAATAGAGAAAAATATAAATATTTTGTGGCTATGTATCACGATCAAGGATTAGCTCCTTTGAAGGCATTGCAATTTGATGAAACAATTAATATATCTTTAAACTTACCCATAATAAGGGCTTCCGTAGGTCATGGAAGTGCTTTTGATATAGCTTATAAGAAAGATAGCAATTTGTCGATAGAAAGCTATATAAATGCGATAAAATATTGTATAAAAAATAAAAAAGGCGGTCTGAAAAAATGAAAGTTTTAGTAATAAATGGTGGTAGCTCATCAATAAAAGTTAAGCTAATGTGTGTAGAGAAAAAAGAATGTCTTTATGAAATCACAAAAAGTGAAGTAGTTGATTATGATAAATCATTACAAGAGATTTTCAATGAGCTTGATTTAGAGCATATTGATGTATTTGCTCATAGGGTGGTTCACGGAGGAGATAAATACTCTACCGCTAAACTTATTGATGATGAATGCATTCAAGATATAGAATCTCTTAGCTCCCTTGCTCCCTTACATAATCCTGTGAATTTACGAGCTATTATTTATATAAAAAATAATATCAAAAATGTTAGACAAGTTGCCGTTTTTGACACTGCATTTCATCAAAGTATCCCACAAGTAGCTCACACTTATGCTTTACCTTATGAATTTTATGAAAAATATAAAATAAAAAGGTATGGATTTCACGGAACTTCGCATAAATTCCTTTCTCACAAAGGAGCAGAAGCTCTAAATAAAAACATCAAAGATATTAATTTAATAAGTCTGCATTTAGGAAATGGAGCTTCTATTTGTGCCATAGAAAAATCAAAAAGCATAGACACTTCTATGGGCTTTACTCCTCTTGAGGGTCTAATTATGGGAACTAGAAGTGGAGATATCGATAGCCAAATCATTTTTTGGTTAGAAAAAAATACAGATTTAAGCTTTGAAGACATTAGTAATATTTTAAATAAAAAATCTGGATTATTAGGAATAGCAGGAAAAAGCAATATGAGAGAATTAGAAGAGCTGTATCACAAGGGCGATAAACTGGCTATTTTAGCTATCAATATGTTTGTGCATAGGATTAGAAAATACATCGGTGCATTCAAGGAAATCTTAGAAAATGTTGATGCTATCATAGTAAGTGGAGGAATAGGAGAAAACTCTCATTTTATACGGTCTTTGATTTTCAAAAATATCACAGACATAGAAGATACATCAGCTTCATACAATCAAATAAGCAAAAATGAAAATAAAATTTTTGTAATCCGAACAAATGAAGAATTGCAAATAGCAAACGAAACTTACGAACTACTAAAATAATGAAATTAAATAAATTAACTCAAGACGAACAGCAAGTCATAGTTCATAAAGGCACAGAGCTACCATTTACAGGAAAATTATATAAAAATGACAAAGATGGTGTCTATAAATGCAAACAATGCGATAATGCTCTATATCTATCAAGTTTTAAATTTGATAGCGGATGTGGATGGCCAAGCTTTGATGATAGTATTGATGGCTCTATCAGTCAAGTTCTTGATGATGATGGACATAGGGTTGAGATTATCTGCTCTAAATGTGAAGGACATTTAGGGCATATTTTTAGAGGAGAGCAATTAACTTCAAAAAATATCAGGCATTGTGCAAATTCCATATCTATGAATTTTGATTTATGGGATGACATAAACCACAAAAAAGCATACTTTGCAGGTGGTTGCTTTTGGGGAATTGAAAATAAATTTGATAAATTGGAAGGAGTATTTTCTGCCATATCAGGATATATGGGAGGCGATACCATAAACCCAACCTATGAAGAAATATGCACAGGAGAAACAAAACACCTAGAAACCGTTCAAATACACTACAATGCAGACATGTTATCTTATAGTCAATTACTAGATATATTTTTTAAAATACACAATCCAGAACAAATAGACGGACAAGGAGTAGATATAGGCTCACAATATTTAAGCGGTGTTTTTACAAGCAATAAGGATGAAATAGATATTATTAAAAATAAAATAAATGATTTAACAAATCAAGGATATAAAATAGCTACTAAAATATATGAAGATGTTACTTTTTATGAAGCGGAAGAATATCATCAGGATTATTTTCGTAATAAGCGATAATAGCTGTTCTTTGGTTTTATTATAGATAGCTCAATAAGATATGAAATTAAAATTTCATATCTTATGAGTTAAATAATTTTTAATTAATAACTTTAATCTACTTTGTAGCTACAGGCACTTGCTTATCAAAGTCCATCGCTTTAGAATTGTCTAATATTATAGGCACTAATAAAAATGATATAAATATTTCGGCTAAACTTCCAAATATTAGGGCTACTCCTAATCCTCCAAAGATTGGGTCACTTGCTAGTAGGCTTGAGCCTAAAACTATTGTGGCTACTGTTAGTAGGATTGGTTTTGCTCTTGTTGCTATTGCTAGGGCTATTGCATCTTTTTTTATCATTCCATGCTCTATCATTAGAGATTTTGAAAAATCTATTAATAATAGGGAGTTTCTTGAGCTTATTCCCATTAGGGCTATAAAGCCTATCAAGGAGGTTGCTGTTAGGAAAAATGTGTTTGTTGTAAATACATCTACAATAAAATGCCCTACAATTACACCTATTACTGATAAAAATGATGCTACGATGATAATTCCAGCTAAAGCAAAACTATAATAATACATAACTAGTAATATGTATATAAGAACTAATCCAGCTATAAAGGCACCGCCTAAATCTCTAAATGTGTCAAGTGTTATTTTCATTTCGCCATCCCAACGAACTAAAAATTTCTCTTTAGTTGTTTTGTTTTCTAAATATATATCAAACATATAAGTTGATGCTGGTGATGGGTATGAGAAATTATATTTATCTTTTAACTCATCTTTTATGGCATATCTAGCATCAAGAAGTGGATATACTTGTGATGTCATATCTGTTTCTGCTACTACATTTACCATTTTCTTTAAGTTTTTACTCATTATCATTGGAGTGGATTGGATTTTTTTGATGTCTATGATTTCATTTAAAGGCACCATTAATCCATTTCTATTCATAAGATTAAGAGAAGATAGTTTATTTCTTAAATCTTGGACATCATTTCCTTCTAGCTCCTTGCTTGCCTTATCAAGAACTAAAAATATATTTATTTGGTCTGACTCATGCTGTGAATTTCTATGTGCTATATTTTGACCCTCAAATGCTACATATAGAATATTATTTACTTGTTCCATTGATAGCTTTGAAAGAATTACTTTTTCTTCATTTGGGATTAATTCAATTTTTTCAAATAAATCATCAGCCATTATATCTACATCTACTAAGTCTTTAGTATTGCTTAAAACTTTTGCTACAGTTTTTGAAATCTCTCTTAACTCAGTATCATTCTCTCCATAAACCTCTACAACGATACTAGCTAATGCAGGAGGACCTGATGGTTGCTCTATAAATTTGATTACAGAATTATCAACTACACTAGAACATGCACTTTTAGTTTCTCCTCTAAGTCTTTGAACCATTAAATAAGATGGCTCTTCTCTGCTGTGTTTTGGAGTTAAATTTACTAAAATCTCAGCTACATTTTCTGATTGTTTCATAGCAGAGCCTTTTGTAAGACCAGCATAATCTAGTGGGATACCTCCTGCTAGAAAAAGCTCCATATTTAATATCTCTTTTTCATTTTTTAGTATATTTAGCACACAATCACTTACTTGTTTTGTCTGTGTAACTGAGCTACCATTTGGGGTATCTACATAAACGGAAAAAGTCGTATCGCTTTTACCAGGAAGCATTTTTGCTAATACCAGCCCAGTAGGAAATGAAATCACTATTAAAACAAGAGCAACAATAAATCCTATAACTATATTTTTTTGTTTTGATTTTGTATGTAAAATATCATAAACATATTTTTCAAATACTCCTTTTTCTCTTTCTATCTCATGCTCGATAGCATCTTCTATCTTATGAAGTATTTCTTGCTCTTTAGCTACGACACTATCTACTATTTGTTCTACTTTTCCTTTTTTATTATTTTCCATTTGTATCTCCTTTCGCATCACTTTTTTTATGATTATGATGATCTGGTTTTTTTAATAGCTTATAGCTCAAATACGGAGTAAAAATATAAGCAACAAATACAGAAGCTATAATAGCCACAGGAACATTAGCAGGTATTGGAGTCATAAAAGAGCCCATCATTCCACCCACAAAGCCCATAGGAACCATAGTAAGTATAATAGCTATACTAGCTACATTAGTAGGAGGACCTATTTCATCAGTAGCTTGAACTACAAGCTCATCCATAGGGGGAGGATTATCTCCGTGTAAATGCCTATGAATATTTTCGATAACTATAATAGCTGAATCTACTAATAAACCTAAAGATAATAAAAATGCAAATAAAGTAATCCTATTCATAGTCTGACCTGTCAAATAGGCTACAAATAAAGTAATAGCCAAAATAGCAGGAACTGTTAAAGTAACAATAAGAGATTCTCTCCACCCAAGAACAAAGGCAAGCATTACAGCAATAATTCCTATAGTAATTACAAGATGGTGCATAAGCTCATCAACTGCTTCATTTGCTCTTTTACCATAATCTCTAGTAATAATATATCCAATTCCGTTTTTCTCTAAAAAATCTCTTTTAAATTCTAGCATTTTTGTAACATCTTGAGCTACATTTACAGAGTTTGTGCCAGGTAGCTTAGATATACTAAGTGTTACTTGATGTTTTTCTTCGCTTAATTTTTCATCTCTTGTTTGTTTTACATATATCTTAGCATCATTTAATTTTTGACTATCCATTCCATCAACTACTTTCGCTACATCTTTTAGATAAATAGGTGAACTCATATATTCTGCTACAATTACATTATTAACATCATCAATATCATCAATAGCATTTTTAATCCCAAATACAACCAAAGAGCCATTTGAAACTCGTCCATTAATATCTGGAGAACTTACTGTAATAGCTTTTAATGCCGTTATAACTTGACCAATTGAAAGATTATAAGCTTGAAGCTTATTAGAATCTAAATGAATATTATATTGTCTTTTATGATCCCCTTTTAATGTAGTCTTAGATACATTATCAATAGCATTTACTTCATTTTGTAGTTTTTTAACCATATTTGATAATTGAACCTCATCTATGATATTTCCTGATTTAGGGTAAAATGCCACAGTTACAATAGGAATATCAATATCAATATCAAAAGGCTTTATGATAGGCGTTTGCACTGCTTTAGGCATTTTATCCATATGTTGCATTACTTTATCATAAAGTTTTAGATTTGAATCTTCTCTATTTTCTCCAATATAATATGTAACATTAACCATCCCTACATTATCCATAGCTGTAGAATATATATGCTCTATTCCTCCAACCTCTCTAAGCTTTCTTTGAAGTGGGTCTATGATGATCTTTTGAACCTCTTTAGCACTAGAACCAGCCATAACAACCATAATGCTTCCCCCTGAGATAGCAATCTGAGGGTCTTCTTCTCTGGATATAATATTCATAGATATATATCCCATCACCAATAAGAATATGCCTAAAAATGATGTTAAAGGATTAGTTAAAAAACTTTTAGCAATTTTTCCTGACATATCTTGAATTTCATATTTTTCCATTTTTTACTCCTGATTAATAGTTACTTTAGCATACATACCAGGATAAACCTTTTTGTCTTTGCTATCAAATACTATTTTAATTTTAAATTTATGAGTAATATAATTAGAACTAGGGATAATACTCTCAATCTCTCCTACTGTCTCAAAAGCCATAGATGGTATCTTTACTTTTACTTTTTTACCAATTTGAATAAACTTTAAATTACTTTCTCCTACATTAGCAATAATTTTTAACTTAGATAAATCTGTTAAAATCAAAGCAGGCATACCAGGAATAGACATTTCTCCCTCACTAAGCTTCTTTGAAACGATTACACCTTTACTAGGAGCTCTTATTTTTAAATAATTATATTGATTTAAAATTTCTTTTTTCTTTTCATGTGCTTGTTTTACACCCACTCTTGATATTTCAACCATATCTTTTAAGTTTTTTACACCTAACTCTAATGTCTCTACTTCAAATTTTGAAACCATTTTCTTTTTATACAATCTCTTATATCTTGTTAAATTAAGCAAAGCATTATTATATTGATTTGCATTCATTTGTAAAACCAAAGAAGCAGAAGAAAGAGATAATTCAACCTGACTCTTAGCTGAATCAATCTCTTTAGTATCAATCTCATAAAGCAATTGATTTTTCTTAACACTATCTCCCTCAGCTACCGTCATACTTTTAATAAATCCCATATATCTACTAGTAATCATCTTCTTATTATCTGATATTACAGTCCCGCTTAAACTCATAGTCCCTGCATACATATTTGCAACTAATAATGCAGTTGTTAATATTATTTTATTCATTTATTTTCCTTTATTTTTAATATAATTTAATTCTAAAATAGAAGCATTATGCACACTTCTAGCCGCAAGAAGCTCTATTACAACCTCTATTTCTTTTGATTGCTCTATTAGCACTGCATTAATAGATAACAAGCCTTCTTTATACTTCGCTCTATAAACTTTGTAGATTTGTCTTAATAGTTTTAATCTATCTTTTAAGCTATCCACATTATGTTTAGATTGAGTTATTTCTGATTTTAATTTATTTACCTTTAAAGTAAGACCTTTTCTTGCTAATTCTAGTTTTTCTTTTGATTGGATGGTTTTTATCTTTTGTTGTTGATACTTCACTGTATCTCCACCACCATTAAATAGATTAGCACTCATTCTAATTCCTACAGTGTAAGAGTCCTCAAAATCACTAGTTGTTTCATTTTCCATATCGTAATTCGCAAAAAAGCCAACAGTTGGTATAAAATTAGCAAGTTCTATATTGCTCATAGATTCTTGGATACTTAATCCAGCTTTTGCCTTTTGGACATCAATGGTATTATCTATATTATAATTATCCTCCTTATCTAGCACAGCTATGCTTTCTTTTAACTCAATAGAATCTACTTTTTCATTTAAAAGAAAAGATAAAAATTCATAAGACATTTTTTTATGAGATAATCCTTGTTCTAGCATACTATTTATTTTAGACATTCTTGATTTTATTTCTAGTAAATCCGTATTTGTAGTATATCCTTCTTTGTGCATTGATTTAATAGTTTTCTTTAATTGCTTTAGATTGTTTTTAATGATAGATAAGTTTTTGATATATTTATCTATTAAAGAAATATTATAAAACACTTTTTTAGTTTCTAATATCTTTTTATTTAAAATATCTTTTTTATCTAATGAAGATATAGAATGCATAGATTTTGCGATACTTCCATATTCCATAATCCTACCACCTGCATACAAAGGAAGCTGATAAGAAAGATTTATCTTATAATGAACCCCACTTTTAGGATTATTAAGCTTTTTAGGGTCAAAATCACTTTGTGCTATTTTCTTATTTTGCAATTTAAAAGCAAAAGCATTTAAAGGAGAATTTGACTCAATTCCATCTACGACTAAATCCAGCTTACCAAAATGCTTAGTAGTTGCCATACTGACATCATATTCTTTAATCATATTATCTAATTTTGCAATTTTTAATTGCGAGTTATTATTTTTAAGCAAACCTAAGGCTTTTTCTAATTCAAGGTTTTTAATTCCCCCAAAAGAGAAAATGCTTAGTAATATACTTATAGTTATTATACTTTTCATTTTAATTTATTTCCTTATTGATAAAGTTCTCTATATTGTTTTTCAAGCTATAATCATTTAATGATTGACTAGCTATAAAAAATCCTATAATAGAATCATATATTTTTTCAGAATTTATATCAGGGTTTATTTGAGAAAGAAAAGAAATATACTTATCTCTTAATTTAGCATTATAAGAAATAAGATTACTAGATGGATTATACAAACAAGCAATAAGAAATTGTTTATAAATATCTTTTTGAGATACTAAAACATCATTATCACTTAAAAACAATGAGAACAAAGCGAAAACTTTTTCCCTATCATTTACACATAAACTCAAATCACTTCTAAGTTTATCATCATAATCACTCTGCATGCAATCCATAAGCTCACAAACTATACCTTCTTTATTAGAAAAGTATTCATAAATAGTCCCCTTACCGACATTAGCATTTTTAGCAATACTACTAACAGAAGTATTAATAAAGCCATACTTAGCAAACATATCACAACAAGACCTAGCAATATTTTGTTTTTTTATTTCTCTTTTATTCAAATCCCACTCCATAAAATCTAAAAACTGACCACTGGTCAGAAAAGGTATTTTATTAAATTATTTGATAAAAGTCAATAAGAAATTTGTAATAAAGCAGATAATTTTCCCGATTATAAAACATTTGATAATGCTTAAGGGAACCTCTATTAATAAAAAATATACTCTAGGAGCCCCCATTGTCATTAAGATAGCTTTATTTATTTATATTCCATAGTTTTATTGTTTCATCTTCTCCTCCTGAAACTATACATTCTCCATCTAGGGTTGGGATTACTGACAAAATCAAGCCTGTATGTCCCTCAAAAGTTCTTATTACTGCTCCTGTGTTTGTATTTCGTATCTTTATTGTTTTATCAAAGCTTCCTGAAATTATATATTTTCCATCTGAGGTTGGGATGGCTGAATAAACAGAACCTATATGCCCCTTAAAAGTTTTTATGGCTTTTCCTGTCTTTATGTCCCATAATTTTATTGTTTCATCTTCGCTTCCTGAAATTATATATTTTGTATCTGGGGTTAAGGCGACCGACCAAACACAACCTGTGTGCTCCTCAAAGCTCTTTAGCACTTTTCCTGTATCTACACTCCATAGCTTTATTGTTTTATCGCTGCTCCCTGAAATTATATATTTTCCATCTGGGGTTGGAATGGCTGACCAAACATTGCCTGTATGTCCCTCAAAAGTTTTTATTAATTTTCCTGTGCTTATATTCCATAGTTTTATTGTTTTATCAAGGCTTCCTGAAATTATATGTTTTCCATCTGGGGTTGGGGCTACTGAAGAAAGATAGCCTGTATGTCCTTTAAAAGTCCTTATGAGTTTTCCTGTGTTTATGCTCCATAGCTTTATTGTCTTATCAGCACTTCCTGAAATTATGTAATGTCCATCTGGAGTTGGGGCTACTGACCAAACATAACCTGTATGTCCCTCAAAAGTCCTTATTAACTCTCCTGTGTCTATGCTCCATAGTTTTATTGTATTATCACCACTTCCTGAAATTATCTGTTTTCCATTTGGAGTTAGGGCAATTGACCAAACCATAGCTTTATGTCCTTCAAAAGTCTTTATTACTTCTGTTATATCTTTGTATTTTTCTGTTATCATTTTTTGTGTTTCTTATTGGGACCTCTAAAAACCCAAATAATTTAGATAATGTCAGATTTTTGTCATAGAGTGATTTTTTTTAAAGTGCGGTGTAGCCAAAGCTACATCCAATTTAAAAAAATTACTATATGGCGAAAATATGGCATTAGGGAACCTCTATTAATTCAAATAATTTAGATAATGTTAGATTTTAGTCTTAGAGTGATTTTTATAAAATACGGT
>JAJVLF010000046.1 GCA_029255845.1 Campylobacterota bacterium | reverse complement strand
TTTCCTATTTTACCTTGCATTCCATAATTTTTAAAAGTTGCTGTTCCATCACCTGTGCCTACAGTATAATAAATATAATCCCCACGAACATACACTTTATTAGCATCTAAATCAAATGTCTTGACTCTCTCTATAGAAAATCTAGCATTTTCACTTACAATAATAAATTTAGTTAATCTATCTCCATCATTGCTTTGGACATACAGGTATTGACCATCTCTATTTATATCACTAATCATGCCACCAAAATTAGAATATGTTACATAATGAGTTACTTCATTTCTGTTATCTACTTTATAAACTCTCATTCTTGAGTCATCTGCTAAAAATACATAAGCATCTTCTCCATCTTGATGGTGTGTAGTCATATTAACTTTGACATTTTCTATGCCATTTGGCTCTTCTAGTCTTTCGATATTTGTTAATTTTCCATTTGGACTTCTTCTATCAAACTTATAATACGAGCTATTATCATCTCCTAAAAATACAATGCTATTTCCTGAAACTACAGATGAAAGATTGCTATCATATCTTTTAATTACCGATGATGTTAAGTCAATTGTATTTGCGGAAGAATTAGTTTTATCAGTAGAAACATGAGTTACTTTAAAAATTTCTAAAATATCTTCTTGCGCACTACTATAATTATCATCACTTTCATTCACATCATAATCAACATAAAAGGTAGTATATAAAAAATCATCATTATAAGACATAGAAGTCATATTGATATCTATTGGTGTTGCTTTACCTTGAGTTACTATTTTAACTTTTGCACGATTATTCCCACTTTTACCGCTAAGGTTAAAATCCTTTGCACCAGGAGTTCTTTGAGTTAAAGTCAAGTATCCATAATTATTTGTTAAAGATGTGGGAACAGAAGTGTATGTGCCATTTGCATCAATTAGTGTATCCAAATAATTTAATGTATTGCTTATAGTTGTTCCACCTCTATGTGGGGTTTCTATTGTGAAAACCTTACTGTCATTATTGTTTCCAACAACATCAGGCCAAAATTTTATGCTATAATTTCCTTCATTTCCGTAATAATATATTCTTCTTTTACTTGCTATAGCATTTACTCCTGCTGTTCTCTTTAGGCTAGAGGTTAATCCACCTCCCAGTGTCATTGATGTCCAAGCAGTAGTTGAACTATTATACTCTAGTGTTATCTGTATATTTGTAATAACTCCTGCTTTTTTACTAGTTGCATTTATTTCACCTGTTGTAGCATTTCCTTTTATAGTAGCTAGACCTCCTGCTAGTATTGTAAGTCTATGCTTAAAATCATCAAAACCTTCACTTGTATTACTGTAAGCCTCTACTATCGTACTAGATGGAGTCCCATTAACTGTAATCTTAACTTTCCTTATCTTTCGCCCAGTATCAGCTCCTGTAATTAAATCAGTAGCTTCATGTTTAGTCCCATTCATATCCCAAATAACTATCTCTGAAGTAGCATCCTTACCAATATTTAATCCACTAGCAGTCACATTTACTTCCGCATTAGTTAGGTTTACATCTCTTGAGCCTTTATGAGGAGTATTACCAGTAGCTATAGGATCAACTTTATAACCAGTCTCTTTCGCTGTAATAGTTAATTTACCACCACTTGCGACAGCCACAAACTCACCATGAGCATTAATTTGATCTCTTAAGTATTGCACAGTTGTAGCTAAGCTAGTAGCCCATTCTTGATTAAAACTTTTCTTTTCATTAATAATAATAGAAATAGCTTTCCCTTTATTAGCTCCAATATTATGCCTATTTTGATAAAAAATAATTTCAGCTTTTTCTTTATCTGTAGGAGGAACAAATAGTTTTGGGCATGTGCTATGAGCAAGCCTCAGTGAGTTCGAGGCATTTGTATCAGGCAGTGTGCATGTAGCATACATTAATATTGGAGATGTTATCAGCAATATAGTTTTTAATAGAAAGTTCATTGAATATCCTTTTAGAATTTATTTTTTTCATATTTTGCAAAGCAATAAATCATCCTAGCTAATGCACATATGTTTTTTTAATTTATCATAAAAGCTAACTAAAAATTAGTTAGCTTTTACCCATAATCCATCCCCTACATTAATAATGTCAGGATTTTTATACCATTTTCCTTCTTGATAAACCCACACTACATTAAGGGCTCCATTATTAGCTTTATATTTTGTAAGCTTTTTCCCTGTTCCTAATAAATACCAATTACCTGAAGTTAAGCTAGTTAAATCTGGTGCATAATTAGTATTACCATCAAATATAAGCTCTTTATTTGCATTTGCTTTAATCCAAAAACCTACTTTATTAGTAATAGAAGCAGGATTTTTTCGCCAAGTATTTCCAGTAAATGTCCATATCACAGTGCTAATATCTCTTAATCTTTGAATATCATCAGTAGCTTGTTCGGGAACTAGACCATTAGTTGTATCTACAACTTTAAATACTTCATCTAATGGAGATGAAATCAAATTCCACCCTGTATATACTTTAACTTTTTTGACATAAGGGTTAAATGAAGGATTTCTAGCATATACATATTTTACGATATTTCCACCTTTAAACAGCATTTTAAATTCTATCTTATAAGCTTTAGATCTTAAAAATTTATATGTAAAAGTCTCTGTATCAGTCGCCATTACTATATCATTTATAAGCCAAGAAGTATTTTTATCAAGTGAAACATTAGCATCTTCTGTTGTAGCTGTAAATTTCATATTAGTTTCATCATCTGGATCTATAAGCTCACTTTTTATGATAACATCAGGACCTTTTTTTACTTTTATCGTTAAACCAGCTATCCCACTATGGTCTTTATTACTAAATGCTGTTACATTAACCTCATATGTTCCATTTGAATCAAAAGTATGCTCAAGAGAAGTTCCTGTTTTCTTAACCTTTTCTTGACCTTTAAGACCAATTTCCCATTCATAGCTATTAATTCCTTCAAAAGAAGTTCCCGTAGCTACAAGACGGACAGTTAAAGGAGAATATCCTGCTAATGCATTTGCTTCTATTGATACATTTACATCATTACTTACCATAATCGTTTTTTCTAAATTCAGAGTTTTACCATCACTTAATTTAACTTTTGCCGTTACTACATAGCCATTAGCAGCTGGAGTATCAAATGTAAATGAAGGATTTTGTTTAGCACTCACTCCTCCTCCAGTAAATGTCCATGCTATAGATTTTGGTCTAATTCCTTTAGCTAAATATGATTTTAACATTACATTAAAATTAACAGTTAAAGGAGTTTCTCCACTAAGTTTATCAGCAATAATTGTTGGTTCTGAGAAATTTACGATAGATAAAGTTTTTTTAGCAATGTATTTTATGTCATTTCCCTTTTCATCCACTCGGACTATCTCTACAGTAGCAATAACATTACCTGTTTCATTATATGCAAATATTGGTTTTTCTAAATAGCTTACAGTATTATCTCTATCTCCAAAAGACCAAGTATATGACTTGATTGGCTTAAGAGTTATAGTAGGGATACCACCCACTTCCTCAATCGTGTAAAAATCTGGATTACTTGAAACACTAGCAGAAAAATTAACATCATCACCTTTGACATGGATTGTTGAGTTATTTCCTTCTACATTTGTGCTATTTATTTCTAATGGGGATGATATATGTATCATAAGGTTTTTAGTTACATTTTTATCTCTATCGTAATAAACCATAAAAGTTACATTATAATCACCTTGTTTTTCAAATGTCCAAGAAGGGTTTCTCATAACAGAAGTAGCAGGAAGAAAGGTTGATTTATTGCTATCATTAAAATCCCACATAATAGAATCTACATATGAATTTTTAGTAATAATAGAAGTAAAATCAACCTTTAATCCTTCTAGTCCTCTCATATGAGAAGCATTAATCTCTACTCCTGGAGCATTATCTTCAATGATATTAACCCTATATCTGTATTTGCTTATAAAAGGATAATCTTTATATCTTACTGTAGCTTCTACAAACCATAAACCTTGTTCAGTAAAAGGATGAGAAGGGTTTTTTTGTCTTAGTGTAATACTGCTACTTGATGCATTTTTCCAAATAGTCCAATTAACATCATCTACATTTATCTTATTAGTATTCATCTTAAGAACAAAAGGTTTTGAAGGTGAGCCTTCTCCTTCTCTACTGCTTACACCAATCTCCAAATTTATAAACTCTTATTTGAGAACTATTCAAATCATCAGTAATTATAAATTCACCAAGGATAATTATCTTACTTCCAGAAAATGCATTATCAGCTGAATTTAGGCTTCTATTATAGTCATATATTTTTAATCCATCCATCCCAATAGAGGCAGAATAAAACTCATCTCCTACCATAAAGGCTACTTCATTTGCTTCTACAGTTTCTTCATTTTCTATTACTGTATTACCTATTTTAGCCTGCATTCCATGATTATCATTTCCTCTAGTGTAATAAATATAATCCCCACGAACATACACTTTATTAGCATCTAAAACAAATGTTTTTACTCTTTCTATAGAAAAATAAGTATTTTCTTTTAAGATAATAAATTTAGTTAATCTATTCCCTTGATTACTTTGGACATATATATATTTACCATCCTTGTTTATATCGCTAATAGTCCCACCAAAGTTAGAGTATGTTACATAATGAGTTACTTCATTTCTGTTATCTACTTTATAAACTCTCATTCTTGAGTCATCTGCTAAAAATACATATGCATTGACTCCATCTTGATAATGCTCGGTCATATTAGCTTTTACATTTTCTATCTCATTTGGTTCTTCTACTTTTTTCACATCTGTTAGTTTTTTAATTGTGCTTATTCTACTAAATTTATAATAAGAGCTATTATCATCTCCTAAAAATACAATGTCATTACCTGAAACTATAGATGATAGATTATTATCATATCTTTTAGTTCTTACTGATGTTAAATCAATCGTATTGGAAGCAGCATTATCTCTATCAAAAATATGAGTTACTTCAAATATTTCTAAAATATTTTGTCTTTCATCGCTATAATTACCATCGCTTATATTTACATCATCAAATTCAAGAACATCAAAAGTAGTATATAAAAAATTATCATTATAAGACATAGAAGTCATATTAATATCTGTTGGTGTTGCTTGTCCTTGAACTTGTAAATCAATTTTAGCACGACCATTTCCGCTTTTACCGCTAAGAAGATGTTTTGTAGCACGGGCTGTTTTATCTTCAAGTTGTAAATAATACACTCCATTATAGGAGCTAACAGTAGAAGTATATGAAAGGTTTGTATCAAGTACTTTCTTTAATTTATTTAATGTAGTGCTCATATTCGTTATATATGGAGTCTCTATTGTATAGGCACTACTATTGGAGTTATTCATATCTGATAAATTATAATCTTTAGGCCAAAATTTAATACTATAATTTCCCTCATTTCCGTAATAATAGACTCTTCTTTTGCTTTTTTTCTTTCCTGTCCCATGAATATGTCTTAGAGTTCCAAAATCAGAAGTAGTCCCGACATATGCATAAGCCCACACCGTTACACTTGTATTATATTCTAGTTTTATATAAGCATTTGCTGCATTACCTATATCCTTATTTGTAATATTCACCTCTCCTGATGTATCACTCGTATTAACCTCAAAATTTTTACCCCCAGCTACAAGCTTTATTTTAGTCATAAGTTCAGTCATTGAATCACTTGTTTCTGTTGCAACAGTAGCATTCCCTGTATAGCTAGTACTATTCTTCTCTGTGCCCATAGAAAGTTCAACATTCCTAATCACAATCTTAGAAAAATTTATCTTACTTGAAAGACTGCTTGCATTCAAATCAAACATTGCTTTCTCTTTTGTCCCTTCACTCCCCTTATATAAAGTAGTCCCCCACGAATCATTAACTTCAGCTCTATATTGATTCTTTATCATAGGGGTGCCACCAGTAGCTATCGGGTCAATCTTATATCCACCTTCTTTTGCTTCCACTTTTGTTAATCTTCCACCAGATGATGTAGCATTGAATTTACCTTTAAGATTAATCCTATCTCTTAAGCTTAATACAGTCTTAGCTAGGCTATCAATCCAAGGCTGTGTAATTTTTTCTCCATCAAGAGTAAGAGAAATAGGATTACCATTCTTATATGCGGTATAGTCATTGTCATAATAGTCGATAACATATTTTTCCTTAGCTGGATCAGTAATAAATAGCTTTGGGCATGTATAATGAGCCAGTCTTAATACTGGATTTGAGATATTTGTCTCAGGCAATGAGCATGTAGCATATATGTATATTGGAGATATAAGCAATAATGCTATTTTAAGTAGAAAGTTCATAAAGTATCCTTTTAAGGTTAATTTTCCGTATTTTTTCAAAGCAACAAACATTCCTTGCTAAAATCAATTCTATACTTGAAGTTATTATAGCATAAAATATAATATATGATTAACTATTTTTACGATATTTTACGAAAAAATTATAGTTTTGTATTTCTTTATCGCATTATCAGAGTGAGGTTAAAACCTCACTTCCAAATTAGGAAATGGGACTTTAGCCCCATTCATTAGAGACTATAGGCTTTTTTATAGATAAATGAGACATAAATATCTTTAGGGGACCTCTAAAAACCCAGAATAAATAGCTAATATCATATTTTCGCCATATAGCAATTTTTTTAAATTGGATGTAGCTACGGCTACACCGCAATCTAAAAAAATCACTATATGACAAAAATCTGACATCATCTAAATTATTTGGGTTTTTAGAGGTCCCCTTAAGACTTAATGGTAATGGAAGCTCCCTAAACTATAATAAAATCTGAAATATCACAGCTTATTTCGTGTTTTTTAATTTCAAGGTATAGTTTGAATTGTTTAGTATATTTACTTTCCGCACTCTCAATAAGCTCTTTTGCTTTGTCTATTAATTCTAATTCTAGTAAAACATAGATATAGGAATCTACAGATTCATCTATCTCTGATGATATTTCTTCAAATAAATCTAGAATTTTATCTGGTGAATAATCATCTATCCATTTTTTAGATATTTTTATAAAATCATCTGCATTAAAGGATGCTTTTCTTAGGACAAATATTGTATCTTTTAAGGATATATTTAATTTATCTTTTTTATCTAAAATAGCGAAAGCCACATCTTTATCAATTTCTATTTTATCAAATAACTCTTTTAATGTTTTTTCTTCTTCGTTTTGGATTATGTTTAAAATAGCTTCTTTTGTTGTTGATTTATCGTAATCCTCAATTTTTTTTAAGATAGTAGATGCAAAGCCTCTTTCTGATTTTATTCTATTAGAATAATTTTTTATTTTTAATTCATTGTCTTTATCTAAATCAAATTTGTCTATATCTTTTCTGAATATCCCATCATTGATATCTTTGATTAATGATATAGGCTCATGTATTTGCTCTTCGTCTGTGTCTACATTAGGGATGTTGATAAGTTTCGATTGATTTATGAATTTTTGGATAAGATAGAACTCATGACTAGAAAAAGGGATTTTACTTTTTTTATTTAAGATTAAATTTTTTAAAAGCGATATGGTTCTTTTTTTCTCATTTTTACTTTTATATCTATCAATGTAAGAACAAGCAGAAAAAAACATCATATGCAATAAGCTAATTACAAATAAAAGGGCAGTAGGGGCTATAAGCCATGCTGAAATAGGAAGAGCTAATTCATAATGATACACCTTTAAAGTGTAATAATTGCTATTTTCTAAATAAAATAAAATACCAATTAAAGATATATAAATAAGTGATAGTATAGTGTATGTTTTTAGTCTCATTCGTTGCCTTTAAGTAGTTTAAATAAATTTGATATTGTTTGTTTAAGTTCATTTCTTGGAACTACCATATCTATAGCTCCCTTTTCTAATAAAAATTCTGAAGTTTGAAAACCTTTAGGTAAATCTTCTCCAATTGTTTGCTTTATAACTCTAGCTCCAGCAAAGCCTATAATAGCTCCAGGTTCTGCGATTATAATATCTCCTAGCATTGCGAAAGAAGCACTTACTCCTCCCATAGTAGGGTTTGTTAGGAGAGATATAAAAGGGAGTTTATTTTCTGATAAAATCTTTAAGATAGCAGATGTTTTTGCCATTTGCATTAAAGAAAATGTGCTTTCTTGCATTCTAGCTCCACCGCTAGTGCTTACTATAAGTAGCCCACTTCTATTAGCTATAGCTCTTTTAGTAGCACGAACAATTTTTTCGCCTTCCACTGAACCCATAGAGCCACCCATAAAAGCAAAGTTAAATGCCACTATCTCAGTTTCTTCTCCATCTATTGTGCAAGTTCCAGATATAATAGATGATGTTTTATCTATATTTTCTTTTAAATCTTGTAATCTTTTTTTATAACTCTTCACATCAACAAAACTAATAGGGTCATTTGGCTTTAAGCCTTTATCTCTTTCCATAAAGCTATCTTCATCTATTATAAGACTAATTCTCTCTGAAACATTCATTTTCATATGAAAATCGCATTTAGGGCAAACATTGTCTTTTTTTTGTATTTCTTTGTAATACATTGTAGCTTTACAAGAAGGACACTTTGACCAAAATTTTGAAATATCTTCTTCACTAGTATTACTAATTGTCTTTTCTTTATCGAATAAAGAAAAATTACCGAATTTCATTAGCTTTCTACTCCTAACTCTTTTAATATCGTTTTAGTAGCTTCTCTTCCATCTAAAGCAGCTCTTACTACTAAATCAGCTCCTCTCACGCAATCTCCACCAAGATATATTTTATCTTTACTAGATTTATAATTATTAGCTTTAAATCTTCCTCGCTCATCCTTATCTACACCAATTTTATCTAAAAATGGAGTGTCTTCTACTTTAAAGCCTAAAGCAAAAATGATTATATCTGCTTCTATGATTTCTTCTTCATCTAAATACACAAGCTTAGAGCCATCAAGTTTAGTTTTAGTCATTGTGATAGATGTTATTTTACCATTTTGGACATTGATAGATTTAGGAGATAGGAAAAAACTAAAATTAACACCTTCTTCTACGGCATTATCAAATTCTTTTTTGCTTCCAGGCATATCGTCCTCGCCTCTTCTATATAGACATCTAACTAAATTAGCCTTTTGTCTTGTAGCAGTTCGCACACAATCCATAGCAGTATCTCCACCACCTATGACTACTACCGTTTTATTTTTAGAGTCTATGCTGGATTTTTCATTATTAAATTGTGCTTTTTGCACAGTCGTTAAAAAATCCATAGATTGAAAACAATTTTCATTTTTCTCATTTTCTAACCCAAGATATATAGGCTTACTAGCTCCAATGCCGATAAAAATAGCATCATAGTCTTTTAGTAAATCATCCATAGAAATATCTTTTCCTACTTCACTATTCAAATGAAGCTCCATTCCATTTTCTTGTAGCATAGAAACTCTTCTTTGGACAGTAGTTTTGTCTAGCTTAAAATTAGGTATCCCATAAGTAAGTAATCCGCCTGCTCTATCTTCTTTTTCATAGATAGATACAGAAACTCCATGTCTCATTAAAAATGTAGCCGTAGAAAGACCAGCAGGACCACTTCCTATAATAGCAACTTTTTTATCTACTTTAGGAGCATTATAATTAAGAGAAAAACCCTCTTTAAAGCCTTCTTCTGTGATGTATTGCTCAATAGAGCCAATGCTTACAGCAGAATCTAAATCTACTTCTAATGTGCAAACTCCCTCGCATAATTTATCATGAGGGCATATTTTTCCCATAATTTCAGGAAAAGGAGATGTTTCATTAGATATTTTAAATGCAGTTTTTAAATCTGTATCAGCTACATTTTTAAGCCAATGAGGAATAAAATTACCAAGAGGACAACCAAATGCACAATAAGGTATGCCACATTGCACACATCTTGATGCTTGTTTTACTGATTGTTTGGGGCTTAAGTCTTTGTAAATTTCAGAAAAATCATAAATTCTTTCTTTTCTACCTCTTTTTTTTCTGTCTCTTCTATCAAATTCTAAAAATTTTTGCATAATGTTTTCCTATTCGCCATCATCTATTGAGCTAAGCGGTGCTTTTTTAAAGTTTTTAGATTTTACCATCCAAAAATATCTAACTTCTTCGCTAAAGTTTTCTATAATAAAATTAGCTTTTTTACTATTTGTTTCTTCATAGTAGTTTTTAAGTAATTTTTTAAGATAATATCTTTCTACATCTTTATTGTCAACATCAATTCTAAGATTTTCAACCAAATCCTTATTTATACAATCAAAAAAAGTTTTATTTTTATCATACACAAAAGCAACCCCACCAGTCATACCAGCACCAAAATTAACACCCGTATCACCTAAAACAACAACACTTCCACCAGTCATATACTCACAAGCATGATCTCCTACTTGCTCAATAACCCCAATAGCTCCTGAGTTTCTAACTGCAAATCTCTCCCCAGCAGAACCAGTAGCAAAGAGTTTGCCTCCAGTAGCACCATAAAGGCAAGTATTTCCAATGACATTGTATTTTCCACCTTGAAGCTTAGGTTTAATGATAATCTTACCGCCATTCATTCCTTTACCTACATAGTCATTCGCATATCCATCTAATGATAAATTCATATTATTTAAAGCAAATGCTCCAAATGATTGCCCTGCAACACCTTTTAAGTTAATATTTATGCTAGCTTTAAGACCTGTATTTCTGTGAGTTCTTGCTATTTCTCCAGATATTCTAGCTCCAAAGCTTCTATTTGCATTATTTATATCTCTATTAATAGTTATTTCACCATCATTAAGCTTGATAATATCCGAAAGTTCTTTTACTATATCAACCTCAAATTGATTATCATCAAAAGGTTTATTACTAAGTTTTTGATTTGTATTAAATCCATCAATATCTAATAATAAAGATTCAAAATCAAATTTTTTAGCAAAGTCATCATCAATTACTTTTAATAAATGAGTTTGACCTATTAAATCATCTAATTTTTCATATCCTAATTTAGATAAAATAATCCTAATATCTTCAGCAAGTAAAGTAAAATAATTAATTACTTTTTCCACACTTCCATTAAAATTCTCTCTTAAAGAGCTTTCTTGTGTAGCTACACCCACTGTGCATTTATTAAGATGACATACTCTTAAGTATTTACATCCTACTAAAACCAAAGCAGATGTTCCAAAACCAAAAGATTCAGCACCCATAATAGAAGCTTTTACTACATCTAAGGCAGTTTTTAATCCACCATCTGTTTCAATAGACACAAACTCTCTTAAGCCATTTAGTTTAAGAGCATAATGAGCTTCTAATAAACCAAGCTCAAATGGATTACCTGCATACTTTATAGAACTAAGAGGAGCAGCTCCTGTGCCACCATCTCCTCCTGAGATAATTATTTTATCTGCATAAGTTTTAGCAACTCCTACTGCAATTGTCCCTACTCCTATAGTAGATACTAGCTTCACAGCTACCCAAGCTGTAGGGTTTATTTGCTTTAAATCAAAAATAAGCTGTGCTAAATCTTCTATCGAATATATATCATGATGAGGAGGGGGAGATATTAATGTAACTCCTGGAGTTGTATATCTTAAAGAGGCAATAAGTGGAGAAACTTTATGTCCAGGTAATTGCCCACCTTCTCCTGGTTTAGCTCCTTGTGCTACTTTTATTTGTATTTCAGTTGCTGATACTAGGTATTCTGGAGTTACTCCAAATCTTCCTGATGCTACTTGCTTTATTTTAGAAGTTCTTTTTGGATCAAATGCACGATTGACATCTTCGCCACCTTCTCCTGAATTTGATTTTGCCCCAATTTTATTCATAGCTATAGCTAAAACTTCATGAGCTTCTGGAGATATTGCTCCTAAGCTCATCGCTGCTGTGCAAAATCTTTTTAATATATCTTCTTTTTTTTCTACTTTGCTTATATCGATAGAAGATTTATCACTTTGAATATCAAAAAAATCACGAATCATTTTTTTATCTCTATTATCGATAATATTACTTAATTCATCAAAATCTTTTTTATCTCCACTTTGAGCAGATGCCTGCATAGCTCCAATAACACTAGGCGAATAATCATGATATTCTCCATACATAGAGTATTTATAAATACCCTCAATATCCAAAGCAAAGACTTTATTAGAAATATTATAGGCACTTTTATGATCTCTTTCTAGTCTTTTTTCTAAATCATCATAGCTAAGACCATGCAATAAAGACTCAGAGTATCTAAAGCAATCATCTACGACTTCTTTAGATAAACCAATAACATCAAGCAATGAAGAATGCCTATAAGAAGATACAGTAGAAATACCTATTTTAGACATAATTTTATATATTCCATTATTTAATGCTTTTTGAACAGATATGAAATATTCTTTTTTCTCTTCTTTTGATAAATTTTCAGCTTTTCTTGAAACTGAAACAAAAATCATATAAGGATATACAGCTTTAGCACCATAAGCTATTAATGATGAAACACCATGCGCATCATAAACTTCACCACAAATAGGGACTACATTAACAATAGAGCTTAGTTTTCTTTCTTGAAGAGCGATTGAAAGCTTTCCTACGACCATAATCATAGGAATTACTTTATTATCTTTATCTACTAATCTATCATCTAAAAAGATTATTTTTAGATGATGTTTTTCAATATCATCTATTATTGTTTGGACTAAATTATCTAAGCTAGATTTTAAATTTTTCGTAAATATAGTATTAAAATATTGATATTTTAAATATGGTTTATGGTTTTCATTTTTAGGATCTCCTAGCTCTCTTAATAAATTAATCTTTTCAAAAGTCAATATCGGAGAGCTTGTTTTTAGCTTATGAGCATTAATATCATCATCTTTTAGTATATTGCCTATATCTCCAAAAGAAGTAGATAAACTCATTACGATATTTTCTCTATAAGGGTCTATTGCTGGGTTTGTAACTTGAGCAAATTTTTGTTTAAAGAAATCAAAAAAAGATCTTTGTTTTTCTGAAAAAGCAGAAATAGGAGTATCATCACCCATAGAGCCTACAGCTTCTTTTCCTGTGGTAGCCATCGGGATGATTACATTTGTGATAATCTCTTCTGTTATATTGAATAATCTTTTCTTTTGCTTAGCTTCTTCAATCCTATACATATCAGTAGAAGTGAATAAATCTTCAATGTATTCGTTAAAATGCTCAGTGTATTTAGATATCCATTCTTGATAAGGGGCTCTTGAAGTGATAAAATTTTCTATATCTTTACTATCAACTATTTTATTTTTTTCTAAATCAATAGCGAAAATTTCTCCTCCTTTTAATTTACCTCTTAAAACTATATCATCTTCGTCTATATCTAAGATACCATATTCACTAGATGCTATAAAAAGATTATCTTTTGTTACGATATATTTAGAAGGTCTAAGACCATTTCTATCAGTAATACAAGCCACATATCTACCATCTGTCAAAGTAATAGCAGCAGGACCATCCCATGATTTTGTAAAAATATCCATATAATTATAATAAGCTCTTGTTTTAGCAGATATATTAGGGAAATTTTCCCAAGGGATTGGGATAATAAGAGAGCAAGATTTAAAAAAATCCATATTATTAGCTAATAAAAATTCAAAATAATTATCCAAACTAGCCGTATCACTGCCACCTTCTTCTATAATATGACCAATTTCTTCTAATTCTTTATCAGAAAATATATCAGATTTTATATTTTCTAAAACACTAGAAGTAAAAAATCTATTAGCAGATACTGAATTAATTTCTCCATTATGTGCTAAAGTTCTTAAAGGCTGTGCTAGTTTCCATTTAGGAAGAGTATTAGTAGAAAATCTTTGATGAAATAATGCAAAAGTGATTTTAAAATCCTCATCATGTAAATCTAAAAAGAAATCATATAAATGAGTAGGTATCACAAGCCCTTTATATGAAATACTTGAGGTAGAAAAAGAAGATATATAAAAATCCTCATCATCTTTAAAAAACTTTTCTATTTTTTTTCTTACTACATAAATAAGGGGGTTTATTTCTTTATTTGATAAAACATCCTTAGAAGAGCATACAAATTGCATAATCGCAGGAAGAGTGCTTTTTGCTTGAGAGCCTAAAACATCAGTATTTATAGGGACATTTCTATGAAATAAAACTTTTAAATTATTTTCTTCGCAAATATTTTTAATATCATCCATACAATCTTCATTTTTAGCAAATAAAGAACAAACAGCAAAATTATCAGGTAAGACAATATTTGCTTTTTCTGCTTCTTTTTTGAAAAAATCTTTAGGAATGGATACCAATATCCCGCTACCATCTCCAGTTAATCCATCAGAAGCTATCGCTCCTCTATGCATTAAATTCTCTAATCCTTTGACAGCTTTTATTAATGTCTCATGTTTAGCTTGATTGTTTATATCAGCTATAACTCCAAAACCACAATTATCTTTAACTTGACATATGATATCTTTCATATTTTAAAAACCACCTATAGATGTTAAATTATATTGGCATATGATACTATTTTTTAGGTAAATATTTAATAAAACTTTTATTATTTATATTCTTATGCTATAATACTTGTATTGATGTTTCATAAAAGTCGTAATTATAATTAATAATGGTTTTTTTGTCCGTCATATTTTAACAAGAAAAGAGATTCTAAAGAATGAATATATATGTAGGTAACCTCCCTTATAATGTGGATAATGATGCTTTGAAAGAAATTTTTACAGCTTATGGAACTGTTGATAATGCTCATATCATTATTGATAGAAATAGAGACAGATCAAAAGGTTTTGGTTTTGTAGAAATGAGTAATGATGGGGATGCACAAAAAGCTATCGATGCTTTAAATGATTCTGACATGGATGGAAGAAACCTTAGAGTTAACGAAGCAAGACCTAGAGAATAATATTCTTAAAGTCTTTCTCCACTAAGTCAAATAATGAAAAGTATATTATTTGATTTAGATGGAACTATTATAGATTCCACGGATGCTATAATAGAAGGTTTTATTGTTTCTTGCGAACAAGAAAATCTTAAAAACTGCGATTTAAGTATTGTCCCATCCTTAATAGGATACCCTCTTTGGGATATGTTTAAAGAAATAAATGTTCCTGAAAGTAAAATAGATAATTGCATTAGTCATTACAAGACACATTACCGTAAAATATCTCATCAACAAACAACATTAATAAAAAATGCAAAAGAAGCTTTAACATTAGCAAAAAGTTTTGCAAAAACTTGTGCCGTAACAACAAAAATAGGTCAAAGAAGTATCCCATTACTGGAAACTCTTGATATTTGGCAATACCTTGATGATATAGTAGGTTTTGATGATGTATCTAAGCCCAAACCAGACAAAGAACCAATAATATTAGCTATGAATAAAATAAATGCCTCACCAGAAAAAACTTGGATGATAGGGGATACCCATATGGATATGCAAAGTGCTAAAAATGCAAATATCCAAGGAATAGGAGTTCTTAGCGGATACCAAGATGAAACAAGCTTAAAAAAATGGAGTAATATCATAAAAAAAGATTCCCTAGAGGCCGTTAAATACATAAAGGATATTTCTTGAATATAGATTTTAGCAAAAAATTATTTTTTTTAGCTCCCTTAGCAGGTTTAACGGATTTGCCTTTTAGATCAGTAGTTAAAGAATTTGGAGCAGATGTAACAGTAAGCGAGATGATTTCTGCAAATGCCTTAGTGGCTAATTCAAAAAAAACTTTAAAAATGATACAAAAATCAGATAATGAAGACCCATATCTAATCCAAATAGCAGGAAGCAACACAGATATAATTAAAAAAGCCGTTTTAGAAATAAATAAACTAGACAATATAACAGGAATTGATTTAAATTGCGGTTGCCCAGCCCCAAAAGTCTCAAGCCATGGCTCTGGAAGCTCTTTATTGAAAGATTTAGATAAATTAAAAGAAATTATTTCAACCATCAAAAAATATTCAAATAAAAAATACACTTCAGTAAAAGTCAGAATAGGCTTCGATGAAAAGATACCTCTTGATATAGCCCTAGCCTGTGAAGAAGCAGGAGTTGATTTTATAGCAGTCCATGGAAGAACAAAAGCAGGAAGATATAAAGCCCCTGTAGATTATGATGCGATAAAGCTAATGAAAGAAAGTATAAATATCCCGCTAATAGCAAATGGCGACATAAAAGATTATCAAAAAAGTGAAGAAGTTTTAAATTACACAAAAGCTGATGGTGTGATGATAGGAAGAGGAGCTGTAGGTTCGCCATGGGTATTTGATAGTATGAAAAACAAAGGAATAAATCTCACTACCAAAGAAAAGAAGATATACATAGTCCGTCATTTAGAACAAATGGTGAAATTTTATGATAAATTCGGAGTGATACTTTTTAGAAAACATTTACATAAATACTCAAAAGGCTTAGATGAAGCTAGTGAATTTAGAGATAAAATAAATACTATGGATGATGTCGATGATGTCTATAAAACTATAGATATGTTTTTTAATTAAAAAGTTATTTATTATATAATGCTCCATTATAAACAAAGAGGTGGCAATGAGTAAAATTCTTTTATTTTTTTTATTTACTTTCTTTGTATTAGCAAAACCTATAAGCTCATTTTCATCATCTACAAAAGATAGCAAAAAAGAAGCTTGCGAAGAGGCTACAAAACAAGCTCAAAAGGAAGCATTAGAGCAATCTGGTATTAATATATTTTCTTCTTTGAATGTTAAAAAAATTCTTTTAGATAAGAAAATAGAGAGTATAATTAGCCATTCTATTCAGTCTAGTTATGGGTTAGTAAAAACAAAATCAAAAAAAGAAACGGTTTCATTTAATGAAAGCACTAATCAAATTACTTGTAAAATAGATGGTATATTTGAGGTGGATACATCTAGCTTGAAGCACCAAATGAAGGCTTTAAAAGTTAAGTATGATAATATCTATAAAGAAGAAGAGCAGAAGAAAAAAGACTTAGAGAAAAAAGAAAAAATATTAAAAAAATATAGAAAACTTATGGCTAAGATAAATAAAAAGCATATTTTTGATTATAATGGCTCCTATAATTGTGGAGATAAGATAGGGCTTACTGAATGCAAGAGTGAGACTAAAAAAGATATTAAGTTATTTTTTAAGAAAAAATTAGCAAAAAAATATCATATAAATTCATCTGATATTACCATAAGCGAGATTAAATATAATAAAAAACTAGAGATTAAATCTGGCGGACATTTTAGTGTTTTTTATGATGGAAAAATATCAGCTAGGGTTATAAAGGTGAAAAATCCATATAGCGAAAATGCAATCGATGAAAAAAATAAAATTACTAATGTTGCGGATTCTAATAATAGCTCTTTAAATGAATTGCTTAGAAATGAAAAATCAAATAAGTCCGTATATGTTTATTTTGATTTTAATAAAATATCTCAAAATTTATTCTTCACTTATAAAATGGCTCCATTTAATAATAACTATTCGATAAAAGCCTCATTAGGTTATGGAAAATATAATACTTTTAAATATAATTTAATATCTCTTGGTTTATCGCATAATATATCTAAGAATTTATTCTTTGATTTAGATGTGCTTATTCCATATACTAAAAATGTAACAGGAAAATCATTTATAGAAATTTCTCTAAATGCCCAAAAACAAATAGAAGATTTTTTATTAGGGCTTGGGATAAAATATAGTGGAAAAGATGGATTAGATAAGCCTATGCTGGTATTGAATGTAGGACGAGGGTTTTAATTGAAAAAAATATTTATTTTATTTATATATGTAGTTATCGTGGGGATATTAAGTTCTTGTGGGGTAGAAAATAGCACAAATAGAGGTGCAGTATTTGAAAAATGCTTATCTAAAAATACCATAGGTAATTGTTCTAAAAAAGCATTAAGCAATTATCCTATCATCGAAATATCAGGAAAAACAATTATAAACAAAGGAGATACTTTAATCTTAGATGCGAGTAATAGCTTTGATAATGATGGATATATAGAATCTTGCAAATGGTATAAAGAAGATATATTAGTATCATCAAATTGTATTTTTAGCAACTCCATATATTCCTATAAAATAGGCTCATTTTTTATAGATGTAATATTAAGAGATAATAGCGGTCTCACATCAAAAAAGAAAATAGAAATCACAATTAAAGAGGAAAAAACTCCTCCCATAATAGAAATAACAGGGCGAACAACGATACAAGAAGGGGAAAACCTTAAATTAAGTGCAGATAAAAGTTATGATTTAGATGGATCCATCCAATCATATAAATGGTATCATAATTCTGAATTAATAAGTGATAAATGGTATATGCGAATGGATAGACTAGAAAAAGGGGAAATGTATATAACATTAGAAATAACAGATAATGATAATTTAACAACCACTCAAAGAATAGAAATAATCATAAGAAAACGACCATCTAAGCCAAATAAAAGACCCAGACCACCAAGACAAACCAAATAAACCTAAACCTAAGCCCAAACCTAGACCTTAATGTAGTTAAAAATTAATATATTTACTCATTATTTGCTTCACATAATAAAGTTTTTGATATAATAACTTGAGTTATCCTTTAAGGCTATAAATGAATTATAATTTTGAATGGGATCCAAAGAAAGCAAAAAGCAATATTATAAAGCATAAAGTTAGCTTTGAGAGTGCTACATTTGTGTTTAAAGATAAAAATGCAATATCAATTTATGATGAAGAACATAGTATTAATGAAGATAGATGGATTACAATTGGATTAGATGATAGAACAAAAACCCTTATTGTAGTCCATATATTTATTTCAATTAATAGAGGTTCCCTAAAGACGACTTTTATCAGATACAACAATTTATACCTAATACAAAAACTCAACCATTTAGAATATATAAAACAACAGAAAGATGTGTAGTTAAATTTACTAGAATTCTTGTAGGCAAAGTTAGGGTATATTTCTATGAGCCTAAAAAGAATAAAAGAACGGATTTATCGCATAGGTTAGGGAGATTAAAAAGCAATATTCAAGAATGGGAAACAATTATAAAAAGTGATAAGCTTGTATTTATGTCGAAGATGGTAATAAACTGGATATATGGTCAATATATATATCCAAATATAATTCAAGATATTTACCAAAAATTCTACTATATATCAGATTATGGGACTATATTAGATTATGAGAAAATAATAAAACCTCAATACTTTTTAATGAAAGAAATTTGGAGAAATAGTGATAATGTATTTTATTTTATAAATAATAGATTATATGAAAAAGATAAAATAAGAGATTGGAGGAGTCGTAAGTTTTTTGATTTTTCAAAAATAAAATATGAGAACAACAGTGATACATTTAATCAAGCGGTAGGGAATGATTATGAAGCATATATTGGCAAAAAGTATGAGAAATTAGGATATAAAGTGGAATATCGCGGAATGATAAAAGGTGTATTTGATGGAGGCATTGATTTAATTTGTAAAATGGATAAAAAAATTATCTTTGTGCAATGTAAAAATTGGGCTATCCATAAGTATAAAATTAATCAAAAAGATTTAAGAGCTTTTGTGGGAGATGTGCAATTGCTCCTAATGAAAGATGATACAAAATACTCAAATATTTCTTATAATTTTATAATTTCCGATAAGGAAATATTAAGCAATAATGCCAAAAAGTTTTTAGAGGAATATACTTTCATAAAATGGAAAGTTGAAAAAATGTAAAAATATGCATATCTATTTTATTTTAGAGGTTCCCTTAAGAGCTAGGTATTAAATCTTAAATTATTTAACTCCTAAGCACATTCATTAATATACTCATAAAAAATTAAATATATTTTATCACTCATTACTTGCTTCACATAATAAAGTTTTTATATAATACCTCTAAATAAAATTAGGGATATAGTCATTGAATAAAACTTTGGTAATTAGTGGTGCTACTAGGGGCATAGGTAAAGAAATATTGTATTATTTTGCTAGTAGAAATGTGGATGTGGCATTTACTTATAATTCTAATGAAGAAATTGCATTAGAGATTTGTAAGGATGTTATTGATAAATATAAAATTAAAGCTAAATGTTATCCTTTGGATATTTTAGAGCCTAATGATTATAAAGAACTTTTTAAAAAAATAGATGAGGATTTTAATAGAGTTGATTACTTTATTTCTAATGCTATTATTAGCGGGAGAAGTGTTGTTGGTGGGTTTGCTCCTTTTATGAGATTAAAACCTAAGGGGCTTAATAATATATATACGGCTACTGTATTATCGTTTGTAGTGGGAGCTCAAGAGGCTACTAAAAGAATGCAAAAAAATGGAGGTGGGAGTATCATCTCTTTAAGCTCTACTGGTAATTTGGTTTATACTCCTAATTATGCGGGTCATGGAAGCTCTAAGGCTTCTCTTGAGACTATGGTTAAATATGCTGCTGCTGATTTAGGGGAGCTTAATGTTAGAGTTAATGCTATTAGTGGGGGTCCCATAGATACTGATGCTTTGAAAAAATTTCCAAATTATGAAGAAGTTAAGTTAGAGGTTGTTAAAAGGTCTCCACTTTCACGAATGGGGGAAACTAAAGATTTAGCTCCTATGGCTTATTTTTTATGTAGCGATGAGGCTAGTTGGTGCACTGGGCAAACTATGATTATCGATGGAGGGACTTCTTTTTAAATGAATATTCCTAATATTCTTGCTAGTTTTAGAATAGCTTCTGCTCCTTTTGTTTTCTTTTTATTGGTTAATGCATATTCTTTTGATGGCATTCATTCTAGTTGGATGTTTTATTTTGCTGGGTTGTTATTTGCTATTTCTGCTATTACTGATTTTTTTGATGGATATATCGCAAGAAACCTTAATCAAGAAACTTTAATTGGTGCTATTCTTGATCAATTAGCTGATAAGATGATAGTCCTTTCTTCTTATTTAGCATTGGCTATTATTTCTAAAGCTAATATGTGGGCTTGTTTTATTATACTCTCACGAGAGTTTCTAATTACGGGACTAAGAGCTGTATCTTCGCAATATAATTTTTATATGAGAGTTTCTTTTGCTGGAAAAGCTAAAACCGTAGCTCAAATGTTTGCAATAGGCTTTTTAATTATGGATTGGTATTTTGCTACTTCCTTGCTTTGGATTGCTGTGGCACTTACTGTATATTCTGGAGCTGAATATTTGATTTATTTTAAAAAAGGTATTAGTAAAATATAATGGGTATTTTAATTACAATATTTGTCTTATCATTTTTAGTATTTTTTCATGAATTAGGACATTTTTTAGCTGCGAGATATTTAGGGGTTAGAGTTCTTGTTTTTAGTGTAGGTTTTGGAAAAGCTATATTTTCTAAAACCATAGGTCAGACAAAGTATGTCTTAGCTATGATTCCTCTTGGCGGATATGTAAGAATGAAAGGTCAAGATGACTTAGACCCTACAAAAAGAAATAATGATATAGACAGCTATAACTCAAGAAGCCCACTAGAGCGAATAGTGATACTTTTCGCAGGTCCTTTTGCTAATTTTTTATTGGCATTTCTTATTTATTTATTTTTAGGATTAGGAGAAGTTAAATATTTAGCTCCTAGTATCGGAGAAATAAGAAAAGATTCTCCAGCTTCTATATCAGGCATTAAAAAGGGAGATGTAGTTCTCTCAATTGATAATCAAAATATAAAAACTTGGAATGATTTAGCTTCAATAATACAAAACTCAAATAAAGAAATGATTTTTTCAATCAATAGAGATGGTAAAATTATAGGCAAAAGAGTTAAAGCAAGAGAAATTAAACATAAGAGTATTTTTGGAGACATAGAATCCAAAAAAATGATAGGCATTTCTGCTAAAGGAGATATTGTCCAGATTAAGCATAATCTTTTTGATTCATTTTCTTATGCTTATAATAGAGTAGATGATAATATCTTAATGATATATCGAGGAATTGAAAAAATGATAATCGGAGCTATATCTACAGAGAACTTAGGTGGCATTGTTTCTATCGTCCAAGTAACATCTAATGCTTCTGAGGTTGGATATGTGGCGGTTCTTACATTAATGGCTCTTATTTCTGTGAATTTAGGAGTTTTAAATTTATTGCCTATACCTGCCTTAGATGGTGGGCATATTATGTTTAATATCTATGAGCTAATCACCAAGCATTCGCCAAATGAAAAAACAATAATCGCAATCACTCTTATAGGGTGGATAATGCTTTTAGGCTTAATGTTTTTAGGCTTATATAATGATATAAATAGAATTTTAAATTAAGGTAAAAAATATAAATGAATACAGAATATTATGAAATATTAGAAATAAATCAAAATGCAGATAAAAGTGAAATCAAAAAAGCATTTAAAAAACTAGCAAAGCTACATCATCCAGACAGAAACACAAACAATCCAAATGCAGAAGAAGAATTTAAAAAAATAAATGAAGCATATCAAGTTTTAAGTGATGAGAAAAAAAGAGCTACTTATGATAGATTTGGTAAAGAAGGTTTACAAGGTGGAGGAGGTGGAGGTGGCTTTGCTTCTTCTGATTTCTTTGAAGATGTTTTTAGTGATTTCTTTGGAGGTGGAGGCTCATCAGGAAGACAAAAAAGAGGTCCTCAATATAAGTATGACCAAGATTTAGAAATAGAAGTTAGACTATCTTTTCAAGAAGCAATCTTTGGAATAAAAAAAGAAGTTGACTACAAAGTAAAAACAGCATGCAAGCCTTGTGGTGCTACAGGAGCAGAAAACGGAGAAATAGTATCTTGCTCATCTTGTGGCGGAACTGGTCAAATGCACATAAGACAAGGATTTATGACATTATCACAAACATGCTCTGCCTGTAGAGGAGCTGGGACAATGTCAGCAAAGTCATGTGGCAGTTGCAGAGGAGCTGGATACAAAGAGATAAAAGAAAAATTATCATTAAACATCCCAGAGGGAGTAGATAGTGGCAACAGAATAAGAGTAGGAGGAAAAGGCAACATAATGCCACAAGGTCAAAGAGGCGACCTATACCTACACATAGACGCAGGGAAAGATGAACATTTCATAAGAGATGGAAACAATATCTACCTAGAAGTCCCGATATTTTTCACAAATATGCTATTATCAAAAACAATAAAAGTCCCATCCATCAAAGGAGAAGTAGAGCTTAAATTACATGCAAAAATAAAAGACAAAGAGCAAATAGTCTTCAGGAATGGCGGAGTAAAAGATGTAAATAGCAATCAAAAAG
>JAJVLF010000045.1 GCA_029255845.1 Campylobacterota bacterium | reverse complement strand
ATGTAAAAAAGATTAAATATGGGTTTTTGTAATGTTGGTTTTTAGCTTAATTTTTTATAAAAGTTGGGTTACCCATTGTTTTTTAGAAAGAACCTTAAAACTATTATTGTAAGACATCCAATATTATAAATAAATAAATAAATCAAACTTAAGTAAAATACTATAAAATAAAAAAGCAAAATATTTTAATAAAAAAAGGCAAAAAATGGATAATTGTATATTCTGTAAAATAATAAAAAGAGAAATTCCCGCTAAAATAGTCTATGAAAATGGTAATTTTATAGCTTTCGAAGATATAGAAGGAGTTGCTCCAATACATTTACTTTGCATCCCCAAAAAACATATAGAGAATTTTTTAGAGTATCCTAGTAGCGATATGGTAGATATGAGCAATTTCATTAAGGAAACTGCAAAGGAGATAGGACTTGATAATAAGGGCTTTAGAATGGTTAGTAATATAAAAGAAGACAGCGGACAATCCGTATTCCATTTGCATTTTCATTTAATCGGTGGAGCTAAATTAAAGTGGGATAAATTAGTTTAAATTTTCCTCTTTATAAGGAAACAAAAATATGATAAGCATTGACTTTTAGGAATACTTTTTGTATAATTCCGCTTTTATTAATGTAGCAGTTTGCTATTTTAAATAAATAAGATAATCTTTAAGTAAGGATATTCCAAAAAAATATGGAAAAAATTAGATTTAAATTAAAAGCTTATGATCATATGGTTTTAGATAGATCAGTGAAAGCTGTAGTTGATATGATTAAAAGAAGTGGGGCTAAAATCATTGGTCCAGTGCCAATGCCTACGAAAATAAAAAGATATACTGTTTTAAAGTCTCCTCATGTAAATAAGGATTCAAGAGAGCAATTTGAGATTAGATTACATACTAGAATGCTTGATATTGTTTCAGGTACTCCAGAGACTATGGATTCTTTAATGAAATTGGATTTAGCTTCAGAGGTTGATGTTGAAGTTATTTCAATGAATAAATAGGGAGTTTATAAAATGGAATTTATTGTAGAAAAAATTGGGATGAGTCGGATTATTGAGGTTGATTCAAAGCCTGTTACTTTATGTCTTGTAAAAGAGATTAAAGTATGTGATGTTTTAGAATCTAATCAAGCAATTGTTGCTTTTTCTCATGGTAAGAAAACAAACAAAGCTATACAAGGACAACAAAAGAAATATTCTCTTTCTTCTGAATTTAATACTTTTAGAACTTTAACGGTTTCTAATAGTGAAGCTGGAGATATTGATACTTCTGCTTTAGAAACTGGTGCTGTTGCTAAGGTTTCTTTTAAGTCAAAAGGTAGAGGTTTTACTGGTGTTGTTAAAAGATATAATTTTGCTGGTGGTATGGCTACTCATGGTTCTAGATTTCACAGAAGAGTGGGTTCTATTGGTAATGCTGAGTATCCTGGTAGAGTTATGAAAGGTAAGAAAATGCCTGGTAGACATGGTGGAAAAACTAGCACTCATAAAAATGAAATTATTTCATTTGATGCAGAAAAAAGAGTTTTAGTTTTAAAAGGTTCTGTAGCTGGTCCTAATGGAGCTTTAGGTATGGTAAAGGTAGGATAATGAGCAATATAATAATAGTTGATAATTCAGCACAAGAGATTGATAAGCTAGCTTTATCTGATAAGTTTCAAACTATATCAGAACATAATGTTTATTTAAGTGTTAAATCTTATTTAGCATCTATGAGAGCAAATACTGCTAGAGCAAAAGGGCGAAGTGAAGTTAGAGGTGGTGGTAAGAAACCATGGGCTCAAAAAGGTAGAGGAACAGCAAGAAGCGGAAGTAGCAGAAGCCCAATATGGGTAGGTGGTGGTAAAGCTTTTGGACCTACAGCTAGAAACTATAATCAAAAAGTAAACAAAAAACAAAAAGCATTAGCATTTAGAAGTTCTGTTACTTTAAAAGCTAGTGAAAATAAATTTTTTGCTATTGAGAGTATTAATATAGAATCAGGCAAAACAAAAGATGCTAGTAAGTTTTTAAGCTCATTTACTGGAAAAGATTATTTAATAATCGTTAAAAGTATAGATGAAAACTTTAAAACTTATCAAGCATTTAGAAATTTAAAAAATTGCTATTTAGTTGAAGAGTCTGAAGTAAATACATATATGATATGTGCTTATGATATGATAATCGCTGAGAAAAGCACAATCCCTAATATTCTAAGAGAGGATGTATAATGGCAGATATTACAGATATAAAATCTGTTCTTTACACAGAAAAAACATTACAAAGTGAAGATAATTTAGTAGTAATTAAAACATCTACTAGAGTAACTAAAAATAGACTTAAAGTTATTTTTAGTGAATATTTTGGTATTAAGCCACTAAAGATTACTTCTTTGGTTCAGCGAGGGAAAGCTAAGACTTTTAAAGGTATCAAAGGTAAGAGAGATGACTTTAAAAAGTTCTATGTGAAGCTTCCTGAAGATGCTAAGATTGAGAGTTTGGCGGTTTAGTATGTATAAAAAATACAAAAATTTAACTGATGAGGAAATAAAAGAAATAGAAGATGTTTGTAAAAATTCTACTTTTATTCCGCTTCAGATTGAAGAAAATGATGCTGAGCCATTTGATGAGCAAGTGATTATAAATAATATGAATGATAAAGAATTTCATGATAGATTTAGAGCTAAACTAGATGAGCTTGATAATGAGCTCAAAGAACAAATTAAGAAAAAATATAATAAATAATGACTACAGAACAAGAAAAATTAAGCAAAAGAATTGAAGATAGAACTTTGAGTATTCGGTCACTATTTAAGACTTTTTGTTTAGATTTTAATATTAATGCTATTATGTCTCCTGTTCTTCTTAAAAAAAGTATAGAGTATTATTTTACTGACACTCAAGTTATTAAAAATAATCATCTTGCAATAAATAGAACTAATGATAGTAAAAAATTTGCTTTTATGGTTAAGGCTATAAATATTACGAAGCCTATAAGAACTTCTGGTGATAGTGTTACTTTTAGGCAATTACATATAAATGAAGTTTTTTCACTTTATTGTGGGCTTAATCATATTAAAGATCAAAATATTAGAAATATAGTTTTAGGACATATGAAGAATTTTGTTTATTTAATATTTAATCAAGAGATGAATTATTTACAATTAGCATTAACAATGGATTTAATTTTTCAAAAAGAAATATCAACAATGAAAGGAAAAGATAGTTTATGAGTATTTATAAGATAACAGAAGCAGAAGAACAAGAATTAAAAGAAATTAATAATGATTTTGAAAGTCTTGAAGTGCCATCTATAAATCCACCTCATAATGATGCTCCAGAGTTTGACTTGGAAGAGCATAAAAAAAGAGCCAAGGAAAGTTCAGAACTTGCATTAGATATGTGGGAATCTATTACAAAAGGCATTATGTCTAATAAGATGGGTGATAAAAATTAATGTCTGATTCAATAAGATTTAATAGATTCCAAGAGTTATATATTAATATTAAAACTTTCCTTGAATTAACTAAATTAACTGATAAAGTTGTTATTGATAAAGTTAAACTTCGTCAGGCTATTTATAAATACTTTAATGACACTAAACAATTAAAGCATTGTTTTAATTCTGGAAATACTAATGAATCAAAGCAATGTGTTTTAACAATTAAAGCACTAAATTTATATAAACCTGTTTGCATAAAAAATTTCGAAGTAATTCAACATAAGCCTATGTTGAATTATATAAATGAGGTAGTAGCTCTGTATTGCGGATTTATTTATTTTAAAAGCCAAGCATTTAAAAATAGATTTATGAGTGAATCAGATTTTATTTATATTTTAAATAATAACAGTATTGACTATGAGCAACTAATGATAACATTAAATATATTTTATAAGGATTATAGAACAGATGGCAATTAAAAGATTTAAACCATACACACCTTCAAGAAGGTTTTTAACAACAATAGATAGTAGTGATATTACAAGCAAACCTACTGATAGAAAATTATTAAAGAGAATACCACAAAGATCTGGTAGAAATAATAGAGGTAGAATTACTTCTAGACATAGAGAAGCTGGAGTTAAAAGACTTTATAGAATTATTGATTTCAAAAGAAATAAATTTGATATAGAGGGTAGAGTGGCTACTATCGAGTATGACCCATATAGAAACACTAGAATTGCTCTTATCATTTACCCTGATGGAGAAAAAAGATATATTATACAACCATCTGGTTTAGTGGTTGGAGATAAAGTTCTTTCAGCTGAAAGCGGGATTGATATTGTTAATGGTAATGCTTTAAAAATTAAAAGTATTCCTATTGGAACAATTGTGCATAATGTAGAAATGCACCCAGGTCATGGTGGTCAGATTGCTAAGAGTGCTGGAGGCTCTGTTCAAATTATGGGTAGAGAAAATAAATATGTAATTGTAAAATTGCCTAGTGGTGAAATGAGATATATCTTAGGTGAATGTATGGCATCTATCGGAAGTGTTGGAAATGAAGAATTTTCTAATATGGTAGTAGGTAAAGCAGGAAGAAGCAGACATTTAGGTATTAGACCACAAACGAGAGGTTCTGCTATGAATCCAGTTGATCATCCTCATGGTGGTGGTGAAGGTAAGACTAATGGTTCAAGACATCCTGTTTCTCCTTGGGGTCAGCCAGCTAAGGGTTATAAAACTAGAAGAAAAAAATCTAGCGATAAGCTAATTATTTCAAGAAAAAAAGGAAGAAGATAATATGTCAAGATCTATAAAAAAAGGTCCTTTTATCGATGATCACTTATTGAAAAAAGTTGAAAAATCAGATAAAAAGAAACCAATTAAAACATGGTCAAGAAGAAGTACAATTTTACCTAATATGATAGGCATTACTATCAATGTTCATAATGGTAGAACTTTTACTCCTGTATTTATTTCCGAAAATCATGTAGGATATAAGCTAGGTGAGTTTGCTCCTACTAGAACTTTTAAGGGGCATAAAGGTAGTGTCCAGAAAAAGGTAGGCAAATAATGGGTAAAGCAATTTTAAGAGGTATTAGAGTATCTCCACTTAAAGCTAGACTGGTTACTAAGCAAATTCAAGGGATGAATGCAGAGCTTGCATTAGCATCTCTTAAATTTACTCCTAATAAAGCAGCTAGACTTATATATAAAATATTAGCTTCAGCTGTTGCAAATGGAGAACATCAACCAGAAGATGTTACTGTTTTCTCTGCTAGAGTTGATAGAGGCTCTTATTTAAAGAGATTTAGACCAAGAGCTAGAGGTTCAGCTTCAGGGATTAGAAAACCAACATCGCATATATTTATAGAGGTAAAAGAAATGAATACAGATACTACTGACGAAAACGGAGATAATTAGTATGGGTCAAAAGATTAGCCCAATAGGGTTCAGACTAGGAATTAATAGAAACTGGGAAAGCAGATGGTATCCCGATTTTAAAAGCACTGCTAATAATATACTTGAAGATTATAAAATTAGAACATTTCTTAAAAAAGAATTGTATTATGCTGGAATTAGCTCTATGGTAATAGAGAGAACATCTAAAAAGCTTAGAGTTACAATAATTGCTGCAAGACCTGGTATTATTATTGGTAAAAAAGGTTCAGACATTGAGAAACTTAAAGAGAAACTTAAAAAGATTATTGATAATGAAATTATTGTTAATATTAAAGAACAAAAACAACCACAATTATCTGCTCAATTAGCTTCAGAAAATGTATCTATGCAATTAGAGCGAAGAGTTGCTTTTAGAAGAGCTATTAAAAAAGTTATTCAAGCAGCATTAAAATCTGGTGCTAAAGGTATTAAAGTATCATTAGCAGGTAGATTAAATGGTGCAGAGATGGCTAGAACAGAATGGTATAGAGAAGGTAGAATTCCTTTACATACTTTAAGAGCTAAAATTGACTATGGTTTTGCTGAAGCAAAAACTACTTATGGAATTATAGGTGTTAAAGTTTGGATATTCAAAGGTGAAGTCCTATCAAAAGGCATCCAACAAAATGAGCCTTCTCCATCTAAAGCAAGAAGAGGTAAAAAATCATGATGATGCCAAAACGGACCAAGTATAAAAAACAGCAAAAAGGTCGAAATAGAGGTAAATCTTACAGAGGAAATGCAATTTCTTTTGGAGATATAGCTCTTAAAGCAACATCTGCTGGTAGAATTGATTCTAGACAAATAGAAGCAGCTAGAGTTGCTATGACTAGACATATAAAAAGAACAGGAAAAGTTTGGATTAGAGTTTTCCCTGATAAGCCACTTACTGCTAAACCATTAGAAACTAGAATGGGTAAAGGTAAGGGTCCTGTAGATAAATGGGTTATGAATATTAAGCCAGGAAGAATATGTTTTGAAATTGGCGGTGTTGAAGAATCTCTAGCTAGAGAAGCATTAACACTTGCTAGACATAAGCTACCATTTAAAACAAAAATTGTTGCAAAAGAGAACGAAAATGAAATATACTGATTTAGAAAATAAAGAATTACCTGAGCTAAAAGACTTATTAAAAGAAAAGAAACTTTTAATTTTTTCTTTGAAAACGAAGCTTAGATTAATGCAAGTTAAAAATACTGCTGAACTTAGGGATGTCAAAAAAGATATTGCTAGGATTAATATGGTAATCAGCAATAAGGAGAAACAAAGTGCCTAAACGAGTAATACAAGGTAAGATAGTAAAAATATCTGGTGATAAAACAGTTTCTATCATAATAGAGAGAACTGTTAAGCATCCAAAGTACCACAAAATTGTCCGAAAATATAAAAAATATTTAATACATGATGAAAAGAATGAAACAAAGGCTGGAGATACTATCTCTGCCATTGAATGTCGTGCGTTTTCAAAAAATAAATCTTTTAGATTAAAAGAAATATTGAAAAAGTCAGGAGAGTAAAAACATGATACAAAGTTTTACAAGATTAAATGTTGCTGATAATAGCGGAGCCAAAGAGATTATGTGTATTAAAGTTCTTGGTGGAAGTAAAAGAAGATATGCATCTGTTGGTGATATTATCGTAGCATCAGTGAAAAAAGCTATTCCAAATGGAAAAGTTAAAAAAGGTCAAGTTATTAAAGCTGTTGTTGTTAGAACAAGAAAAGAAGTCCAAAGAGATAATGGTTCTTTAATTCGTTTTGATGATAATGCAGCTGTAATACTAGATAGCAAAAAAGAGCCATTAGGAACAAGGATTTTTGGTCCTGTTAGTAGAGAAGTTAGATATGCTAATTTTACTAAAATTGTTTCTCTTGCACCGGAGGTTTTATAATGTCAAAAATAAAGATTAAAAAAGGTGATACAGTTAAAATAATTACTGGTAATCATAAAGGTGAAGAAGGCGAAGTAATCGCAGTTTTACCAAAGAAAAATGCTGTTTTAATTAGCGAAAAAAATGTAGCTACAAAAACAATAAAAAAAGATGATAATAATCCTGAGGGTGGTTTTACTATGAAAGAGCTTCCTATTGATATTTCTAATGTGAGAAAGGTATAATATGAGTACTGCAACATTAAAAGAGAAGTATAATAAAGAAATTAAAGCAAAACTTCAAAAAGAGTTTGCTTTAAATATAATGAATGTTCCTTCACTTCAAAAGATAGTTATTTCTGTTGGAGCTGGTTATGCTATAAAAGATACAAAGCTTATTAATAATATAGCTGATACTATTTCTTTATTAGCTGGACAAAAAGCTGTAGTTGTTAAAGCTAAAAAATCTGTAGCTACCTTTAAAGTTAGAGAAGGTATGCCTACTGGAGTTAAAGTTACACTTAGAGCTAATAGAATGTATAACTTTTTAGAAAAACTAATTTCTATTGCTTTACCAAGAGTGAGAGACTTTAGAGGTTTAAGCTTAGATGGTTTTGATGGAAGAGGTAATTATAACTTTGGTCTTGATGAGCAACTTATTTTTCCAGAAGTTATTTATGATAATATAATTAGAACACATGGTATGAATATTACTATAGTTACTTCTTCTGATTCAGATAAAGAGGCTCTTGCATTACTGCAAAGTTTTGAATTTCCATTTGAAAGGAAAGATTAATGGCTAAGAAATCTATGATTGCAAAGAGAAATAGAAAACCTAAATTCTCTTCGAGATCTTATACAAGATGCACAATATGCGGAAGACCAAAGTCAGTTTTAAGAGATTTTGGGATTTGTAGAATTTGTTTTAGAGATATGGCACATAAGGGATTAATCCCTGGTATTAGAAAAGCAAGTTGGTAAAGGAAAAAAATGGTTAATGATATTATTGCAGATTCTATCACTAGAATTAGAAATGCATACACAAGAAGAAAAAAAGATACAGTTTTATTATATTCAAAAATTATTGAGAAATCTTTAGAGATTTTGAAAGAAAAAAAATATATTGAAAACTTTAAAACAATTACAGTAAAAGGTAAGAAGTTTTTAAAAGTGGTATTAACTTATGAAGATGAAACATCTCCTATTAATGAAATTACTAGAGTTTCAAAACCAGGAAGAAGAGTTTATAAAAAATCTTCAGATTTAAAAAGTTTTAAAAGTGGTTATGGAACTATGGTCATAAGCACAAATATTGGCATAATTACAAATAAACAAGCTTTCGATAAAAAAGTCGGTGGCGAAGTTTTATTTAGTGTCTGGTAGAAAGGTAAAATATGTCTAGAATTGGTAAAAAAGCTATAGAAATTCCAAGTGGTGTAGATGTCGCTGTAGATGGCTCTACTCTTACTGCTAAAAAAGGTAATCTTCAGGAAAGCCTAGTGGTAATTGGTACTAATATGGCTGTAGAAAATAATCAACTTGTATTTACTATAAGTGAAGATACAAAACAAAACAAAGCTTATTGGGGGACTTATCGATCATTAGCAGCAAATATGATTGAGGGTTTACATAAAGGTTTTGAGAAGAAGTTAGAAATAAATGGTGTTGGATATAAGTCAGTTTTAAAAGGTAAAGTTCTTAATTTACAGCTTGGGTTTTCTCATCCTGTTAATTATGATGTGCCTGAAGGTATTACTATAGAAGTTGATGCAAAAGAAAATACTATTTTGATTAAAGGTCATGATAAGCAAGTAGTAGGTCAAGTAGCTGCTGAGATAAGAGCTTTTAGACCGCCTGAGCCTTATAGAGGTAAAGGTGTTAAGTATTCTGATGAGACTATCATTAGAAAAGCTGGTAAAGCTGCTAAATAAGGAAACATAAATGGTAAGAGCTAAAGAATTAAAGAAAAAAAACAAACTTTTCACTAAAAGAAAATTAAAAGTAGCATCAAAAATTAGAGGAACAAAAGAGCTTCCTAGAATTGTTGTGCATAAATCTAATAAGAATTTTTACATTCAAGCTATTAATGATGATACACAAGCTACGCTTTGTTCATTGCATAGTAAAAAAAGTGGTGTTAAAGTAAATAAAGATGGTGCTAAAGCAATAGCTGCTGATTTTGCAAGTATCTTAAAAGATAAAAAAATAACGGTAGCCGTATTTGATAAAAGTGGTTATAAGTATCATGGTGTAATTGCCTCTTTTGTTGATGGTATTAGAGAAAATGGGATAAAAATATAATGTTATTACAAAACGATATTAAAAAAGAAGATTTTGAAGAATCAGTAATTGATGTAGCGAGAGTTACTAAAGTTGTTAAAGGTGGTAGAAGATTTAGATTCGCTGCACTTGTTGTAGTTGGAGATAAAAAGGGCTATGTTGGTTGTGGAACAGGAAAAGCAAAAGAAGTTCCTGATGCGGTAGCTAAAGCTGTAGATGATGCTTTTAAAAACTTAATAAAAGTAAATGTTCGAGGCTCATCAATCGCTCACGAAGTAAAAGAAAAGTTTAATGCAAGTCAAGTTTTTCTAAAACCAGCTAGTGAGGGAACAGGTGTAATAGCAGGTGGTGCAGCTAGATTTGTTTTAGAATTAGCAGGTATTCAAGATATTTTGACTAAATCAATTGGATCTAATAATCCAGGGAATTTGGTTAGAGCTACTATTAAGGCACTTTCTAAGTTGAAGAATAAACCTAAGAATTAGAAATGGCTGAAATATTATTTACAGAAATGTCACAAAGAAATATAGAAAAACAAAGAAATAAAAGTACATTTACTGAAAATAGTAAAGATAGTGGAAATATTACTCAAGAAAGCATAAGAAAAACAATGGAAAGTTTTTTTAATCATAAAGAATGCAAGGATGTTTTAAATAAGATTAGACAAGCTACAGACCCTATTGATTAAGATGTATTTTGTCTGATATAAGCAGTATTCAAAAGTCTATTAAAAAAGAATTTATATTTCTTATTGAAAAAGTTGAGCAGAGTTATAGTTTAAGTTTAGTAATTGATGCATTAGTTTTAGATGAAATTAATAAGCAACTTGAAAAAACAATTAATAGATATAATATGTCTGAACCAAATGAAGCAAAACTATCTAGTTCAGTCGCTTTTTGGATTAGAAAGTTAAAGCCTATACATCATGCAAAAGATTCAAATGGGCATTATGAATTTATTAATGAGCTTTGTGGATTATTGTTTTCTATGATGATTTATGCTAATGATAACAGAAAAAATGAGATTAATGTAAGTGCATTAATTAATCTTGCCAAAGAAGATAGAATATTTAAGGATTTAATTAAAAGTTATAGATATAACTCGCATTCTCCACATAGTTCAACTATTATATTTGAATTATTATTTAATTGTAAATCTAGTAATATGGTAAAAGTAGCTAATAAAAAAGGAAATAAGTAAAATGTTAAATAATTTAAAATCATTAACCCCAAAAAAATCTCGAAAGAGAAAAGGTAGAGGTCAAGGAAGTGGTATGGGTAAGACTGCTTCAAGAGGAAGTAATGGACAAAAGTCAAGATCAGGATACTCAAGAAAAAGAGGTTTTGAAGGTGGGCAACAACCATTACAAAGAAGATTACCTAAAGTTGGATTTACTTCAAGAGTAATTAAAGCTTATGCAATTAATGCTGATAAAACAGACTTAAGTGGATTAGATAAAATTACTTTTACTGCTTTACAAGAAAAATTCACTATACCTAAAAGATATACAAGAGCAAAATTGATAGGCAAAAAAGCAAAAGAATTAGCAAGTAAAATAGATTGTTCTATGGTTAGTTATAGCGGGAAAGAGTAATGAATAAAGAATTAATAAATAAAATCCTTATAACATTTGGATTTTTATTTATTTATAGGATATTAGCTTATGTGCCAGTTCCTGGTGTTGATATAGCTGTAGTTAAAGAGTTTTTTGATACTAACTCTGATAATGCTCTAGGTTTAGCTAATATGTTTAGTGGTAATGCGGTTGAAAGACTTAGTATTATTTCACTTGGTATTATGCCTTATATTACCGCTTCTATTATTATGGAGCTTTTAGCGGCTACTTTTCCTTATATTGGTCAGCTTAAAAAAGAGCGAGATGGTATGGCTAAGTATATGCAAATTATTAGATATGCCACTATTGTGATTACTATTGTTCAAGCTATTGGTGTTTCTTATGGATTGCAGAATTTGACAGGCAAATCAGGTAATCCTGCTATTATGGTGGAAGCAGATACATTTGTCTTTCTCTCTGTGGTATCTATGGTTACAGGAACTATGATGCTTATGTGGATAGGTGAGCAAATTACTCAAAGAGGTATAGGAAATGGTATTTCCTTGATTATCTTCTCAGGTATCGTTTCAGCCATTCCTTCAGCAATTGGAGGGACATTTGAGCTTATTAATACGGGAGAGCTTAACTTTTTATTAGTTGTTGTTACTCTTGCTTTAATATTCGCTACTGTTGGTATTATTATATATGTAGAACTAGCAGAGCGAAGAGTGGCAATATCTTATTCAAGAAAAGTAATGATGCAAAATCAAAATAAGAGAATTATGAATTATATTCCTATAAGATTGAATTTATCAGGAGTAATTCCTGCTATTTTTGCATCGGCTGTGTTGTTGTTTCCTTCTACTATTTTGCAAAGTAGCACTAATGAATATGCTTTAATGGTAGCTGATTTACTTAGTCCAGGAAGCTTAAGCTTTAATGCATTGATGTTTGGATTTGTTTTATTCTTTGCTTTCTTTTATGCTTCTATTGCATTTAATGCTAAAGATATTTCAGAAAACTTAAAAAAACAAGGTGGTTTTATTCCAGGAGTTCGTCCAGGTAAAGCTACTGAAGGTTTTATTAATGAAATAGCTAGTAGGCTTACAATGACAGGTGCATTTTATCTAGCTTCTATTTCTACTTTGCCATGGCTTATATTGCAAAGTCTAGGAATACCGTTTTATTTTGGTGGAGTTGCTGTATTGATTGTCGTTCAAGTGGCGATAGATAGTATGAGAAAAGTTGAGTCATATTCTTATGCTAATAAATACCAAACATTAGGAAATACAGGTCTATAATTGGCTATTCCATTAAAAAAGCCAAAAGAGATTGATGCTATTAGAAAGTCTAGCATTTTAGTTGCTAGAACTTTAAATTACCTAAGAGAAAACACTTCTGTAGGTATGAGCTTGAAAGAAATAGATACTTTAGGTGATAACTTTATAGTAGAAAATGGTGGAAGACCTTCTTTTAAAGGCTTATATGGATTTCCTAGTGCTGTATGCACTTCTTTAAATGCTGTAATTATTCATGGTGTTCCTGATGATACTATTTTAAAAGAAGGTGACATTTTAGGTCTTGATGTAGGAGTGGAGATAAATGGATGGTATGGCGATGCTGCTATTACTATGCCTGTGGGTAAAATATCTAAAGAAAATGAAGATTTAATTGCTTGTGCTAAAGATACATTATATTATGCTATTGATGTGATAAGACCTAATATGAGATTTAAAGAACTTAGTCTAAAAATAGAGAAGTTTATTACTTCAAAAGGTTTTTTCCCATTGCATAATTATTGTGGTCATGGTATAGGAAGCAAGCCTCATGAAGACCCTCAGATTTTGAATTATTTAGAAGGTTCTAATAAAAAGCAAGGACCTAAAATAAAAAATGGGATGGTTTTTTGCTTAGAGCCTATGATAACTCAAAAGCTTTCAGAATCTAAGGTTCTTGGTGATAAATGGTCTGTGCTTTCAAAAGATGAGCTATTTGGCTCCCATTATGAGCATACAATAGCTATGATAAATAATAAAGCAGAAATTCTATCAAAGGAGGATTAAATGGCTAAAAGCGATGTAATAGAAATGGATGGTAAGGTTATGGAGGTTTTACCTAATACTACTTTTAAAGTAGAATTAGAAAATTCACATATAGTTCTTTGCTATCTAGCTGGTAAAATGAAAATGCATTATATTAAAATTTTGCTAGGAGATAAAGTTAAAGTAGAATTAACCCCGTATAGTTTAGATAAGGGTAGAATTACTAAGCGGTATAAAGATTAAATTTTTCAATTTTTATATCTGCTAGACATTTTTTTAAGAAAATTTTGCTATAATGACCCGTTAATTTTTTGGGTTTATTAAGATTAAATTCTGATTTAATCTTAATAGGTTCTTATGTTATTAAATAAAAGATTTAATAACTGACAGGGGGTTCGGAATACGGATAACGGAATACGGATAACGGATAAAGTTTTAATTAAAACTTTTCTGTAATCTGTAATCTGTAATCTGTAATCTGTTACCCGAATGCCTTAATCCGTAAACTAAAAGGAGTAAGAAATGAAAGTAAAGCCATCTGTAAAAAAGATATGCGATAAATGTAAGATTATAAAGAGACATGGTGCAGTCAGGGTAATATGCACTAATCCAAGACATAAACAAAGACAAGGATAGAAATGGCTAGAATACTAGGTGTAGATTTACCAAACAAAAAAAGAATAGAATTTGCGTTAACTTATATTTATGGTATAGGTTTAACATCATCAAGAGAAATTTTAACTAAAATTGGCATTGATTATAATAAAAGAGTATATGAGCTTAGCGAAGATGATGCATCTGCTATCAGACAAGAAATTCAAAGCAATTATATGGCAGAGGGTGATTTAAGAAAAAAAATTGCTATGGATATTAAAACTCTTAAAGACTTAGGTAGTCATAGAGGAATTATGCATAGAAGAGGCTTACCTGTAAGAGGTCAAAAGACTAAAACAAATGCTAGAACAAGAAAAGGCAAGAAAAAAACTGTCGGTAGTGCATCATAATGGGAGAAATACAATAAATGGCAAAAGTAAAACAAAGAAAAAAGAAAGTAGTTAAAAAAGGTATAGCAAGAGGTGTTGTTTACATTTCTGCTAGTTTTAATAATACTCTTGTAACAGTTACTGATGAAATTGGTAATGTGATTGCATGGAGTAGTGCTGGAATATTGGGCTTTAAAGGAAGTAAAAAATCTACTCCTTTTGCAGCACAACAGGTTGTAGAAGATGCTATTAAAAAAGCAATGGATCATGGGATTAAAGAACTTGGAATTAAAGTTCAAGGTCCAGGAAGTGGTAGAGAGACTGCTATTAAAAGCATAGGAGCTATTGAGGGATTAAAAGTTTTATGGTTTAAAGATATTACTCCATTACCTCATAATGGTTGTAGACCACCAAAACGAAGAAGAATATAAGGATAAAATAATGGCAAGATATAGAGGTCCTGTAGAAAAATTAGAAAGAAGATTTGGAGTTAGTCTAAATCTAAAAGGCGAGAGAAGACTTTCTGGTAAATCATCTCTTGAAAAAAGAGCTTATGGTCCAGGTCAGCACGGACAAAAAAGAGTTAAGATTAGTGAATATGGTTTTCAATTAAGAGAAAAACAAAAAGCTAAATTTATGTATGGTGTAGGTGAAAAACAATTTAGAAATCTTTTCAAACATGCAAATAATATGCAAGGAAATACAGGTAATAACTTAATTTTATTACTAGAGCAAAGATTAGATAATGTAGTTTATAGATCAGGTTTTGCTACTACAAGAAGAGCAGCAAGACAAATGGTAACACATGGAAATATTTTAGTAGATGGCAAAAAATTAGATATACCTTCTTATAGTGTATCTGCTGGTCAAAAACTAGAAATAAAAGAATCTCAAAAAACGAATGTAAATATCTTAAAGTCTATTACTTTGATGGATAGAATAGGTAATTGCGAATGGATAAATACAGATAAAGAAAAATTAGTATCTGTATATAGCAGAGATCCAGAGAGAGAAGAGATTGATATTCCTGTTGAAGAAAGACTAATTGTAGAGTTATATTCTAAATAGTGATATTTCACTTTATTAGAGAATTTAGTTATTAATTTTACCGCCTTTAGGTTGGTGAAATTATCGTTTTTATAAATTAATTAGAGGTCATTTTATGAATAAAATAATTACTGCTCCATACAAACCAACAAACTTTGATGTAAAGAGCAAAAGTGATAACCAAGCACTTATAACAGTAGGTCCGTTTGCTAGTGGTTATGCTATTACTTTAGCTCACCCAATGAGAAGATTGATTATGAGTAGTTCAGTTGGTCATGCACCTGTAGCTTTAAAGATAGAGGGTGTGAAGCATGAATTTGATAGTATTGTAGGTGTTTTTGAAGATGTTTCTGTATTTATTATGAACTTAAAGAATTTAAAATTTAAAATTTTAGATGAAGAAACAGATGCTATTACTTTAGATTATAATTTTTCAGGACATAGAGATGTTAAAGGTTCTGATTTAAGCAATGATAAAGTAGAAATCACAAATCCAGATGCACATTTAGCAACTCTAAATGAAGATGCTAATTTATCTTTTTCTATTATGTTTAGAAAAGGTATAGGTTATGTTTCAAGTGAGCTTTTTGAAATAGAAGCTGAAGAAGGGTATATTTTTATAGATGCTTATTTTACACCTGTAAAAAAAGCTACTTATAGCATAGATAAGGTTCTTGTAAATGATGACCCTAGTTTTGAAAAGATTGTTTTTGATGTAACAACAGATGGCAGAAAAAGCCCAGTGGATGTATTTAAAGATGCCGTTGTTACTATGAATTATCAAATGCATGTATTTTCAAAAATAGTAAATATGGAAATCAAAGAAACTGAAGAAGAAGATAAAAAAGATGATATAGATATTAGCGATTTACTTGTTAGAATTGAAGAGCTTAATCTAACACCAAGAAGCTTTAATAGCTTACATAAAGCAAATATTTTATATTTTGGTCAAATTATACTTATGAGTGAGACTGACCTAAGACAAATAAAAAACTTAGGTAAAAAATCATTTGAAGAAATTATAAGTAAAGTAGCAGAAGAAGGCTTCACTCTAAGCTATCCAGTAGAAAGAGTTAGAAAAGAAGCATTTGATAATTATATCACTGTTTAAAACACACAAGAGGAAATAAAATGAGACATAAACATGGACACAGAAAACTAGGCAGAACGACATCGCACAGAAAAGCATTATTAAAAAATATGTCTATTTCATTAGTAAAATATGAAAAAATAGAAACCACAGTTTTCAAAGCAAAAGAACTTAAATCATACTTTGAAAAGCTAGTAACAAAAGCAAGAATAGGCGACCCTGTAACTCATAGAATAGTTTTTGCTTCATTGCAAGATAAAGAAGCTACAAAGAAATTAGTAAATGAAATAGCACCAAGATATAAAGATAGAAATGGTGGATATTTAAAAATAACAAAAACTAGAATTAGAAGAGGCGATGCTACTTTAATGGCTACATTAGAGCTAGTATAACCGAAGTATAAAAAACTCTCTCGCTACATCTCTTTTTGAGATGTAGCTTATGGGAACCTCTATTAATTCAAAATAAATAGCTAATATTATATTTTAGCCTTATAGCAATTTTTATAAAATAGA
>JAJVLF010000044.1 GCA_029255845.1 Campylobacterota bacterium | reverse complement strand
AAGATGGAATTCATATCTTCTTCTTATTTCAGTATGCATTCCACCTTGGGAAAGGTGGAACGAGCGAAAGGTGGAACGAGCAAAAAAATGAGAATACATTAAAACTCCTGATATTAATAATAAAATAAAAAATCTATAAAACATACGCAATCCATTTAAAGGTCTCTTTTTGGTATAGTATATTAAATTAAGTTTTTATTTAGGTAAATATAAGCTCACTATGTTAGTATTTTGCTTATGAAAAATAAAGAAAAAAATTGAAAAATTTAATAATAAAAGCGAGTAAAGATACTCCTAGTGTAGAGTTTCAAACTAATGGCATTCTCTCTTTGGATGGCAAGTCTTACCCAGAAAATGCTTCTGAGTTTTATGAGCAGATTACATTTTGGATAGAAGAGTATTTTTTTCATCACGAACCGCAAGATACTACTATTAGCTTTAATTTGACTTATTTTAATTTTAGTAGTTTTCAGATTCTTCTTGAGATTTTCGAGACTTTTGAAGCTCATTCTGAAAGTTCTAATATTATTATTAATTGGTTTTATGTGGAAAATGATGATAGCTCTCTTGAGGATGGGGAAAATTTTAAAGATAAATTTCCTAATTTGAATATTCGTTTATTGGTCTGTGGATGATTGTAGAATATTTTAAAAAAAACATTCTTAAGACTTTGGCGTTTAAGACTTTTGTATTGATGACTTTGATACTTATTATTACTGGATTTATTCTTAATGGGTGGTATAATGAGGGAGAAGATAAATTTAGAGAAGATATTTTTAATTCTCATACAAAATTAATCAATGAATTGCCTAAACAAAAGGAAGATAATAAAACCCAAGATTTATTTGATAAAAATAGAGAGCTTATTTCTTTAATTGGCGTGATAGCAAAACAAGGTAAATTTTATCATAGAAAAGAGATTGTTGAAGAATTAGTGGCAGTATTTATGAAAAATGATGGCATTATGGCTTTTAAAATAGTGGATAATAAAAAGCAAATATTAATTGCATCGCAAAATGAGAATAATAATATTATTCTTGTTGATGATATATCTGATTTTATTGTTAATGATAAAAGCTTAGGCTTTATTAAGGAAAAAATATCTAAAAATAAAAATTTGGGTTTTATGATTGCTTATTTTAAACTAGAAGACTTTACAAAAGATGCAGATATTTTTCATAATGCTTATTTAGATAAACTTAATTCTTTTAAGGATGTTTTAGAAATAAAAAGTGGCGAGCTTGTACAATCAAATATGAATTATGCTTTGCTTCCTTTTCTTATTATTCTTTTAATTATAGCTTTACTCATTTATGTGATAGTGGATATGCCTTTAAAAAAGCTAAAGATGGGTATTAATAACTTTCTTTTAGTGCTTAATAATAAAACTAAAGAAGTTAATAAAATCAACATAAGAACAAAAGATGAATTTGAAAATATAGCGAATTTTATAAATGAAAATGTCCCTACGAGCTTAGAAATTCATAATGCCTTACAGTCAGAAAATAAATCAATGTTCTTATCTAATTTTAGAACGACCAATGATACTAAATATGCACTAACAACACAAAATACTTTAATGGCTAAAGATAGCGATATGAATGCTTTATTTAAAGATTATTTTAGTTTTTATAAACCAAAAAATATAGTCGGTGGAAATATTTACTTTTTTGATAAAATAAATGATGATGAGCATATATTAATGTGCTTTGATTCTGCTGTATATAATTTATCAGGTGTTTTGGCTGGTGTTTTGATAAAGAGTGTGCAATATCATTTAATAGATGATTTAAAACAATTACAATCACCTATATCTCCATCAAAAATTCTCTCAAACTTTAATAAAAAAATAAAAGCTATCTTAAATCAAGATAATAAAAAAAGCAAATCAAATACGGGCTTTAACGGTGGAGTAGTTTACATAAATAAAAAAACTAAAAACATAAGCTATAGTGGGGCATATGTGGATTTGATGTATATAGAATATAAAAAAATCTGTTTAATTCCAGCTAATAAAAACTCTATAGGCTATAAAAATTGTGATGCGGATTATAAATACGAAGAATATACGATTGAAACTAGCGATAATTTTAAAATTTATCTATCCACAGATGGCTTTTTTAATCAATTAGGTGGCAAGAAAAATTATAGATTTGGCAAAAAGAGATTTAAAGAAATGATAGAAGAAAACCATAATAAAAGCTTTAAAGAACAAAAAGAAATTTATATTCAAACCTTAGCAGACTATCAAGGCGACTCTGAGCAAGTGGATGATATTTCATTTATAGGATTTAAGTGCGATTTTAAATAATGTATATCTTGGATGCTTTTCTTAAATCTAGCAAATTAAATGCCTTTAAAAATTTAGGGTCAGGTAACAACCCACTACCTAAATAAAAGGGTCTGGTAACAACCCACTACTTTTAGTAATTTAGAATTTAACCCTCATTGTGTGGTCAGTAGTAGCCCACCACCTAAACATCTCTAAAAATTATAAGAAGATATAATGTTATTCACATTAAAGCCAAGTAAGGCTAGACTAAAACCTAACTTCCAAATTAGGATATGGGGCTTTTATGTTAATAATCTTAAATGAGCTAGTTTATTTTAAAAACATAAGAAGCCTTATGATAATAGTTTTATTTCCAATAAAAGAGCTTTTTAGAATGTCTATTTTATAGATACATATAATACAAGGATAAATATAAAAAGAAATTTAACTTCTTTTTATATTTGAATAATTAAGCTATATTAACTTTAGAGAATACAGAAAATACTTTGCTATTTTCTTCATCTTGATTATTTTGTGAGTTGTGTATGTTGTTGCCTATCATAAATTGATTAGTGTGGATTAAATTGCTTTGCTCCATCATTTCTAATAAAACACCTACACAATTATTCATTCCATTTGATATATTCTCTAAATCAGGAATATCAATCTCTTTTCTGAAGCTATACTCATACCAAGTCTTAAACACAAGTGATATATCAGTAGTATCAACTGAGCTAAGTCTTCTATGAACTGTAGCATTTGAAGGGACTAGAGTAAATCTAACACCTAATAAGTCTTTAATAAGCTTAGTCTTAATATTTTGCTTTATCCATAAAGCAACTTCTTTAATATTCGTAGCACCCATCGCGATAGCTAGAACAGCTAAAAAGATAATATCTGAAGTCTGATACCTTTTTCTTTGTCTAGTTTTCGGGTCAACTATCTTTTCTCGTAATAATTGTAATAAATCCATTTAACAATCTCCTATAAAACATTTTTTTTTAATGAAACTAGTAAAAGCAAAAGTAGTTCCAATTTTTATTATTTATTCAATATTTTTTTTAAAAGATATTTCTTTATTTTATATTAGTTTAAACGATATTTATGTAAATAGTATTTTAAATGCAAGGACACAAGCAAATTATGAGAGACTTTATTAGATTTTTGATTATCTTGGCAAAGTTATTTTTTATTTCTTTAATAATCTCCTCTTGCGAACCCTCTAAAGCATTAATGGTATCTAAAAAAGTAGGTATCTCAGATAAAGATCCATTAGCTATAAATAAAAAACTTTTAAGTAGGGATACTTATGATGCTTATACACAATTTTATATTAATGAGCTTGAGATAAAGATTGGAAATTATTTAGCAGATAATGCTCTGGTTCCATTGAATAATATGAATTTATTTGTATGGAAAATAAGAGATGGGGATAATATGGATAGAGATAATAGACTTTCTGTTATCTTAGAAGATAATTTAAAATCTATGCTTCAAGTCAATCATAAAGTTAATGTATTTGATTTTGGGAATATATCTTCAGCCAATTATAAAAAACTTATGAAAAAAATGAATGTTCAATACATTTTATCAGGAGTTTTTTATGAATTTAGAGATGGTCTGTCTTTAAATATAAATATAATGACATTAAAAGATTCTAAAATTGTGGCTTCAGCTAGTATTAATGTAGGGCAATCTTTTTATCAAAGAATAATTAATATGGATTATGTAGGTGAAGATACGGAAGATGAATATTTTATGAAATTAAAATCAGGAAAATAATCTTTGCCAGAAAATAAAAAAAAAGTTTTTTTCAAGACTTTTGGATGTAGGACTAATCATTTTGATACTCAAGCTATGATTGGTAGCTTGAAAGATAATGACTTATCTCACGATGAAACAAATAGCGATGTAATAGTAGTAAATTCTTGCACTGTTACAAATGGTGCTGATGTAGATGTGAGGCAATACATCAATAAAATAAAAAATAATTACCCAAATAAAAAAATTCTTTTGACAGGCTGTGGCTCTTTTAGTAAAGGTAAATCTTTGCTAGAAGCTAATAAAGTTAATGGGGTTTTTGGGCATTCCAATAAAACAAATGTAGATAATTTTATCGCTAAAAAAAATTCTTTTTATGAGATAGGTAATTTAAGTGATGTAGATGATAGTATAGTGTCTGAATTTGCAGGGAAAACTAGAGCTTTTTTGAAAATACAAGAAGGATGTGATTTTAAATGCTCTTATTGTATTATCCCTTCAGTTAGAGGAGCTTCAAGAACTCTAAATGAAGACAATATCTTAAAACAAATCAATTTATTAGTAGATAATGGATTTAGCGAATTTGTTTTAACAGGCATAAATGTGGGAAGCTATGGAAAAAAAGAAAGCACTTCATTAGCAAAACTAATAAAAAGAATTATCCCAATCACAGGTGCTAAAAGAATAAGAATTGGCTCTATGGAGCCTAGCCAGATTGATGATGAATTTAAAGAATTAATAAATGAAGAAATAATGTCTAAGCATTATCATATCGCTATTCAGCATTCAAGCGATGAAATGTTAAAAATTATGAGAAGAAGAAATGTCTATAAAAAAGATAAAATTCTTTTTGAATTTTTTGCAGACAACGGATGTGCGATAGGAACAGATTTTATAGTAGGTCATCCAGGGGAAAGTGAAGAAATATGGCAAGAGGCTATCTTAAGGGTGAAAGATCTACCATTAACTCATATCCATCCATTTGTGTATTCTAAAAGAGACAATACTCATTCAGCGACTATGACTAATGTAATCAATGGAGCTATATCAAAGAAAAGATTAAAAAATTTAAAATCATTGATAGATGATAAGAATTTTGAATTTAGAAAAAATCAAAAAAACTTAAAAGTTTTAGTAGAATCAAAAAAAGATGATTTTTATTATGGATTAGACCAATTTTTTAATAAAATTAAGATAAAATCTAAGCAAAATATAAAAGGCAAATGGTTAGATTTTAACAATTATAATGCCTTAGAAGAAGTTAATACAGTAATTATTTAAAAAAGAGGGTTAAAAATGGCAAAAATATTAGTTGTAGTTGTAGTTTTATCATTATTATTTTTATGGATAAAATCTAGTAGAAAAATATCTAAAACAGAAAATAAGCAAAAAAATAAAAAAGATGATCAGCAAGCTTTAAAATCAGATATGATTAAATGTGCAAAATGCCAAACATATATACAAATAAATGATTCTGTAATGAGTAATGGTAAGTATATCTGCCCTAATAATTGCGAGTAAGAGCTTTATTTGTTTATTTTAGGTAGTCAAGATATTTTAAATGAAAAAGCATTTTTTTGTAGAAGCGAAGATGATATATTAAAATATTATAAAAATAATTTAATCATCATAAAAAGCATAGAATTAGCAAAATTTTGTTTTAAAAATAAAATAGAATACATAGTATGGACTAATGATATAGTTTCAATGATGTATTTTTATAATCTAAAAGCAAATTATTTTATTAATGAAAATATAGAATTTACCTCAAATTTGCAAAAAATAGCAAATGAATATTTAATGGATTCTAAAATAGGATTAATTATAAATGATAAACAATCTATCACTAAAGCAATAAGCTATGGAATAGATGGTGTTATCTTCAAATCTTGCATAGAGGTTCCCTAAACAAACTTTAAAGGAAAAAAATGTTAAAAATAATTGAAAAAATATTCAAGGATGGTTGGGAAAACTGAAAAAGATTAAAAAATAGATTATTTCGTATTCTTTAAAAAATAAAACATCCTCTTAAAAAGACTTTGATTATTGAGATAATAATTTACTTTTTTATGTAGTTTTACTAAATGTTTCGGCTTATATAAAGACTCTGTCATATTTTTGCTTTATTAAAATACTTAGATAATTGCTTAATTGATTCTTCATTTTTAATCTGGAATTTAATCTCTATTCTTCTTGAGGCATTTTTATTTTCTCTCTTGTTTTTAAATCTTATGATGTCAGAGTATGAGCGACCGCTGGCACTTACATATCTTTCTAGTAATTTTTTATTTTTAAACTCTATAGAATATAAGAACTTCATAACCTCTAATGCTCTTTTTTGTGAAAGCTCTAAATTATTTAGATATGTGCCATCTGTATTGGTATGACCTTCTATTATTATTTTGTCTATGTATTTTCTTATATTTTTATTATAAAGAATGGCTTTTATGTATTTTTTTAATGTTTTTCCTAGCACCGTTTTAGATTTTTCTTTTAATTTGAATTTGCCCTGATCAAAAAGAATATTAGAATAAAACTTAATAGCACCACTTTTATTGTCTATATTTACAGATTTTCCTAATTTATTTTTTATCTCTTGAATTACTTTGACTTTAATTCCTGTTAATCTTTTTATTTTACTTTTTGCTACATTAAATTCATCTACTAAAGATTTATGTTTTTGCTTTTGCTTTAAAATTATACTAGCAAGTCTTGCTACTTCTTTATCACTTAAAGAGATAGTATTGCTTTTATTTTCAATATCACTTTTTAGATTACCTATAATATTAAAGTCATCTTTTTTACGAAGCTCATACTCTAAAACTAAATCTTTTAATTTAGAAATCTCATCTTCAGAGATATTTAATGAATTAGTAGTATCTTTTAAAAGAGCATTTTTATTTTCAAGAACTAATATTACTTTTTGATTTTCTGAAGCTTTTTCTTCAAGCTCTAACACTATGCTTTTATTTTTTAGCAATAACTCACTATTAAGTGCTTTCTCATTACTTAAATTATCTTCACTTTCTAGTAATTTAATCCTAAGGTCATTTACTAAATCATTTTGACCCATTAAATTATTTTCAATAGATATGTATTTAATTAAAATAGCCCCAAGAACCAAAATAAAAACAAATAATAATCCAGCCATCAAATCCGCATAAGATACCCAGAAGTTTTGTTCTTCGTTATTTTCTTGTTTATTAAACATTTTACTTTATGTTTTTAAGTTTTGATATTATATTTGCTGTTTCATTATCAATCATTTCTAATGAATTTGTTAATTTAGCTGTAATATTTCTATCAAAATCATACATATTGCCTTTTAATCTAGCTTCTATTTCTTTGCTATCATTTTGAATAGCTTTCATACTGCCTATTATATCTTCATAAACTATTTTTATATTTGTAGCACTTACTTGCTCAAGTGATTTGCTTAAAATAGCTACATTTTCACTTAGCTTAGTTGTTATTTGATTTGTGCTAGATTCATTAGTGATAGTGTTTTTAGTAATCTTAGATAAAGATAGAGTAATATCATATATATTTTCAGATAACCCTTTCATATCAGCCACCATAGTTTTATAAACTGAAGCGAACCTCTTTTGTTCTTCATCTCTTTCTTCTAAATACCTATTTGTGTTAGCTATAGTTTCTTTTTCCATATTTATTACATTTTCTAATAATTCCATTTTCGCATTTACTGATTCATTGATTTTATCAATCAAATTATCAGAATTCATAGTTAAAAATACTTTATTTAGAATTTCATAATTAGCCAAACTTTTTTGAAAATGTATTTTTTCTATATCTATCTTGTTCCAAAAAAACTCTTTAGTATTTTCCTTAATAACCAATATATCTTTCTCAAATCTACTAACTCCAATTTTCTCAAAGAAAATCCACCAAATAGATAAAAATATCCCATAAATAGAAACATAAAAAGCCGTTCCTACTCCACCTAGCAAAGTAGATATTTCTTTTTCTAGTCCAGCAGTAGAGCTTGATGAAAAATCAGGCATAGAAAGAGCGATAGATATAAAAGTCCCTAATATTCCAAGTGTAGGAAATATCCCAAAAGCCACCGAGGCAAAATTCGTATTTCTAAGAGGTAGAGTAAATTCGTGCAAAAAGTCATCTATGGGAGCTTTTGCTTTTGAAGTTGCCTCTATTGTTAATGTATTTCTATTAATATAATCAGCGAGTTTTAATTTTAGCGATTTTACACTACTCCTAAACTTACAAGAAGCATAATAAGCATTATGTTTAAAAAGATTAACATAAATCAAAAATATAGACCCAATTAAAATCACACTATGAATTTCCACACTAAAAGGAATAATCTCCAAATACCCTAAAATCACAATACTATATATAAGAGAAGGAATTAACAATAGATTAAATACCTTAATAAAGCATAAGCCATAAGTTTTGTAGTTTCTATTTAAGTCTGTAAAACTTGTCTCAGTAATCATTAATGTCCTTTTTTAATTCAAATAAGAAATCATAAATCTAATAAGATTATCATTTTCATCTTTAGGGTTTATAAATCCATCGAGATATAATTTTACATCTGCTATATTATATTCTAAAGATAAATGAGTTTTTTCTTTTTCATCTTTCAAATAAGCCGTTTTAACTTTCAAGTTGCCTATTTTAAATTTCGCATAAGCTATATAATTAAAAATTATACTATCATTATCTGCTTTAATGTCATTTTTCCAAGCCCCATAATCAGCACCTATTAAAAAATTATTGCTCATATTGTATGTGATAGATGAGCTACTTGATAGAGATTTATCTTTATCCCCACTTTTATTATATCTTATCGATGTTTTAATATAAGTATCTTCACCTAAATGCTTTCTTATAGCTAATGCCACACTTAAATTATCCTCAATTTTATTAATAAAAATAGATGATTTAGAGCTATCTCCAACGGTAGACATTTCTAAAAGATAATTTGTCTCATCTATATCATCTGTGATGTCTTGCTCATAGATATACATAGACATATAGTTTTTTCCACTAGTATTATTAAGACGAATACGGACATTATCAATGCTATTTTTTTCTATAAGCATATCTTGATTATTATAAATCGTATCATTCTTACTCAAAAAATCAATAACATTAAAATGGCTTCCATATCTAAAGCTCTTAACTCCTCGACCAATCTTGATATTTAATGCATTAACATAAAAATCAACATCATAATATAATGTATGAATTCTAGCCTCGATTTCTTCATTTTCATATTTAGCAACCCCACCCATACGGATAAAGCTATCTTTATCAAGCTGAAAACTTCTCTCAATTAAAAACTTAGAAAGATATTTATCATTTTTATTTTTATTTTCTACAAAGCTATAAAGATATGTCTTACCTCTTAAAGCATAATTCCTCTCAGTATAAATATCTACAGCAAACATCTTACTCTCATCAACCATATCACGAGCGATAGGCATAGAAAGACCGGCTTTAGCCCCACCACTCATCATTTTCATAGGCATATCCATCATACCGCCAAAAGCAATGCTTAAAAAAATAAGATTAATTAAAATAATTTTTTTCAATTTATACCTTATATATAATTTTTTTTTACTTTAAAACTTCCAGCTCATCACTATATTTATGCTCACAATAAGGCTCAAAAGATGATTTATAAATAGAATAATGACTACTAGCTCTATGCCCATCCAATGCCTCTTCATTTTCCCAAGTCTCAATAGCCATAAATTTTTCAGGTCTATCTTTTAGCTGTGTAATTTCATAAAATACACAGCCTTTCTCTGCCTTAGATGGAGCCACCATAGCAGATAATAATTCTTTCATTTTCGCAATTCCATCAGGTTTAGCGATAAAAGTTACTCTTTTTGTTACATTCATTTTATTTACCTTATATTTTTTGTCATATTCTATCTAAATTAACTTTAAATAAAATGCTCATTACTCCTTAAATTATAAGGCAATTAGAAGAATAATTAAACATCTATTTTTTTTAATAGATAATTTAAAATACTTTTGATACAATCTCCCCGATTTACTAAAAAGCTTCAAAAATATAATCATACTTATTTTATTGATATAAAAATATTCTAGTAAATTTCGATTTAGTTTTTATAGATAACACTTTTATTTAAAATTCAATCCTACAAATAACATAATTAAGGACAATCCTTTGGCTAAAACAAGAACCCATAAACCTGTGCAAGGCTATACGATAGAAGCATTAAGAGAGAAAGACATTTTATCTTTAATAGAAATAGCCAATGGGCTAGAGATAGAGAGTCCTACGGAATTTCCTAGACAAGATTTGATGTTTGAGATTTTAAAATCTCAAATCTCAAAGGGTGGATACATACTTTTTACGGGTATTTTAGATATAAAACAAAATGATAAATATGGCTTTATAAGAAGCATAGAGGGCAACTTTGATGATTCTGAAAATGATGCTTATGTTTCTAATACTCAAATTAAAAAATTTGCTTTAAGAAATGGAGATATTGTTACAGGGCAAGTTCGTCCCCCTAAGGAACAAGAAAAATATTATGCATTAATAAAAATAGAAGCTATTAATTATTTGCCTGTTGAAGAGAGTAAAAAAAGACCTCTTTTTGATAACTTAGTTCCTTTATATCCTGATGAGCAATTAAATCTTGAGCTTGACCCAAGAAAGCTTACGGGAAGAGTTCTTGATTTATTTGTGCCGATAGGCAAGGGACAAAGAGGCTTAATTGTAGCTCCTCCTAGAAGTGGTAAAACGGAGCTATTAAAAGAATTAGCTCACGGGATTAGCCAAAACCACCCAGAGAGTGAGCTTATAGTTTTGCTTGTAGATGAGCGACCAGAGGAAGTAACTGATATGAAAAGGTCGGTAAAAGGGGAAGTATATAGTTCTACCTTTGACTTACCTGCTAAAAATCATATTCGAGTTGCTGAGCTTGTTTTGGAAAAAGCGAAAAGAAAAGTTGAGTCAGGAAAAGATGTAGTTATACTTTTAGATTCAATAACTAGATTAGCAAGAGCTTATAATGCTACTACTCCTTCTAGCGGGAAAGTTTTAAGTGGAGGTGTTGATTCTAATGCCTTACATAGACCTAAAAGATTTTTTGGTGCTGCGAGAAATATAGAACACGGCGGAAGCTTAACGATTATAGCTACGGCTTTAGTAGAAACAGGCAGTAAAATGGATGATGTAATATTTGAAGAATTTAAAGGAACAGGAAACTCTGAAATAATCCTAGATAGAGAAATATCAAATAGAAGAATTTATCCTGCGATAGATATAGCTAGATCAGGAACAAGAAAAGAAGAGTTGATATTAGATAAGGCTATTATGGCTAAGGCGTTAATTATCAGAAATACTATGATGGGGATGAATAATATAGAAGCCTTACAATTGATTTATAAAAAAATGCTTGAAAGCAAAGATAATGTGGAATTTTTATCTACTATGAATAGGTCTTAAAGATAATACTTGAAAGTTGGTATCTTTGATAGTGGTATCGGTGGATTAACAGTTACTAAGAGTATTATTGATGCTAGTTTATTTGAAGAAATTATTTATTTTGGGGATACTGCTAGAGTTCCTTATGGTGTAAAAAATGAAGAAACTATTATAAAATATGGCTTGCAAGCTGTCTCTTTTTTTGAAAGAAAAAATGTAGATTTATTGATTTGTGCTTGTAATTCTGTGTCTGCTTGGGCATTAGATGCTATGCAAGAAAAAGCTAGTTTTGATGTTTTAGGTGTCATAGAGCCTGGTATTTTAGCGATTGAGCAAAATGCTGACAAAAAAGATAATATCCTAATAATAGGAACTCCCGCAACCACTAAAAGTAAAAAATACGAAGTAAAATTAAATGAATTAGGATATAAAAATGTCCTATCTCTTGCCACTCCATTGTTCGTGCCGATAGTAGAAGAGGGCTTAACTAATAGTAAAATATCTAAAGAAAGTATTAATCATTACTTTAAAGGTATTGAAAATATAGATTATATAATTTTAGCCTGCACTCATTTCCCTTTTTTAGCAAAAGAAATTGAAGAATATTTTCATAATAAAAAGAGTGTTCATTCAGGAGATGCGATAGTGGATTATCTAAAACAAAATAAAAAAATCTCAAAACATAATCTAAAAAAAGTATCTATTTTCGCAAGTGATGATGAAGAGGCTGTGAAAAAAATTGCAAAAAAATGGATTAATAAGCTTAATTCTAATGAAATAGAGTTTAACTAATATGAAAATATCACAAGAGCTTAAAAATACAAATTCTTTAAAATACGATGGAATAAAAGATAAATTTAAAAGTGATGATTTGCTACCTATGTGGGTGGCTGATATGGACTTTAAATGCGGGGATTTTATTTATGAAGATTTAAGAAAAATGATTGACAGAAATCATTATTCATATAAAATAATTGATGATGAGTTTTATTCTTCTATTTGTAAATGGCAATCAAGATATGATGTCCATATAACAAAAGAAAATATTTTATATTCTAGTGGAGTAGTTTCATCTATGAAAGCCTGTATTTTGGCTTGTAGTGATGAAAATGATAATATATTAATACAAACTCCAGTTTATCCTCCTTTTTATAGCTCTATCTCTGTGCTTAATCGAAATGTGATAAAAAATCCTTTAATTATTGAAAACGATGAATGGGTTGTGGATTTTATAGATTTTGAAAATAAGATTAAAAAATGTAAGATGTTTTTATTTTGTAACCCCCAAAACCCTACGGGAAAAGTATTTAATAAAGAAGAATTAGAAAAATTATTCTCGATATGTAAAAAATATAATGTGATTATCGTTAGTGATGAAGTTCATAGTGGTATTGTTTATGATAAAAAACATTTAAGTTTAGCTAGCCTTGAAAACTTCAAGGATATTGCCATCACTTTAAATGCCCCAAGCAAAAGCTTTAATCTAGCTAGTTTTAGTGTATCTTATATAATTACGAAAAATATAAATATGAAAAAAAGAATAAGAAGAATATTAAATAAATATGACTTAAATACAGTCCATTCCCTAGGCATTCAAGCGACAATTAGTGCCTACAATAAAGGGGATGATTGGCTAAAAGAAACTACAACTTATTTAAAAGAAAATATAGATTTTACTATAAGCAATATAGATAAAAAAATAAAAATCATAAAACCTCAAGGAACTTATTTAATATGGATGAGCTTTGAAAACTATAACTATACCCACAAAGAATTAGAAGATATTTTAATTAATAAATGCAAAGTAGGCTTAAATAGTGGATTAGATTTTGGAGAAAATTCTTCTTTATTTTTTAGATTAAATGTGGCGACAAGTAGAGATATTTTAGAAGAAGGAATTAATAGATTGAAAATGATAAATCTATAAAAATATTTAATGAAACTTTTATTTATAATATTTACATTATTTTCTTTAATTAACGGATATACCAAAAAAGAAATAAATAGACCTATAAATAAAATAAAAGATATTTTAAAAGAAGAAATAAAAAATATCAGCTTAGTGCAAACAACCACAGATGGAAAATATTTTTTATCTGTAAGTAATGACAATAAAATAAAAAAATGGTCTATAGAAACGGAAAAATTAGTCCATACTTTTAAGGGACACAAAGAAAGTATTTACACAATAGCAATAACCCCAGATGAAAAATACCTTTTCTCAGGAAGTGCAGATAACACAATAAAACAATGGAACATAAACACAGGAAAATTAATAAAAACCTTTAAAGGACACAAAGGAAGTATCTACACAATAACAACAAGCAAAAATGGAAAATACCTTTTCTCAGGAAGTGGAGATGACACAATAAAACAATGGAACATAAACACAGGAAAATTAATAAAAACCTTCATAGGACACACTCACTATATTTACTCATTAAAAATAACCCAAGATGGTAAATACCTTTTATCAGGAAGCTTGGATAAAACAATAAAAAAATGGAATATAAACACAACCCAATTAATAAAAACCTTTAAAGGACACACAAGCTATGTATACATAATAGCAACAATAAATAACAAATACCTTTTATCAGGAAGCGGTGATACAACAATAAAGCAATGGAACATAAACACAGGAAAATTAATAAAAACATTCATAGGACACACAAGCACAGTCCATTCAATCACAACAACCCCAGATGAGAAATATATTCTATCAGGAAGTGGCAGTTTATTTGGTGATGATAAAATAATAATTCAATGGGATATAAAAACAGGAGAGCTAGTAAAAACTTTTAAAAAAACCATAGATAAACCTAAACCAAAAAATACAGATAGAAAATGGCTTTTAATAAAAAACACTAAAAATAATACGGTAAAACAATGGGGTTTTTCACTTAAATTCTGTGCTTTATCGATTTAATTCTACTAGACTTAAGAGAAATATTTTTAGTATTAATCGTTAACATTCTGCTATTTTATGCATTGACAAACAAGCGTTTAGCTTTCAGTATATAAAATAAAGTCCCATATAGAACTTGGAAGTGAGGTTTCAACCTCACATTGTTATAAGGCAACAAGGACTAGAGAACATTATTCTACTCTCACTCGTTCCACTTTTGCCAAGGTGGAACGAGGTAAAAGTCTTAACGGCTATTTCATACAAAAAAACACACCCAAACATAAATTATGAAATGGATTATTTTAGTTCCAAAAATTATTTATTTAAAAATTGAGAAATAACACTTTGTTTTATTTTTGTAGATGATGTTTTTGGATTATATTTAACCTGAACAATTTTACTGCCTAAAGTATGTAAATAAGATTCTACATCTATATTAAATGACTTCTTTCCCCAATCTTCTCCAATAACAAAAATATCTGGCTTCAGTTCTATACAAGCAGACACATATTCAAGCTTATAATAAGGCATGACAATATCAACACATCGTAAAGCTTTTAACATTTCCATTCTATCTTTTAGAGGTATAATAGGGACATTAGACTTATAAGAGCTTACTACTTCATCAGAGGCTACACCAACAGCGACTATATCCCCTAATGTTTTACAATATTCTAATAAAGCAATATGTCCTACATGCAGTAAATCAAATGTGCCTACTGTATATACAGTCATAATGCAATAAATATTAATATATTTTTCATAAAAGTTTCCAAGTATAAAAAACTGTTATAACAATAGTATATATGGCAAGTATATAAACATTTATTGGATTTCCAGAAAGTTTAGGGGTTTTTATTTGTGATATATTTAATACACAAAGCCCTAAAATAGAAATATAAAAAAGTATAGAAAATGTATTGTAATCTAAAATGCTTTCAAAAATAAAAATAAAAACGATAATTATACTATTATTGTCTAAGGCTAATCCTGTATAGTTAGATTTATCTGATAAGCCAAATGTGCTAAAATAACTCAATCTTATCGCACTTGTAGCTAATATAAAAAAAGCAGCTAATAAAGATATAGGCTCAAAATTAGCATAACTCATCAAAAGAACACTAGGAACAACACCATAGCTAACTATATCTATTAATACATCAAGCTGTCCTCCAAATATACGACTATTTTCAGTTCTATTTTTTATCTTTCTTGCAATTAAACCATCAGCCCAATCAAAAGAAACCGCCCAAATCATAGCTATCATAGTTATATAAAAAGTACCTAAAATACTATAATAAATAGCTATGATAGTGCAAGCTAAACCAGCAAGTGAAAGTAAATTAGGAATATCTTTAAAAAAAGAGACTATAGTAGGTCGCATATTTTGAGTTTTTGTATTGTCTTGAATGATAATTCTCCTAAGATATTTATATAATATATTTTATAAACAATATACACTTTTAACATTAAAATAAGCTCTAAAATTTAGAAGATTATGAAAATACCCTAATATAAAATTTAAGGGTCAGGCGTTGAAAATACACCAAAAAAATGATACAATATCAAAAAAATACAAATAAAGAAAACATAAAATGCCAAGAAGACCAAGAATAGAGTTAGCAGGATACCATCACATAATTAATAGAGGAGTAAATCATTCAAATATATATAAAGACAATGAAGATTATGAAATATTCTTAAAAATAGTATGCAAAGCCTGTAAGTTATATCAAGTTATATTACATGATTACTGCTTGATGTCAAATCATTTTCATTTATTGATAGAAACTTCATTGGAAAATATATCTTTATTGATGAAGCATATCAATTCTAATTATGCTATTTATGCAAATAAAAAACAAAATCGTTCAGGTCATTTCTGGCAAGGTAGATTTTACTCTAGATATATAACTAATGATGAGTATTATTATACTCTTATAAGGTATATAGAACAAAACCCTATAAATGCTAAAATAGTAAATAAAGTAGGTGAATATCCTTGGAGCTTAGGAGCAGTTATAGCAAATAATAATATTCCTATACCTTGCACTAAACATTCAAGACTATTAGAAGAATTAAAATATGAAAATATTCAAGATATAATAGGGGTTAAGCTTAACAGTAAAGAATTAGAAATATTAGAGAAAATACAAAAGCAAAAGAGTATAAATTTAGATAAAATTAAAGTAAATGCTTTTTCTAAAACACTTAATAAGCATTTTAGAAATAATGATAGAGATAGTTCTATTTTATCTGCTTTAAAAGATGGATATACTCAGGCTAGTATTGCTAGATTTCTTGGAGTTTCTCGCTCTTTAGTTTGTAAGATTGTTAAGGATAGTGGTGGATTTTCAACGCCTGACCCTTAAATTAGTGAGATGAGAACTAGAAAAATAAAGCCCATATAAGATTTGATATTAGGTTTATTGATATGGAAAATATAACAGTAAGCCCAATTGATAAAAGTGGATATTTTTTA
>JAJVLF010000043.1 GCA_029255845.1 Campylobacterota bacterium | reverse complement strand
AATTTGATGAAAAGAGAACATCCAAGCAGCCATTTTATACCAACGACAAAGATACGGTCAACGTAGACATGATGTCTGACAAAAAGAAAGCGATGTCGGGTGACAGCGAGGAGTTAGATTGTAAATGTTTACAACTGCCATATAAAGGAGAACAGCTTTCGATGCTTATTCTTTTGCCAAACAAAAGAATGGGGCTTGAAAAGTTGGAGAATAAGATCACAGTTTCTTCTTTACAAAATGCCATTTCTAAAATGTATAAGCAAGAAACCATCATTTCAATTCCAAAATTTAGGATCGAGTCATCATTTGAACTGACAAAAATTTTACCAAAACTAGGAATTACAAAAATATTTAGCAGATCGGCAAATTTTAGTGGAATATTCGAAGATGGTGGCGATGGCGTGTTCGTGAGTGATGTCATACACAAAGCGTTCGTCGAAGTAAACGAAGAGGGCACCGAAGCTGCGGCTGCTACAGCAATCATGATGACCCGGATGTGTATGATACCTGCTCAGCCATTCGAATTCAAAGCAGATCATCCGTTCTTATTTGTTATTCGTGATAATAGCTGTGGAACAATACTATTTATGGGACGTTACGCCTCCCCAAACTGATTTATGTGGTCAATTTACTATATATTTTGTGACATGTTGTTGTCTTCAGCTTTACAGAGGCTCAACCCTTATTGTTTAATCATTTTATGATATAAAATGTGCCAAGCTCTTAAACCGATAACCTGGATGCTTTTTTGCAAGATCCGATAATTAACTTGATGTTTCCAATGTAAAATAATGACTTACATTCTGTAACATTGAGAAGGGAAATTAGTAAATTGACATGACAATACATATCGACAGACTAAGCAATATATCAACCATTCCTTTGACAGCGAAATGACAGGGTCATAGCAGTTTTACAATTTGTGTTAATTGTTTGGATATTAAAGGAAGAATATAGACAAATCCTTATGGATTTTGTATTTCTGCGGATATGAAAAAAATCAATCTTGTTAAACTTGGATAAATGGCAAATACACAAGAGCAATTCTGTGTATCATTGTTTTAATATAACATATAGTACACTGATAATTATTGATTGAACTGATATTGTGCTTGTTGGCTTTAATTTGTTTAATTGTCAAAAAATGAATAATTATTTATCCAGTCAATATTTAAAAATATGCAATTATTATAAATTTAGGGTCAGTTGCCACCTTAAATTTTAAATTTAGTGAAATATTGGAAATGGGATTTTAATCCCATCTATAGTATGTTAAATTAATTTGTCGTAAGATTAATTTGATTATCAAACTTAAAGAAATTAAGATGTTTATTGTATTTTCTCTTTATCAAGGTCTATCTACAACTAATTAGTAAATCTAAACTACAACTAACACTAAAAGTATCCCTTTTTCTCATCTGCAAAATTGGAGCAAAATAATGATTTTAGATATTTTTAGAAGTTTCCATAATACAATTAGGATGATTTTTAATATATTTATCAGAGTCTGCTTGTATTAATATATGATTGAAATTTTCTTTTCTTAGTTTATCTTTGATTTCATTTATGATTATTTCTATGTTTTCTAAAGTAATATTTTTATCTTTAAAAACTAAATGAAAAGATATGAAATTATATTTTGAGCTTGGGTTGTGGATGTGTAGGTCATGATATTGCATTACTGCATTATTGTTAGTAATAATATCGTCTAATGTTTCTTTGGATATTTCTAGTAAGTTTGCATCCATTAGGGATAAAAAGCTTTTTTTGAATAGTGGATATGATTGAACTATTATGTATATTGAAAATAGAAAAGTCAAAATACTATCTATGTGATAAATCTTAAAAAAGTAGATAAAAATACCAGCAATAACTACAGATAGGGAAATTAAAGCATCGCTTAGCATATGAAAGTAGGCGGATTTTATATTTATGTCTTCTTTGTTATTCATATTACTAGAAAGTCTTATCGTCCATAAAATGTAAGCACTAATGGCATTAGCTATTAATGCTATAATGCCCACTATAATCATATATGATGGCTCTATTATTTGTGGGGATAAAAATCTAATGATGGATTCATATATCATATAGCTCATTGTGATAAATAAAAACATAGTATTAATGAAGCCTGCCATCATTTCAGCTTTTAAAAACCCAAAGGTGTATCTAAAAGTAGCTTCTCTAATGCCTAAAATCAAAGCAATATAAGTAACTATAATCGCTATTACATCAGCTGTATTATGTAATGCATCAGATATTAAGGCAAAAGAATTTGAGATAATTCCAAATATAATTTCACTTAATATTATTAGGATATTTAGGATAATTATAAATAGTATCTTTGTTTTTTTGCCCACTTTAATATTTCATTATTTACAATATATACCTGCTAATATCTTCATCTTCTATTAAAAATGATAATTTATCTTGCACAATCTCTTTAGTGATGGTAATGCTCTCTCCCGCTTTTTCATCTGCTTCAAAAGAAAAGTCTTCTAATATCTTTTCTAAGACTGTATGCATTCTTCTCGCACCGATATTTTCTACTTTTTGATTGGCTTGATAAGTGTATTTTGCTATTTCTTTTATGCTTTCTTCTGTGAATATTAAGCCTACTTTTTCTACTGAAAATAATGCCTCATATTGCTTGATTAGAGAATTTTTAGTTGAATTAAGTATTTGAAATATATCATCTTCACTTAAATCTTCTAGCTCCACCCTTATTGGAAATCTTCCTTGTAATTCTGGGATTAAATCACTTGGCTTGGACATAGAAAAAGCACCCGCAGAAATAAATAATATATGATCTGTCTTTAGCATACCGTATTTTGTATTTATGCTTGAGCCTTCTACTATGGGAAGCAAATCTCTTTGCACTCCCTCTTTTCCAGGGTCATCTTGCTTAGATGATGAGCTAGAAGCTATTTTATCTACCTCATCTATAAATATCATACCGCTTTCTGCTCTTATTATCGCTTCTGTGATTACATCATCTTCACTTATTATATTATCTACTGCTTCATCTATTAAAATTCTTTTTGCATTTTTTACTGTTACTTCTTTTTGATTTTGTTTATTATTCATTTTAGACATTAGATTAGTTAAAGAATCTTGCATTTCTTGCATTTCTAGTGGAGCTCCACTATCACCATTTCTCTTTTTATCTGGCATTGATATTTTTATTAATTTATCATCAAAAGTGCCATCTTTAACTTTATCTCTCATACTCATAAAGCTTTTTTTATAATCCTCTTTTTTACTCTCAGTTACACCTTTTGGTAATGGAGGCAGTATTTTTTTGGTTATTTCATTTAAAACATAATCTTCTATGTCTTCATCATTTGATTTTCTAAATTCATCTTTAACCAAACTAATAGAAACAGCTAATAAATCTCGAACCATAGATTCCACATCTCTACCAACAAAGCCCACTTGAGTGAATCTACTAGCTTCCACTTTCACAAAAGGAATCCTCATCATTTTTGATAATCTCCTAGCAATCTCCGTTTTACCTACACCAGTAGAGCCTATCATCATTATATTTTTAGGAGTGATTTCTTCTTGCAACTCTTTTGGTAATTGCATTCTTCTATATCTATTTCTTATCGCTATAGCAATCGCTTTTTTTGCATTTTTTTGTCTTATTATATAATCATCTAAATATTGGACTATTTTTCTTGGAACAAGTTCCTTATTCATTTTCACCCTTTTCTATGCTTAGTAATGTAATGCTATCATTTGTATATACACAAATATCAGAAGCTATTTTTAAAGAATCCCTAACTAAAACTTCCCCATCAAGAGAAGTATGCTTTTTTAATGCACGAGCTGCTGAAATAGCATAATTACTCCCACTCCCAATAGAAGCTATCATCCCATCTTGAGGCTCCACTACATCTCCATTTCCTGTTAAGATAAAAATATGATGTAAGTCAAGCACAATCATCATAGCTTCTAATTTTCTTAAATATTTATCTTTTCTCCAAGTCTTTGAAAACTCAATTGCGGATTTTAATAAATCCCCATTTTTCTCTTTAAGCTTTTCTTCAAACATATCAAATAAAGAAAAAGCATCAGCCGTGCTACCCGCAAAACCACCTAAGACTTTCCCATTATGTAATTTTCTTACTTTGGTTGCATTTCCTTTTAAAATAGTATCTCCAAAACTCACTTGCCCATCTCCACCTATTACTGACTTTTCTCCACTTTTATATGCAAGTATCGTTGTTGCTTCTAAATGCACTAAATCCCCTTAATGTTAATTTTAATATCCGCCACTATGCCAAACCCAAGCTTGATTTTCACATCAAATAATCCAGTAGATTTAATGGCTTTTTCTACTATGATATTTTTTTTATCTATATTTTTTTTATGCTTTTCATTTAAGAAATTAGCTATTTCTATTTTTGTTATTGCACCATATAGAGAGCCATTTGCACCTATCTTATGCTCTATTTCGTATTGTGATTTCTCTAAGCTTATTTTTAATTTTTCTTTTTCTTGCTTGCTTTCATTTGCTTCTCTTTGTAGTTGCATTTGTTTTGATTCATGTCTTTTAAGATTGACATTACTTGCTAATGTAGCAAGCCCTTTTCCTATGAGGAAGTTTTGACCATATCCATCTTTTACTTCTTTTACATCTCCAGCTTTTCCTAAACTTTTGACATCTTTTGTGAGTATGACTTTCATAATATAATTCCTTTATTTTATAGGTTGATTATATTAAAAAGTTATTATTTTTTTCTTAAAATAGAAGGTAATTCGAGATTATTATCCACATCAGACAAATTTCCAGAAAGCATACTTTGAGCATTACTAATTCTTTCTTTTGTAGTTCCTTGATTACTAAAATCATAAGTTTTTTCTATATTTTCTTGTGCAGGTGGTGTGAATTGTGCTTTCTCTTCATTTATAGCTATTCTTTCTTCAAGTTGTGATTTTTCTTTATGTTTATCAAAACCAGTAGCCACAATAGTAACTTGAGCCTCATCTACTTCTAAAGAATTATTAATAGTAGTTCCAAACATTAAATCTTCATCATCATCTAAGTTTTCATTAACATTTTTATACACATAATTCATAGCTTCTTCTAATGCCATAAAAGAATAATCAGGATGAATTTGAAAATGCACTAAAACCCCAGTAGCACCTTGCAAACTAGCATTATCAAATAAAGGAGATTCAATAGCTTTTTTAATAGCATCAAGAGCAGATTTTTCTCCATTAGCTTGACCAGTCCCCATTAATGCTGTGCCTTTATAGCTCATAATAGTTTTCAAATCTTGAAAATCTATATTCATTCCCTCGGCTGATTTTGAAAATATCAAAGAGCATATCCCATAAACAGCCCTATAAAGTATATCATCTACAATTCTAAAAGCATCCTTATATCCTACATTTCTATCTATCACAGAAGATAGCTTAGAGTTTGGCACGACAATCATAGAATCACTATGCACTCTTAATTCACTAAGCCCTCTTTCTGCAAATTTCAATCTTTTCCTACCTTCATAGACAAAAGGAGTAGTAACTATTGAGATAGACAATATCCCTAAATCTTTAACAATCTTTGCGATAATAGGAGCAGCACCTGTCCCAGTCCCTCCTCCTAACCCAGCAGCAATAAATACAATATCTGAACCCTCTAATGACTCTCTTATTGTATTCTCACTTTCAATAGCAGAAGCTTCTCCTACATCAGGCTTCATTCCTGCACCTAAGCCTTTTGTTAAAACAGAGCCTAATTGTATTTTTTCATCCGCTAATGATTCTTGTAAATGTTGCAAATCTGTGTTTGCTGCGATTAAAGTAATAGGAAGTTTTTCTTCTTCTTCGGCAATTCTATTAACCATATTAGTTCCACCACCACCAACTCCCACTACTTTAACTATAGCAATGGGGGTATCGCTATCTTGTTCGCTCTCTATACTATAATTAATATCATTATTACCCATCTATTACCTTAAAAAGAATTTTTAAACCAACTAATCGTTTTCTCAAACAAGCTTTTATTGTCTAAATCGCTAAGTCCCATATTTAAATGCTTAATAGGCTCATTGGTTTTTGTTGTTTGCTCTAGTTTATTTAGATTATTATCATTTATTTCAGGAGAAGGGTAAAACTCATCTTTCATATCTCTAGGAGCTATATATTTCATATGAGTATTATATGCAATTTCATATTTTGTAAATATGATAGCTTCATATAAAATCAACCCATGAACTATAGAATATAACTCATCCTCTAAAATAGGAAAATCTTCTATTTTCGGAGTTTTTACTTTTACAGGGACTTCAAAAATAGTGCTAGCTAATTCTTTAATACCCTTAATCTTAGCCATACCCCCACTTAAAATAACATCTGAAGTTATTTTACTTTTTAAACTATTATTATCTAATTTCTTTTTTATATGTCTTAAAGTTTCTTCCACTCTAGCATATATTATTTCTATGACTCTACTTTTTGTTATATTATTGGTATTTGGTATTTTAATTACTTCATCATCTTCTATTGGCTTAATGGATGGATATTCAATTTTAATTTTCTCAGCTGTGCTCATATCAATTTTAAACATAAAAGATAAATCATTAGTGATATTTAAAGACCCCATAGGGACAGAATCACTATAACAAATAGAATTATACTTATTAACCGCCACAGAAGAGATAGAGCCTCCTAAATCAATCACTACATTACCATATTGTCTATCTTCGTTTTCCAAAATAGATATAGCAGAAGCATAAACATCCACTACAAAATTATTCACAATAACCCCAGCCTCACTAAGAACTTTTTCAATATTATTAATCATAGGAGTTTCAGCCGTAACGATATATACATCCGTCTCTATACGAGAGCCACTCATCTCATTAGGGTCTTCTATATTAGGATGTCCATCCACTTTAAAATTATAAGGTATTGATTGTATAGGAGTGTAGTTCTTAGAAATTTCAGCATTAGCAACAGCAGACTCTATAACATTTCTAATATCTTTAACCTGTATATCTTTATCAACAATATTCTTAATAGCACTACTCTTAAACCCCTTAACATAAGCATGAGAAATAGAAACAGTAGCCTTACTTATCTTAATCCCCGCCATATTAGTAGCCACTTTTACAGCTTCTCTAACAACCTCACTAGCCTTTTTGATATTTATAACGCAACCCTTTCGTATCCCCTCAGAAGCAATAGAAGAATGCCCTATAATATTCACCTTATTACTATAGCCTTTAATACTTTTATGAGCAACAAAAGCACACACCTTCGTAGAACCAATATCAATCGCCAAAATATAGTTGCTTTTACTCACATCTTACCTTATAAAGTATATTATTAATCACTCTTTAATCGACATATTTTTGATTTTCCTTAGGGGGAATATCTAAAAAATACCTAAAACTAGCAAAGATTTAATTAAGACTTACTTCATATAATAATAGAGATAAAATTAAAAGGTAAATCAAGTGAAACTTACGAAACGAACTATGATAAGAGCTATTGCCCAAGCATTAATATATTTTAATATAACTATTATTTTTTCTTCTTGTGGCTCTTCAGGAAATAATGACAATAGCAATAAAACAGATAATAATAAAAATAGTGGATATTATGTGACTAAATACCAAACAGGTTCTTCTATTTATCTACATGAATATAATGATATAGGTCAAAGAATTAAACTCGCAGAACCTGATGGAGATATTTTTACCTACAAATACAATGCAAAAAATCAATTGATAAGTAAAAGAAAAACAAATAAAAGTGGAAATGTTTATAATTATTTTTATACATACAATAATGCAAATCAAATGATTAAAGAAACAAGAGGTAGTGGAACTATCTATAATTTTACTTATGACAATAATGGCAATCTTAAAACAATGCATAATCAAACAACAAATAAAAATGCAAGAACATACTTTTACAACAGCCTTAACCAAAGAATAAAAGGCATATATTCTGATGGAACGGTTATAACTATTAGCTATAATACAATGGGTCAAGTAATAAAAGCTGGAAAAACTAATAACAAAGGAGAGACATCTCATAACACCTATACATATAATAGTGATGGTAAAATTATACAAGGCTTAGAAAGTGATGGAGATATTAGAACATATACATATAAAGATAAGTCTTGCATTAATAGGGGTTCTTTTTTGACAGCTAAACCTTTTTTATCTGCTCTTTGTAAAAAATAAAAAATAAGGTAAGTTTTGTCTAAATTTGGTTCAAAAAATAAAAAAACAGTTTTAACGGAAAATATAATTAAGTATTTTTTGATTATGGCTACCACCATATCCATCATTACTACTTTTGGTATTTTGTTTTCTATTATATTTGAGGCGATGGAGTTTTTTGAGCTTAAGAGTTTTATTTATTTTATTACAGGAAATGAATGGAGTCCTGGGACGGAAAATAGTAAATTTGGAGCAACTGCTATTTTTATGGGGACTTTTATTATTACTTTTATAGCTCTTTTAGTAGCTATCCCTATTGGTGTGCTTTCTGCTATTTACATGAGTGAATATGCTAGTTCCAAACTTAGAGCTAGTTTGAAGCCTATATTAGAGATGTTGGCCGGGATACCTACTGTGGTTTATGGGTTTTTTGCAGCTATCACTGTGGCTCCTTTTATTGTTGAGCTTTGTGAGGTTTTTGGCTTAGATGCTTCTTTTAATTCTGCTTTGGCAGCTGGTGTTGTGATGGGGATTATGATTGTTCCTATCATATCTAGCTTAAGTGATGATGCTATCTCTTCAGTTCAAGATAGTTTAAAAAAATCAAGCCTTGCTTTAGGAATGACAAAGTCTGAAACAATAATAGACATAGTCATCCCATCCGCCTTACCAGGCATAATATCATCTGTTTTATTGGCTATGTCTAAAGCTCTAGGTGAGACTATGATAGTCGTAATGGCAGCAGGAATGAATGCCAATAAATTTTCAATAAACCCACTAGAAGATATGACAACCGTAACTGTTCAAATAGTAACAGCTCTTACGGGTGATTTTGAATTTAACTCTCCCGATACCCTTTCTGCATTTGCTTTAGGGCTGGTTTTGTTTGTGATTACTTTAGGTCTTAATATTATCTCTGTTATTATGATTAGAAGATTTAAAGAAAAATATAAAACTAGTAATTTATAGGTTCCCTATAGCTTATCTTTTCGTTATATCATTACAGTGATAACATTCTTCTTTTAAAATCCCAGCTTTATCTAATAAATAATGCATTTTACATCCCATACAGTAGCCAAAACTAACTTCTAGCCAAATAAATAAACTACAAATAGATAATAAAGTAAGACCAAATTCTAAAGGTAAGATAATAGGGTCTACAAAAGGTATCATAGTGGGGTTAAAAAATAATATGCATAAGGACATTAAAAATACTCCTACTCCCCAAGCGAATTTTTTAGGGGCATATGCAACATAAGTGGGTCTTTTTCTTCTCATTATATAAGTAGCTAAATTAATCGTAGGGGAAAATTTACAAGTATGTTTGTTTGTGCCTAAAAACATTTCTATTAAAGCTATAGATAAGACAATGGTTTGCAAAGTATATACATAAGTTCTTTTTACAGCTTCCACCATATATACTTGTCTTCCCTCATCATCTGCATCCATAAAATCTGAACTAGCAGTAAGATTATCTACTATCCATTGGCTTGTAAACATAGAGCTAAAATCAAAAATTGTAAAAGCCATAAAAATAGGCACAAACAAGAAGAAGCCTGCCCTAGCTCGAATAACATTTTCATCTACCATTAAAATATCTTCATCGGTATCTCTAAACCATAAACTCTTAGCCATTTAAGTCCTTTTCTTTAATAAATTTCGTGCATTCTACAACAAAAAGATAAAAATAACTCTTTAAATATGTATATTTATATTAAAATTTATTTGAATAGAATATAATAAAACAAAAGGAGATAATATTATGAAAAAAATTATATTAACATTTATTGCATTATTAAGTATTCTATTTTCAAAAGAAATAGTATCTTCAAATAATAAGATAAATTATTCTGTAGGATTAGGATATCCTGGGATATTTTTTAGAGAGCATAGTGATGATGGATATTTGGAGTATATTGGATGGGTTGCGATATCTGAGGATGTTAAGAATATTTCTTTTTATTTTAATAAAGCGAAATATTTGAATAGTTATGTAAATGATAATTTAGATTTTGCTCTTAAATATGTATATGGAGCTGATGTGTCTTATTTAGATTCTTTTGGAAAAGATAGTAAAAGCACTTTTGTAGGAGCTAGTATAGGTTTAGGGATAGAGACTATAAGTCCTCAAGAAAATGGTGTTGTTGTGGATGTGTTTATGGGAGAGAAGATTAATTATTTTTTTGAAGATGGCAATATTGGGATAAGCCCAATAGTTAGATTGTCAGTATTATTTAATTTTTAATAAAAAAGTATTCGTAATTGACTTTTACTAAAAAAAACTTTAAAATGACAAGAAAAACTATAAGGCAACTTTATGTCCATTGACAAAAACTTTCTCCCATCTATCAATATAAAAACAGCTACTAAAAATGAGATAAAAGAATATTTCTTAGCTTCTTTTGATATGTATGAGAGCCTTTTTGATGTGCTAAAAGATAAAACTTTCATATATGAAAGACCTAATAACTTAAGACATCCTTTGATTTTTTATTATGGTCATACGGCTACTTTTTTTATCAATAAAATGAAATTAGCAGGGCTTATATCTACAAGCTTAAATGCTAAATTTGAAAATCTATTTGCTATTGGGGTTGATGAAATGGGCTGGGATAGTATCAATAAATCTTCTTATAAATGGCCTAGTTTTGATGAGGTGAAAAAATATCGAGATGATGTTAAGCAGGTGGTTTTAGATAGCATAAAAAACACTACCCTAAGCTTACCTATTAATTGGGAGTCTCCTTTTTGGTGCATATTGATGGGGATAGAGCATGAGAAAATTCATCTTGAGACATCATCGGTTCTTATTAGAGAGATGGATTTTTCTTTTGTGCAAAAGCATAAAGATTTTATGCCTTTTTATGGGAATGAAACGAAACAGATAGTTAATGAAATGGTGGAAATTAAAGGCGGAGAGATTAGTATAGGGAAAAATCATAATGATAATGATTTTTATGGATGGGATAATGAATATGGCTCACATAAAAATGTGATTTCTGATTTTGAGGCTAGTAAATATCTGGTTTCTAATGGAGAATTTATGAGTTTTGTTTTAGATGGTGGCTATAAGCAAGATAAGTTTTTTTCAAAAGAGGGTGCTTTGTGGAAGAATAAAGCTAAAAGAGAAATGCCTTTTTTTTGGAGCAAGAAAGATGATAAGTATTTCTTACGAGAAATTTGTTATATTAGAGAATTGCCTCTTTCTCATCCAGTGGAGGTTAATTTTTATGAGACTGAGGCTTTTATTAATTATCTAAATGATAAAGAGGGGACTTCTTATAGGCTTCCTAGTGAAGATGAGTATTATAGAATGCTTGATTTTACTAATGGGGATAGTAAGGAAGCTAATATTAATTGTAAATATAACTCTTCTACTCCTGTTGATTTGCATAATTTTAATGGTGTTTATGATGTGATAGGAAATGTGTGGCAATGGAGCATTAGTAATATGTATCCTTTTGATGGGTTTAAGCCTCATAAATTATATGATGATTTTACTATGCCTACTTTTGATGATAAGCATTCATTAATGAAAGGTGGCTCGTTTATATCTACGGGCAATGAAGCATTAAAGGAATCTAGGTATGCTTTTAGGAAGCATTTTTTGCAACATTCTGGGTTTAGATATATTAATTCAAAAGAGGAAGTTAAAACAATGTCAAATATTTATGAAAGTGATGAGCTTATATCTCAGTATTGTGAGTTTCATTATGGAGAGTCTTATTTTAATGTCGATAATTTTTGTAAAAAAACAGTTAATGTTTTAGATGATGTGATAAAAAGTAAAGACAAATTGAAAGCTTTAGACTTGGGTTGTGCTGTGGGTCGCTCAAGCTATGAGCTGGCTACTATATATGATGAGGTTACGGGGATAGATTTTTCTGCTAATTTTATAAAAGTCGCACAGAGTTTGCAAAATAATAATGAAATAAAGTATAGCATTAAGCAAGAGGGAGAAATTAATAATTTAAAATCAATATCTTTAAAAGAGCTAGGTTTTGGAGATATTCAAAATAAAATAAAATTCTATCAAGGAGATGCCTGTAATTTAAAGCAAGAGCATAATGATTATGATTTGATTTTATGTAATAATTTGATAGATAGATTATATGATCCTAGTATTTTTCTAAAAGATATTCAAACAAGGATAAAAAAAGGAGGTATATTAGCTATTAGCTCTCCTTATACTTGGCTTGAAGAATATACTAAAAAAGATAAATGGTTAGGTGGATATAAAAAAGATGATGAAAATATATTGACTTTAGATTCTTTAAAGACTCATCTTGATGGGTTTAAGTTAATAAAAACTATAGATGTGGAGTTTGTGATTAGGGAAACTAAAAGAAAATATCAGCATTCTATATCCCAGATGAGTATTTGGGAAAAGAAATGAAATACTAGCGAATGAATAAACTATTTTGCATAAATAAGCCTAAATTTATAAGCTCTAATAATTATCTTGGAAGAATAAAAAGAAAATATAATGTGAAAAAGGCGGGATTTTCAGGGACTCTTGACCCCTTTGCCTCTGGGAATTTGATATGTGCTTTTGGGCAATATACTAAGCTTTTTAGATTTTTAGAAAAGAGTAAAAAGAAATACTTAGCTACCATTTGGCTGGGAGCTAATAGTGATTCTATGGATATAGAGAATATTTTATCTATAAATAGTCATAAGAAAATAAATATTACCGATATAAAAAATGTATTTAATGATATAAATAAAAAAACATTAGCTTATATTCCGCCAAAATATAGTGCGAAAAAAGTTAATGGAATTAGAGCATATAATCTAGCTAGAAAAAATGTAGATTTTGAATTAAAAAAACAAACTATGTTTATTTATGAAGCGAAGTTTTTAAATTATGCACATCCTTTCATAACTTTTGAAGTTATCGTTAGTGAGGGCGGGTATATAAGAAGCTTAGCAGAGATTATATTAGAAAAATTAGCAAGCTCTGGGACTTTAAGCTCTTTACATAGAGTGAGTGAAGGAGATTTTTGCTTTGAAGATGAGCGAGAATTAAACATAACCAGCTATCTAAATATAGATGAAAATATTTACATAGGTGATAAAAAAAAATTAATAAATGGGAAGAAATTGGATATAGACGAATTTAAAAATAAAAATGAATCTACTTTTTTTATTCAAAATGATGATTTTTTGTCCATTTTAAAAATAGAAAACGGCACTGTTTCATATGTGCTTAATAGGATAAAAATATGTTAGTATTATCAAGAAAAGTAGGTGAGTCTATTTCTATTGGACATAATGTTTCTGTTAGGATTGTTTCTATCGATAAGAATAATGTAAAAATAGGAATAGATGCCCCAAGAGAAGTGATTGTTTTAAGAGAAGAGTTAAAAAAAGCAGTAGAAGGTGCAAATATAGAAGCTAAAAACGATGGCGATGCAAAAAGTAAAATAGCTAATCTATATGACAAGCTGTCATAAGTCTTATGCCAAAATTAATATATTCCTTAAACTAATAGGAAGAAATGATAAATTTCATTTCCTAATCTCTAGGTTTTTAAAAATAGATAGCTTATATGATGAGCTGTTTTTTACTCAATCAAATCAACCTGACTTTACAATCATAGGTAATAATTTACCTTGTTCTACTGAGGATAATTTAATATACAAAATATATCTCAAACTTCTTAAAACCCAGTATCAAAAACAAATAAAAGATTTTTTTAATGATTATGATTTACATATCAATAAAAACATAAAAGTATTCGCTGGATTAGGAGGAGGTAGCTCTAATGTAGCTACATTTTTAAAGATGTTAAATACAGAATTATCTCTTAAATTGAATATAGATGATATGTTATTGCTTTGCGATGAGGTAGGCTCTGATATAGCATTTTTTCTTTATGATTTTAAAATAGCTAATGTCTTTGGTAAGGGTGAAATAATAAAAGAATACAAAGAAGAAATTCCTAAAATAAATATAAAAACTATAAAAGAGAAATGCGAAACTCCTAAAATATACAAAGAATTTAAAGATAATTTTTCCCTATCTGATGAAAAAGAAATAGAAAAGACTTTGCTTATGGAAAACTCAAATCATATATTAAGCAATTATGACAATTTATTTTTAAATGATTTATATAAACCAGCTATTAAATTGCACCCTAGTTTAGGTCAGTATGCAGATACTGGATATTTTTTATCAGGAAGTGGCAGTAGTATTTTTAAATGAATCAAAAAGAAGCAAATCAGCATTTTATAAATGGAAGCAATCTTTATAGAGAGAAAAAATATGATGAAGCGATTGTAATATTTAAGCAATTATTGCAAGTATTTCCTGATGAGCTAAATACTAAAGGGCTGTTAGCATTATGCTTTAAAGAAACAAAAAAACTAGAATTAGCTTTTAATTTATTAAAAGAATGCTTAGATAAAGAGCCAAATAATGTCTTTTTCCTTGCTTCTATGGGAAATGTATTAAATGCAAATGATAATACGAAAGATGCTAAAAAGTGCTTTTTAAGAGTTTTAGAAATAGATAAAAATTCAATAGATGCCTTAAATGGATTGGCTATTTTGCATTATAATGCAGATGATTTCATCAATGCTAAAAAATATTTCTATGCTTCTTTAGAAATTAAAAAAGAAATACCCGCGATAGAGTTTTTAGTATCAATAGCAAAAAAAGAACTCGATTATAAAACCATAATACAATTATATTTTTTATTATTAAAACTAAACCCAGAAATATACAGAAAAATAAAAGACATTTTTTATGACATAGGGGTGTCATATATGAATTTAAGCGATTATGATAATGCGAATAAGTATTTTTTGCAAGCTGTTAGATTAAACCCACAAGATAAAAAAGCATACAATTCTCTCGGCATTTGCTATCAAAACCTTCTAAAACTAGATGAAGCAGAAAAATACTACATAAAGTCATTTTCTATAGACCCAAACTTCGCTAAATCTCATTGGAATTTATCCACATTATACCTTTTAAAGGGAGATTATGAAAACGGATGGAAAAAATATGAATGGCGAAAGAAGATGGATAATTATAATGCCTCAACTCACGGACAACTACCATCTACAACTCCATATAATGGAGAAAACCTAAAAGGAAAAGTGCTATCTATAAAATCAGAACAAGGCTTAGGAGATACAATACAATTTGTAAGATTTGTTAATCTTTTTATGAAAGAAGATGTTAAAAAAGTCCTCCTTAGAGTCCATAATGAGCTTGTAGGATTATTAAAACAATTAGAAAATGAAAAAATAGAAATAACAGGAGAGGGAAATATGGATACCCTTTACTCAGACTATGAAATAGAGCTTTTAAGTTTGCCATTTTATTTTGGGACAGTCATAAAAACTATCCCTTTTGCAAACAAATATATTTTTCCTACCATAAAAACACCCATTAACATATCAAAAAATAAAAAAAATATAGGAATAGTTTGGCAAGGAAATAGCAAAAATAAAAATAATAAAAAAAGAATTATAAACCTAAATATGCTAAAAGACATAGTTTCTCTAAAAAATTGCAATTTTTTCTCATTACAAAAAGAAGATATGCAAGCAGAAATAAATGAAAATAACTTAGAAGATAAAATAATAAATTTAGCCCCTATGATAAAAACATGGGAAGACACAGCCTCTTTCATAGACCAGCTAGACTTAGTGATAAGCATAGATACTTCCATAGCCCATTTATCAGGAGCGATGGGAAAAGAAACGATATTATTATTACAATATATGCCAGATTTTAGATGGCTACTAGAAACAAATAAATCTCCTTGGTATGATGAAATGACGATAATTAGGCAGAGTAAAAGAGATGATTGGAGTAATGTTTTAGTTGAGTTAAAATATCAGTTAGACTAAGATAGTTAAATTTAAAGATGACTTTAGCTATAAGTTAGTGGGACTAAATTCAATAAGCTAAGGCTTGTTAGTCTGGAGTATGTAGGTTTTAGTGATGGAGTTATGTTTTATCGAAGCAGGGTAAGTTTTTAGTAAATAGTAAACCTCTGACCCGCAATGCCTATTAATCCCTATCTCAACAAAGGCAATTTATTCAAAAGACTTTCACAATACTCATATTGCTCTAACTCCTCTAACCAATCTTTTCGTATTTTTAAAACACCCTCTTTAGCTCCTAAAACCATACCAATAGCTATAGCTCTTGATGCATTATCTCCTCCTACCATAGTATTTGCTTGTAAGGCTAAATTGACAGAATCATCATTATCTTTATATTTTAATATAAAATAAATAGCCCCTGGTAATGTCCCTTCTGTAGGACTTGCTTTGCCTACTCTAATTGGCTCTGTTCTGCCTATATCCCATAATCTTGCCATTGATGTTATTGCTAAATCATCTTTAAATTTTTCTTTTGATAGAGATAGATTTTCATCTTGTGCTTCTTTTACTTTTTCTATTGCTTGAGCTACTTTATTTTTTATAAAATTATTAGAAATACTCGCTACTTCATTAATAGCAGTTAATACATCTTCCCCATTAATCACACGAAAAGTAACACGAGCAAAAAATTCTGCCCCGCTCAAAGCCTCCTCATTTGTATGAGTAAACATAACCAATCTTGATATTTTAGCTATCTCTTCCTCATCATCATAATATCCATAAGCCCCTATATGACGAATAGCCATTGCATTAGAATTGCCACCTAGAAATCTAATATTCATATTCTTTTTAACTTGAGCATAAGTCTCACGAGTCATAGTACATATCCAAGAACCCCAATCATTTTCAAGCCTATCTACCCAATGAGGCAATAATGCAGATACATCAAAATCTCTTTTTGGATTAGCAGTAGAAGCCAAATACTCTAATATTAAAATATTATAATCCCCATAATCCGTAGTACCACCCGCCTTTTTCTTAGGATGATAATTTCTCTCTCCCCAACCAATCCCATGAGTAGCTCCACCCATCATCTCACCTGGAGACATAAATTTTTCTATAGGCTTATCTCCATAAGATTTATATATTTTTTGTGCATCGTATTCATAATGAGAACCTAAACAAAGGGCATCTCCTACTATAGCCCCATAAAAAGCACCTTTGATGGCATTTTGTTTTTTTGTGTTTTGCATTTCATTTCCTTTTGTATCTTTGGTAGTATAGCTAACTTAGCTTTTTCATCAATACTTTATTTGGAGGTTTGATTAAGTAATCCTGAAAATTACAGATAAAGATAATATGAGTATATAAAATTTAAGACTTAGTAAGTATAATAAAATCACTAAAGTAAAAAAACAACTATGATTTAGGGGCTATTATGCAAACATTAACAATAAATATAAAAAATGAAACTTTAACAAAAAAAGTTTTACGGATATTAGAACATTTTAAAAATGATGGATTAGAAATATCTTCACAAGAAGATATTGAAGATTTAAAATTATTAAAAGCAACAAGAAATGATGATAGTATGTCTTTTGATGATTATTTAAAAAATGAAAATTGAAATTAGAAAAAGTGCCATTAAAGATTTAAAAAATATTCCTAAACCGTTCAAAAATAATATAGGGAACCTCTATTAATCCAAATAATTTAGATAATGTTAGATTTTCGTCTTATAGTGATTTTTATAAAATGCG
>JAJVLF010000042.1 GCA_029255845.1 Campylobacterota bacterium | reverse complement strand
AGTAATTGCAACTTTAAAAATAAATGTTATATTAATAATCAATACAGCAAAAATGATAATCAAATCTCCATTGATAATATATCAATTAAAAATACACATTTTGAGGAAAACTTTAAACTGCACAATTGTTTAATAAAAAACTTTATGTTAGAAGATACTGATTTTATAAAAAATGCAGATTTTTTTAAAAGTGTTATTAGCTCAGGGGAAACAGAAAAAAGCACTATTTACTTTAAGGCGATTAATTTTCATAAACTTGCTTTATTTGGAGATACAACCTTTGAAGAGTTTTTAAAATTTGAATATGTTACTTTTAAAGGATATACTCACTTTAGAAGTAGTATTTTTAAACAAGGATTAGATTTAGAGTATGCTAATATTGAGCAAGAAATGAATTTTTTTAATATTAAGCAATTAGATAGTAAAATATCTAAACAAAATACATCACAAGAAACATATAGGATAATAAAGTATCAACTTAGAAAAGTTGGTAATGTGATTGATTCAAATAAATACCATTCTTTAGAACTAAAAAAAAGACGTAATAAATTAGAAATATGCTCAAGAGATTTTTTTGATTGGTTTGTTTTGTTCATTCATTGGATTATATCTAATCATTCAAGCATTTGGATTTTACCAATTTTTTGGATATTCGTTGTGGGATTTATAACAGATTATAGCATATCTAATAATATATGGAGCATTTGCCAAGAAGAAGGCTTAAATAATATATTCAAATACATGTCCATAGCTAATCACGATAAAAGTATAACAGAAAAGCCCTTAATATTTCTTTTAAATAAAGTTTCATTAGGGTATTTATATTATCAATTTTTAACTTCTATAAGAAAAGATACACGAAAATAAGTTTTCCCCATACTTCTAGTATTTATGAAAAAATATTCTAAAGTTCTGAAAAGCATAGGGAATAAAACAAAAAGATATATGATGAAAATAGAAAAGTTTTTATAGAAGTCTCTATTATGGGTATGAATTTTATAAGCAAAGTAAAAGCAGGGGAAAATAATGGAGAAATTTTTAATCATAATTTTGTAAGTGTAGCATTAAAAACATATGCAAGTAAAATCAAAAATGGCTCTTTAAAAACAACCATCTCCTTACCAGCTTTTAAAAAAAATAATAATAGAAAATATGCAATAGCTATATGGGTATCAGATGCTTATAGCAAGAAAGTTATCCAAACGATAGGCTCTTATTTGAACTAGTATAAACTTAATATGTTAGAATTAATTACAATTAAGGAATTTTATGAAATTTATTATTTATATTCTAATTGTGCTTTTGTCATTCTCTATCCATATTAATGCAAAAGAAAAAACTATTAATGAACTAGTTGATATGATTGCTGGGATGAATGATACAAAAATGCAGTATTTCTTCTGGGTTAAAGATAATAATGCTTACCTAGCTAGCACTAAAAAAGATGATGTTAGTCTTAGAGTGTGGTATTATACTCAATCAAGAAAATGGCAACCAATACATAATGCTGGTGCATTTGATGGCTTTTCTGAGGCTGTTAAGTCTTTTAGAGATGTTGCACAAAATAAAAATGAAGAGACTATTACATTTTCTTCTATTATAGATGGCTCTCTTAGAGGGACTGCTTTAGAAAAAGCTAAACTTATAGAAAATACTACAATAAATATTGGTTGGTATTTTTGGGTGCAAAATGGAAATGCTTTTTTGTTTAAAAAAATAAATGATAATGAAATTAAGATATGGTATTACACCATTCCTGATAAAAAATGGCAACCAATACATAATGCAGGTGCATTTGATGGATATAAGAAAGCTCCAAAAACACTAGAAAGCACTTCTTTTAATCCATTACAAGGAACTCTTAGCACTGGAAATGCTATCCCTATTAATGACTCTAATGAAGGTATCGAACCAGAAATAAAAACTGCAACCTATAAGCTTACTTTCAAAGCCACTTGGAACTCATCCACTCATCCTAAAAACTTTCCATCTAATCCACATTTCTCACCTCTTATTGGAGGATTGCATAATGATAAAACGAGTATTTGGAAAAGTGGAGGTATTTCAAGTTTAGGTATGAAATCTATGGCTGAGACAGGCTCTGTGAGTTCTATCACGAGAAGTATGAAAAGTGATAAAAATATAAATAGAATAATAAAAGGCTCATTACTTAGCCCATCACCCAAGCAAATATCATTGAATTTTGAAGTTAGTAGCGATTATCCATATCTTAGCATAGTATCTATGTTAGCCCCAAGCCCTGATTGGTTTATAGGTGTGAATAGTTTAAAATTACTAGATAATGAGAATAATTGGATTAATGATAAAACAATAAGCTTAAAATTATATGATGCGGGAACTGATAGTGGAACCCTGTTTAATTCATCAAATATTGCCACTAATCCTCAAGAAGCAATAAAAGAGCTAACAGATAAATCAAATACAGACTTTGAAGATGGTAAGCCTTTTGTGGGAGAATTTATACTTATAAAACAATAATCTAAAAAATAGGAATTTAAAACCTAAACCCATTACTAGCCTTGCCTTTTAATTCTTCAAAAGAAACTTCGCCATTTCTTTCTTTCTTATCTCTTTTTATCAATCTTAAAATAGGTTTATCTTCATTTAGCTTATTAGATAAAAAACCTTTTTCGTCATTTTTATTAAAATGCTGTGTATAGTTTTTTATATAACATCCTCCTTTGTTATAGGAAAATTCCTTGTTTAGATTTGTTTCTTTTTCGCATATATGTAGATGAAAATTTGTTTCATTTATGCTAAAGCCATATTTATTGCTTTTTTTAATAAATTTAATTGTTCCTTTTGCCAAATTATTAAAAAATTCATTTTTCAAAACATTACTTGCATTGCTTTTTATTAAATATTCATAGTTTATTTTTCTATGTTTAATGAAATCTACCTCTATGAAGAATTTATTATTTTGAACTATTCTTTTGCTATTTTCATATGTGTAATGTATTTTTGAATTTCTTTGAAAACTATCAATCATTATTTCACCTATGCTAGATAAGTTTTTAATTTCTTCTTTATCTCCATATTTACCTGTGCATATTAGTTTTTTCTTATAATTATCTATCAAATTATTGTCATCTTTTATTTCGCATTTTTGATATTTTTTATTTGGTAGGGCATTATTTATATCGCTTATATCAAACCTATCTTTTTTGTATGTATTCTCATATTTACATTGTTTTGTGTATTTGCTAGGCTTTGTTTTATGAATATAAGAGCATATTTGTTTATCGGTTACATATTTGAATTTATTTTTATTTTTTAGATTAGAGGCATCTGTATTTTGTAGGTAATTAAATAAATAATTTCTTTCTTTCTTTTTGATTTTGATTTTAGGTATTCTTAATTCAGTAGATATTATAAATTGTTCATTCTCATATCTAGCTTTAGGGTTAATTGTATTTATAGACATACTATGATTTTTTCGTAATTCCTCTAATGTCCTCTCAGAAATAGCCCTTGTAGATGAAAACTTCCCTTTTACATAATTACCTATACCATTAAGAGATATATCATATTTACCTGCTGTGCTTTTTATTTTTAAAACTAAGCTTTTATAGGTGTAAATCTCAAAAAGAGGTATCTTCTTTTTATTATCAAAGCTAATTCTTCCTATTGTTATTTTTTTGGTTCTAAATGGAGTTTTATTTATCATTATTTTTTTATTATGCTCTTGCTTTAAGACACCTAAATTAAATAAAATATTTTTCTGTGGCTCATATATCCACACTCTTTGCTTCTTATTAACTTTTTTATTATTCATAAAGTATAAGATTAACCCCTCAAAAGTATTTAATGGATTTTTACGAAATGTAGCTAGCACCTCATCAGCATCTAAGTCTTTTATCGCCGCTGATGACTTTATATCTACTTGTGCTATATTATAATCATCTGCTTCATCCTTAGGGACTGTGTATATTACCTCATATTTCTTATCTATGGTGATTGTTTTAGATTTTAATTCTTTTTTATTTTTAGTATAAGTAAATTCTTTTTGTTTATAGAAAAATGGCAAATTATCATTTTTATCTATATTTATATACTTGACACTTGCTTGGGATTTTTTATTTTTAATCTGCAAAACACCCTTATTATGCTTATTTATCTTTATGATATATTCCATATAAAAGTCTTTATCTAAAATATTTGAAAATGATAAACTTATAAAAGATAAGATTAAAATAATTATTTTCACTATATATTCCCTTGTTTAATTAATTGGACTTTTGAAATGGATTTCTCACCTAATAAAGAGTTCGCACCACTAAGAGATGTTTTTAATTTATCACATTTTTTTATGTTTACCACCAACTTACTCATCGCTCCACTTTCCACATCATCCACTTCATAAGATTTATCATTAATATCGACCTTAATATCCACTAAATTCATATTATTGATTTTTTTATTTTCTTTAAAAGATTTATTTATATTATGAACATAAATACTATTTTCATTTTTAGAGCATTCCACTATCAAGATAGGCTGAGCCGTATTTTTACTAGAGGTATTAAGCTCTAAAGAATTTATATTATAAGTATTTTTAATTTTGGTTTTATACGGCTTAACTCTCGGTCTTAATGCACTTCCACTATAAATATTTTTTTTCATTTTGCTTTGTAAAATTTGCTCTTTTGATATTATATCTCTTGCTTGGACGATATGCTCATAAGATTTCACAAGAGAATTTCCCTCATTAAGCTCTTTAGCTTTAGTATAATTTTTTAAAGCATTTATATGACTATCATTCTCAAATTTCCACCCATCATCTAAGCATTCTTGATATTCATAATTCTTACAGCTAGATGTCATTTGATTACTATTTAATACACTAAAACATATAATTAGAAGTAATTTTATTTTATTCAATTTTTTTTACCTAATATGCAATCTATAAGACATTTTCTTATGATTAGTTGTAAAGTCCGTCGATGGACTAGAGCTAGTATCCCCATTTTTATTATATATTTTTTCAGCCCTATCTATGCTTTTATACACTTCGATAACAAGATGAGTCGGTGGGTCTCTTTTTATATTATACCCAACCTCAATTCTCTTGATATTATCAGATGGATTCATTATTCTTGTATGCTTTTTTTCTATATTAAAATAAAAAATAACCTTTTTACTATTTCCAGTTATGCTAGGCTCTTTCACCTCATCACAAATATCAAAAGTCTTATTCCCGCAATTACTTATTTCTATTTCTATATAATTCTCATTTTCAAAATGCTTTATATCTAAAGAAGCAGATGATTTAGTAGTTTTTCTTTTAGCACTTGCTCTTCTCATAGGCTTTTTATAAGTTTCTTGAGATTTACTTGCTTTTTGAAACAAGCTTCCAAAATCATTCTTCTTCTTTTTATGATTAAAGTCTTTATCTTTATAAATATAAAGATTATCACCTATTATGCTTCTATCATCTAAAGCAATACCCATAAATATATTCATATCTTTATTATTTTTATCTATATAATCAACCTCTATAGAATTAATCTTATCAGGTATAGATAATTTAACTTCCCTCAAAGAAGTTTGTCTTTTTTCTTCGCTAATGATTATAAGCTCATCTGAAATCATTTTATTATTCATATTTATAGGCATTCTTTGTTTATTACCGTGAGCATCCTCATAAGATATATATATTGTTTTAATACTCTTTATATTTTCCAAAAATACACTCGTATCAAAACCGCCATTTACAAAAACTAAAGATAAAGCTATAAAAAAAAGATTTCTCATTTATCTACACACACCACATCAAAAGTATCACTTCTAAATGCTTCAAGAAATTTTTCTTCTTTAGGGTCATAAACCATAGCCATATTGGAGTTTTTCGTATTTTTGCTAGTCCAAAATAAAATATCTTTATCTTCTATATTATAAGCATCATTTTCAGTAGGAATGCTTTTTTTGCTCCCATTACAGTGCTTTATGGCATCATAATATTTTAAAGCATTATCACCTCTAGTGTAAGCTATATTGCTTTTTTCTTTTTTTAATTTAATCACATTCATAGTTAAAAGATTTTCATTTTTTATAGTGAGAGCCTTTAAAACAATAGACGAGCTTTCACCTTTAGCTATAATAACTAAATCAACCCCTTGCAAAGTGCTTTCTTGATTATCTATATCTTGCTCCATATCCAAAGCAGAGATATAGCTTCTATTTATCACGATATAGCCATATTTTGTTTGCTCATCCACTATGGTTTGCTCTAATATATTCTTATATTTATTTGATAAATCTAAATGATAAGATAGCCTTTTCCTTTTTAGTCTTTTCCTTTTATTTAGGCTATACATAAATTCATTAATTTTTAAAAATACTTTCTCATCATTGCTCACTTGTTTCTTTTTAGCACCCATATTTGAGGCACAAGACTGCATCATAAGTAGCACCATCAATGACATTATTAATTTATTTATTTTCATATTCATCTATCCTTATTAGAGCTTTTTTAATTAATTTTTTAATTAATTTCTTTTTACTAGACTTTAAGCACCCTTTTCTTTTTTGACTCAAACAAGTTTTTTTATAAGAATAATCAACTCCACCTATTTTTTTATTTTTAGATTTTATAAGTAATTTACCATAAGTTATTATTTTTATATACTTACCTTTATCTTTTTCTTTTATTTTATAAGAAACCGTAAATGATATTTTCGCATCACTATCATTAATGATTTTATATGTATTTAAAAAACCATTCACAGAGACATCAGATATTAAATTGATATATCTTTTTTTCTTTTTTATAAATTGAAAATCAATCGTTTTTCTTTCCTGAGTTCTTAGAGTTATCTTTTTATCTACTGAAAAATATCCCTTCTTATAAGCTTTTAAAATATGCTCTTTTTCTGACTCTACAGAAATAATATTCGCATTAGCTTTTTCTTCATTAATATATAATTCTATCATCTTATAATTAGCAATAGTTAAAACACCATCATAAAGATAAGAAGTAATTTGCCTATGCTTATTTTCCATAAACTCTATAAAAGCTTTTGGCTTTTTTATATCAACAACTAAAAATAATTTATAAATATTCTCAATATCACTCAATGTTTTCTCTAATTCTTCATTGCTCTTCTTATTATTTGATTTATTAATATTTTCTAAAAAGATTTTATATTTTCCCATATAAGAAATTATATCTTCTTGCGAAACAGTAGCCTTAGTTTTAAAAACATCATTGTTTCGAGAAATTATTTCATACTCCACATTAGGAAGAGTTATATCACTAGACACATCAAGATTAGTCTTAATATTAGTCTTAAATTCATTATCTGATATTTTCTTTTGCGTCCTACTGCTAGAATTAACCTGAACAGAAAACAATTCAGAAAGATTTTTCAAAGCATCATTTTTAGATTTTGTTTTAGTATCCCCATACCCATCAGCAGAAAATGAGCTACCTAATAAAACTACAATAAAAAAGGTATTTAAAAATATGATTTTCATTAGTCTTTCCTTACTTTGCTAACATAAAATTATAATTCTCTTTTATAATTTTTAATAATTGTTTATTGGTAATATTGTCTATCTTGCTTTTATCATATATACTAGCTAGATATATAGTATCATCAATGTCTATAAAATATGTAATAATTCTATATCCCCCACTTTTATCTTTATTTTTATCAGAGTTTTTAATTCTAGTTTTATAAAATTCATCACCTAAACTTGTCGTATTGTTTGATGATTTACTTATAAGTTTTTTGGCATTTATAATATCTTTTTTTAAGTGTTCTATAATTTTTATGAAACTCCAATAAGGCAACAAACTTAACCATATTTTATTGTTTATCTAAAGATTGCATAACATCTTCTAGTATTCCTTGAGGCAAAGTAGAAGTATCATATTCTTTGTTTTTAATTTTCTTTATAGTCTTAACCCCATTTTCAAAATCAGATAAAAATTCTTTTGAGTTTTTAGAAGCTAAAGGGAACCTCTATTAATTCAAAATAAATAGCTAATATTATATTTTAGCCTTATAGCAATTTTTATAAAATAGATGTAGCTACGGCTACACCGTATTTTATAAAAATCACTCTAAGACTAAAATCTAACATTATCTAAATTATTTGAATTAATAGAGGTTCCCTAAAGTATTTTTTTTCTTATCTCCTATAATTCGGACTTCTTTGTTGTTTAAATTATTTAATATGTCCATTATATTAGCATAAAAACTATCTTTAACTTCTAGTTTTATTGTATGCATTTTTTAGTTTCCTTTATAGCCTATTTTATTCACTCGCTCACAGTCTCTTCAGATGGGAATACATATCTTCAAATAACCAATAAATCAACTTGCCATATTTGTCTATCTAATGTATTTTAGCATATTATATTTTATTTAGTAATAAAAACTAAACCCTATCATACTATTATATTCATTATTATTTGTCGGCATAATCCCTATTTTTAATTCTTTTAGATTAAATTATAGGAATGCTCTCGCTTTTGATGGTGTGAGTGTTGGCTTTATTATATATATTTATTATTTCTTCACTAAGTTCATTATCTTTTTGCATAATGAGTGGAGAGATTATATCTGTTTTAGATTTTGAATTTAATCTTGCATATATTAAAACTAATTTGGCATTTTTGTTTTCTTTAGTATGGACAAATCTAATTTTTTGAGTAGTTAAGTTATTTTTTTGTAAAGTGCATATTACTTCAGATAGGCTGGAGGCTTTATAGCAAAAGATAAAATATCCTTTTGGTTTTAAGAAAAATTTCACTTTTTTAAAAAAGTATGACATATTTAAAAAAGACTCCATTTTGCAGGTAGCTATATTTATGTCATTTGATGGGACATTTCCAGTTTCATAAAATGGGGGGTTTGATATGATGAAGTCGTATCTTTTATCATCTGTATAATTTAAAAAATCATCATTTATTATTTCACTATTTATATTATTAATTTCTGCATTTTTTTTGCTTAATAAATAAAAATCTTCTTGGATGTCTATTTGGCTTAAATTAATAGGATTATCTCTAGCTACTAATAGTCCTATTATCCCACATCCTGAGCCTACTTCAAGAACTTCTCCTTTTATTTTACAAGAAGAAATAAAGTCATATAAAATAATGCTATCACTTGTATAGCAATAGCCATTTTGTGGCTGATATAGAAGCATTTATTTATGAGTTGTCATATAATTTAGGACATGGATAGAAAATGCGACCCCATATATATAGAGAAATGTGATAAATATGACTAAAAAAGCATATATGAATTTATTCCAAGAGCCTATGATATTCATAGCTTTAGTTCTTTTTTCTCTTGAATATATGCCTAATAAAGAAAGAAATATAACTTGAATAAACTCAATAGCTATAGTCCATATTTTCTTTATTAAAAACATTTATATATTAAAAAACATCTTTTTAGATTCTTCTAATATTTCCAAAGCACCCTCATCTATAAATTCATTTGCCAAATCTTCACCCGCAAACATAGCATCTCTTGTGAGTATAGATACAGTTTTTTCTATTATTTTAGTGCCATCAATTAGACCAAGCATAGCACTAAGCTTGATTCTGTCCCCATTCATAATAGCATGAATGCCTATAGGGGCTTGACAACCCGCATTTAGTTTATGAGTAAAATCTCTTTCTAATTTTGTTTCTATATAAGAGTCTGTGTGATTTAATGGTGCAACTACTTTTTTAATATCTTCATTATTTTTAGTTTGTATGCCTAAACTTGCTTGACCCATAGATGGGAGCAAAATATCCTTATCTATGGTTTCAAAATATTTAACCTCATCAGATAATTCTAATCTTTTCACTCCCGCATAAGCCAAGATGATAGCATCATATTCATTATTTTTAAGTTTGGATATTCTTGTATTTATATTACCTCTTAAATCTTTGATTTTTAAATCATCTCTATATTTTAAAAGTTGCATTCTTCTTCTTAAGCTTGTAGTTCCTACTATCGCACCTTTAGGTAAATCATCTAAGTTTTTATATTTTTGAGATAAAAAAGAATCATTGCTTATTTCTCTTTTAGTTACAGCAGATAATGTTAGCACAGAGTCAAATTCTGTTGGCATATCTTTGAGGCTATGGACTGCTATATCGGCTTTATCATCGATTAAAAATTGCTCAATTTCTTTCGTGAATAATCCTTTTCCTCCTATTTTAGCTAATGGAGTGTCAAGAATTTTATCTCCTTTTGTGCTTACTTTTATAATCTCTATATCTTTATGATTTGCTATTTCTAGCTCTTTTTTGATAAATTCACTTTGCCATAAAGCTAATGGACTTTTCCTTGAAGCTATAATTATTCCCATTTATATCCTTAATTTATTTTGGTAGCACCCAAAGAGCTTGTCCTCTTTTTATCGCTCCTGATGGTTTTTCATATTTTGAATTTCTTAATATATATAACATATCACCATTAAAATAATCAGATACATTATCAATATCTTTACCAATAGGGGCTAAATTCCACGAATCTTTTTTAAATGTCTTGATATCTATTTCATAAGTTTCATTTTCTTTAAAAGGGACATTAGTTTTAGTATCTTCTAAGTAATAAACAAAATAAGCATTTTCATAAGTGATACTAGCAGGGTTTAAAACAAATTTTTCGCCATTAAAAGTATATACAACGGTAAAGTCTTTAAAATAATCCACCATATTACTAATAGCTGTTTTATCTAATAAAGCATTTAAATTCCAGCCTTTAGTGTATGAGATTTCTTTTTTATTTCCCGTATTGTCATCTTCATCTTCACCCTCATCTCCAACATCATCACTTTCACTTACAACTAGCTTAACACTTCTAGCACCACCATCAATTTGATAATCCACATATGAGCCTATATTTCCTGATATTGCAACTTTAAATGTATTTAAACTAATAAGCTCTAAATTACCCGCTTGTGCTGTGCCACCACCTGAATATCCTCCTGATAAAGCATCATCATTTTTATTTAGAGGTATTAAATCTATTGTATATGATACTCCTGATATTACCTTAAGTTCAGCATCTTTATCTTTTACATAATATACTTTTCCTTTTAATTCTCTCGTTTTAAAAGTAGAAGCACCTTTTATGGCTCCTAATGCACTAGTAAAATCATATTCTACTTTATATGTAGAACCCCATTTTAATCTTTTTTCAGGAAAAAGGATAAAAACATATTCATCTAAAAATCCTTGATTAACTGCATTAGCCTTGCTTCTAAATATAGTTTGAACTACTTTTTCTTCACTATCTAATAATTTAAATGTGTTTAATGTAGGAGGAGAAGAATATGTGAATTTATTAAATGTGATACTTATAGGATTTCCACTTACATCATGATTAGGTAAAGGGTCAGGGCTTTCCACATAAAAATAAGGCGGATTATCATCAGAGTTATTTGGAGGCCATATTATGACTTTAGGGCTTTTGTCTGCTGTTTGTTTTTTTAAACTATTCACTTTAGCACTTCCAAAAGCCTTACCATTAGCACAAATCAATTGGCCGCTATTCTCTCCAGGCTCATTTTTACATAAATCTTCTAGTAAGGTATTAGACATTACATATGTATATCTATCATTCACTTTTGATAATCCAACCATATCAAATTCTATATTTAAAAAACCAAGCCTATGGTAAATAGCAGTAAATAGACCATCAATGGACTCCATAAAGTTTGTTTGTCCTGTGGATACATTTTCTCCCACAGATTTAGACAATAACCCCACATGTTTTGTTCTATCAGATGGTTTTGCACCAGTTGATCCACCTTTAGTAGTATCTTCTATATGTCCACCTGTATTGTTTATCTTTAAATAATTTGAGTGATTATAACTAGCTTCATCAAGTAATCCATTCCTTGTAAAAGGAGTCATTTGTGCTTTTGTTCTTAGTTTTTGGAGATAGGAAAAGCCCCCACTTTCTCCATCACAATATAAAAAAGAAAATAGAGATAAGAATAATAAGAAGACTTTCATATTACAAAATATCTTTATCATTTATAGATTTCATTATTCTATATAATTAAATATCTTTATAATAAAACCTGCCTTATCTTTAGTAAACATATGAAAGGAGCTATTTCTTATTTTCACACTCTTGCTTATATGTTGTTTTAGCATCCATATAGCCTCATTTGTTCTATAATGTGAGAGTCCCCTATTCGCATATTCCATAAGGTTATGCATTTTATCTTTATATTCTAGCTTGTCTTCTTCTGATAAGCCTTCATCTACTATTCGTTGAATGAAGTTAAAATCTTCATTATTTACCATAGGTATTATTTCAAAAATCATATTATCATTCATTTTTGCCAAAACTTTAACTAATTTATCTTTACAGCTATTAGGAGTTTCATAACTAGCAGGTTTAAAATTATTACATTCTACTTGTTCAATTAGAGATATATTATCTAAAAATCTAGCCGTAATAGTGCTTCTTTCAATCATCTTAATGCTATCATTAAGTCTTTTTTCTGTCTCAGATACTTCTACTTTACTTATGTATAAAATTCTAATATGTTGAGGTAAATCAGAAAACCCTAAATTGCTTTTTTTAATATAAAATTTCTCAATGCTTTCTTTTGTTACATATTTTGAAGTATATTTAGAATACTGAGCTATAAGCCCTACTAACATACCAGCTATTATTATTATTAGCACTATGATAGTTATAGTATGCCCAAAATTCGTTAAGTTTCCTTCATTTTCAATTTCATTTTCAACTTCATTTGTAATTTTATTTTTCATAGTAGTAAATATCGTCCTTAAATTTGTTTTCTTGATTGTATCAAAATATACAAAAATAAAGCTATTATACTTATGGATAAAGGATAATAAAAATAATATGTTTTTCTCTCATAAATATTTGATTTTATTTTTTGTTTTTCTAATTTATCTATTTCTTTATATATATCGCCAAGAGCCTTTTCATTGGATGAGTTGAAAAACATCCCACCAGTTTCACTAGCAATATATTCTAAATAAGCTCTATCATACTCACCTCTTCTTCCCATTCCTATTGTGTATATTTTCACATTATGCTTTTTTGCTAGTTTAACTGCTACTTCAAGAGGTATTTCTCCTGCTGTGTTTCTTCCATCTGTTAATAAAATTGCTATATTTTTCTTTGCTTTTGTGCTTGAAAGTGTTTTTATGCTTTGTGCTAGACCATCATTAATCGCAGTATTAGTTCCTGCCATACCAATTCTAAGTGTATTTAAAACAGAAATAGTCATACCTTTATCAAAGGTCAAAGGCAATGCCACAAAAGAAAAATTTCCAAAAACAACAATAGATAAATTATCATTTTTTCTTTGTTTTATAAATTTAGCTACTATATTTTTAACCACATCAAATTTATTATCCATAATATTACTTCTATTAAATCCTCTTTCTTTCATAGAATTAGAACTATCAAGAATAAGCCCTATATTATAGCCCTTATTATCTTTAGTGATAATCTCATCAGATTTATAAGGAGAAGAAATAGCTAAAAGCAAAGAAATAAAAAATACCCATTTCAAGAAAAAATCAGAGGTCCATTTAGAATAAGAATGATGTAATAAATCCAAATGAGGGATAATGAGCATTTTTTCTTTTAAAGCAAAAAACTTACTAAAAGCTAATAAAGCAAATAAAAATAAAAACACATAAGGATAATCAAATTGATATGGCAATAATTCTCTCCTTTAATTTAGAAAAATTATTTCTAGTGTCATCATCTAATTCATCGCTTTTAGCTTTGTATTTATATAGCTCCAATGAATTAGAAAATAAACTCATATCATTTAAAATATCTAAATGTTTTTTAATCTTTAATCTTTTAAATTCATCTTGAATTTGATTATTATATTTCGTCCATTCATAAGAGAATTGTTTGGAGTTATCGAGCTTTAGAGAAGTTATTTTGTTTAAAAGACTTTTTAAATTAAGCCTTTTATTTTTATAAAATAAAACCACATGATATAAGAAATAAATAAAAGAAATAATAGCCATCAAGCTTAAAAAAGCCAAAACTAAAAAATAATATGATGAATAATCAACTACTTCCATCAAGCCCTTAATGTCTTTTAGTGGCAACATCCCATTCATTATGTAGCCTTTGTATATATCATTTGTGAAGGATATGCGAAATCTGATTTATTTGCAATGACTATATCTCTAATTTTTAAATGCATTTCTTCTCTTAAGTCTAAATATTCTTTCCATTTTGTAGTGCTTGTGAAAAAATAACACATTAGATTTAAACCGCTATCTCCAAAATTATCAAAATTAACTAATATCAATTCTTGATTAATTTCATTATGGGTATTTAACAATTCTAAAACATCTTTTTTAATAGCCATTAAATCATCATTTGTAGTTTCATATACTAAAGATATATTTAGTTTTATTCTTCTTTTATTCATTTTAGAAAAGTTCTCTATGCCTTGATTAGCTACCGATGAATTAGGGATTATTAATAGAGTATTTGAAAACGACCTTAGCTTAGTTGACCTTATTCCAATCTCTTCCACCACTCCCTCCATATCATCCATTTTAATCCAATCACCCACATCATAAGTCTTATCGCTTATTATCACAAGTGAGCCAAAGAAATTTGCTATAGTATCTTTAGCTGCCATAGCAAAAGCGATACCTCCTAGACCTATAGAGGCTAAAAAGGCACCTATATTATATCCCCATTCTTGCAATATGATTACAAGAAATAAAACAAGAATGAATATTCTAAGGCTTTTTTCTAAAAGCATAAAGATACTTTTTTCTACTTTAGAATTAACAGCCAATGATGATGACATAAAAATAGCACTTATTTTATTTGAAAGCCTAAATAAAAAATAGAAAATAGAAAATATAACTAAAGAATGAAAAACTTTACTAATAGTTCCACTCATAGCTTCATCAAAGCTAATAACAGATATAGAAAAATAAAATGCTATAGAAATAGAAAGAAGTTTTAAAGGAGTGATTATCGCATTAAAGATAATATCATCTATTTTATTTTTTGTTTTACCACTTATATTTCTTAAATAATTAATAGGATATTTGAATATAATAAAATGGACTGTAAATAAACATAATAATAAAATTATAGCTAGGATATATTCCTTTTGCAATATTGACATATTATTATCAAAAATATTTTATATAAACAATTAATGCTAAAATAGGCATTACTATAGTGAAATAGAAAGACATTCCTATAGTTAATATCAAGTTTGAAGATTGTTTCTTGTTTATAAGGGACATAATTTTTTTACTTTCTTGTTTTAACTCTTTTACTTTTAATGAGTTTATTCTATTAATTTCTTTATCTACAAACATTTCAGGAGCTGTATATGACATAAAAATTTTTGCTTTTTCCTTAGAGATACTTAATCTTTCATGTATTTTACTATTAGTTCCATGGATTAAAACATCCTCCCATAATAATTTAGCTTTTTTTTTAGTCATTTATATTACAATAAGAGCAACTATAATTATACCTGTTGCTTGAAGAGTGATATTAAATATTTTTTTCTTATATGCTAAAGAATCAGATATTTTTTTTAATTTTTTTTTATCAAGAAATAGTTTGTTGATTATTAATAATTTTTCATCATAGTAGGATACTTTTGTCATAAGAGCGGTATAATAACTAGAGTCTGTAGTCTCAATTATAGTATTAATGACATTTTGGGATGTTGATAGCTTTCTAGCTATAAAATCAATACTAGTGCCTGCTAGTTTTAGTTCCCAAATCTCTTTAGCTTTTTTCATATTATCTATTCTAGCATGTTGTGCGCCCTCAACCAATTATTTTGCTCCCTTTTAATTTTTTATGGTATTATATCAAAAAAATTAATATTTAAAGGTATATATTGCCTAGTTTTATAAATCAATATCTAAATACTAAATCAATATTTGATTTAGCAAAAGTAAATAAATTAAACAATAATCTACTAATACCCATATATGTGAAAAAAATGGTAGAAATGGCAAAATACAACATAAGACTAGGAAATAGAGAACTAACAACCAAAAGCTTCATAGAACTTGAAGAATGGACAAAATATTGGGGAGAGCTTTCTAATGATGAAAAAGGAAGCATAAAAATATCTAATATACAAAAAAAGCCTTCCATTTTACAAAACGATAAATTCCCATTAGCATTTGATTTAAAAAACCTCCAAACAATCCTATCTCTTGATGATTCCATAGGATATATCAAAGGATTTATTTTAGATAATATCATAGCCTCATCTAATAAAGAAGAATTTTTATTTTTATCTAATCTATTACTTTCAATTCATTTTGATGTTTTAAGTATCCCCTTTATTTACAATAATACATATAATATCTTACAAATAAAAAATAATACTTTCATAATAACCACTAATCATTTAGGCTTGATAAAAGGGGTTTTCAACAAAGATAACAAAACTCTTTTTGTTAAAGTCTGCTCAAAGGTATGCATTAAACCCATCGAAGATAGTTTAAAAAAAGCATTAAAAAACATAGAGATTGCTTTTCAAATATCAGATGAAATAGATTTATTATTTGAATTTAAAAACAATGCATTAAATCTAAACATATGAAAAACAAACTAAACCACATAGCCATAATAATGGATGGCAACGGAAGATGGGCAAAAAACAAAAACCTAATAAGAAGCAAAGGTCATCTAGCTGGAATGGAAAAAGTAAGAGAAATAACAACCCTAATAGCCAAAAAAAATATCCCTTATCTAACCCTATATGCATTTAGCACAGAGAATTGGAAAAGACCAAAACAAGAAGTATCTTTTTTAATGTCCTTACTAAGAAAATATCTAAAAAATGAGAAAAAAACATATATAGACAATAATATAAAATTCAACACCATAGGAGATTTAAGCCCATTTGATAAAAAAACAATAAATGCAATTAATGAGCTTAAAAACACAACAAAAGAAAACACAGGCCTAACCCAAAGCCTAGCATTAAATTATGGCTCAAGAGATGAAATCACAAGAGCCGTTAATAAAATAAAAGACAACATCAAAGAAATAAAAGAAGAAGATATCACAAATGCCCTAGATAGCAAAACCTTACCCGATGTAGATGTGATAATAAGAAGTGGCGGAGAAAAAAGACTATCAAATTTTTTATTATGGCAATCATATTATAGTGAAATATTTTTCATAAATACTTTATGGCCAGATATTAGTAGCTTAGAAATTGAGAATATTATAGAAGATTTTGAAAAAATTAATCGTAGATTTGGGGAAATATAGATAAAGTGTCCCCTTTAAAAAATAAAGTAATTTTTTATTTTTTCAAACTACCATGAACAATGGCATCCTTTATCACTACACCCATACCCACAAATGCTATTACAACAATAGATAATACAAATATACTCATTATATCCATTTTACAAGTCCCCTATTTCATCAATTTTTTTATACAATACTCTATTTATAAAAATTATTAACAATGTAACATCGTTCTTACGATTATACATTTTAAACTTTAAGGAAATTTAT
>JAJVLF010000041.1 GCA_029255845.1 Campylobacterota bacterium | reverse complement strand
ACTATATTGCTCTAATAATACGAATAAAAACTTACCACTTTAAGGGAACCTCTATTAATTCAAATAATTTAGATAATATTAGCTATTTATTTTGAATTAATAGAGGTTCCCTTAAGCTCTTTTAATTGATGGCTGATACAATATGATATAATACACTTATATTAAAAAAAGGATGACATTATGGATAGAAGGAGTTTAACTAAAATGATTTTATTATCTCCGCTTATTGCTACTGTAGGCTCTTATGCTAGAAGCTCAAGAAGGAAAATAAACTTTAAAGGGAAGGTTCTTGTTAATGGCAAAAAAATTAGAAAAAATCAAAATATAAAAGTGAATGATACGGTGCAGACTGTAGGAAAAGATAGTTATGTGCAATTTGCTGTCCATCAAGATGCTTTTAGTGTTAGTGATAATGCTGTTATTACTTTAGCTGGACATAGAAAAGTGAGCAATATCGATGTAAAAAGAGGAAGACTATTAGCTGTATTTAAAACAGGAAGAAATAGAAAAATAAAGACTATAAATGCTACTATGGGGATAAGAGGGACAGGAGTATATATAAATGCTAATAAAAAGAAAACTGATTTTTGCACTTGCTATGGTAAAACTACTGTCTATGAGAATGACCATAAGAATGAAGCGATAGAATTAAAAGCTACTCATCATAATCCTGTAGTTATTAAAAATGGGAAAATATCTAAAGCAGGCATGAGTGGTCATGGAGATGATGAGCTTAGAACATTGGAAGCTATGGTAGGAAGAAAGCCATATTTCGATAGATAAAATATGAAAAAATTATCGCTTTTTATAGTTCTTTATCTTTTATTAATTATTACTTTATATTTTAGTAATTTTTCTGTTATTTCTACGATAGAAGATAAAGTAAGTGATTTTTTTATACAAAAAAGAGTTAGCTTACATCCCTATAAAAGTGATAATGTCGTAATAATAGGCATAGATGAAAAAAGCTTAAAGCATTTAGGTCAATGGCCTTGGTCTAGAAATAAAATAGCTACGATTATTGATAATCTAAATACTGCTGAGGTGGCTATTATAGGTCTTGATATAACTTTTGGGGAAAAAGATGGCAAGTCTCCCTCAGTTATATTAGCAGATGATAAAAGATTTACCAACTTAGATGATTATGATGACTTACTATCAAAAGCTTTTTTAAATTCTACTACTATTGAGGGCTTAATGATGTATTTTGGAGACCCTAATGAGCCTAGTCGTTATAATTATGATTTTAAGGCTACTACTCCATTTAATCAAGTAGATACTTCATTGCTTATTAATGCTCAGGGGATTATTAGCAATCTCCCTATATTGCAAGATAGTGGCTATAGCTCTGGGTTTTTAAATACCTTACCAGATGCTGATAGTGTTATTAGATACTCTCCTTTGGTTATAGCAAATGATAATTCTATTTTACCAGCTATGTCTTTGGAAATAGCGAGATTAATATTTGATGCTAAAGGCATTAGTATTGATACAGGCAATAATGTAGTAAGTGGTATTAAATTAAATGATGTGTATATCCCAACTGATGATGTCGGTAGATTTCATATAAATTTCAAAGGGGATGAAAAATCTTATGATTATATATCTGCTTATGATATTTATACAAATAATTTCAGTAAGGCAAAAATAAATTCTAAAGTTGCTTTAATTGGGGCTACGGCTTTAGGGCTATCTGATAATAAAGCAACTCCTTTAGGTATAGTTCCTGGTGTGCAAATTCATGCTAATATGATAGATAATATTTTATTGCAGGATTTTATATATAAAACTAATTATGTTGTTTTAGAAATATTGATTTTGATGATTTTAACTCTTTTAATTATCTCTATGAGTTTTATGAAAAAAACTATAATAGGTCTATCTATATCTATTATAGTGATAATTTCTTATACGGTAATGACTTATATTTATTTTATACAAACGAATACTTTTACTTTTCTTGTGCTTCCTGTAATCGTAGCTATTATTACTCTTGTGATTTTTTTTTCATATAGATTATATTTAGAACAAAAAGAAAAAAATAAAATATCTAGTTTGTTTTCAAGAAAAGTATCTAAAGAAGTAATGGATAATTTGATTGATAATCAATCCTCAATGAGGGTCGCACATCAAAAAGAAACAAGTATTTTTTTCTCTGATATTAGAGGCTTTACTCCGATATCTGAAAAGCTTACTCCAATAGAAGTCGTTAATCTTTTAAATGACTATATGACTCCTATGGTGGATATTATAGATAAAAATTATGGGACAGTTGATAAATTTATAGGAGATGCTATTATGGCATACTGGAATGCACCGTTAGATTTAGAGAATCATGCTGATTATGCTTTAAAAAGTGCGATAGAGCAAATTAAACATCTTCGTGATATCCAAAAAGATATAAAAGAAAAATATGATGTAGATCTAGATATAGGAATAGGTATAAATACAGGGGATGTTACGGTAGGAGAAATAGGCTCTATTGGTAGGTCTGATTATACGGTTATCGGTGATGCGGTGAATTTAGCTTCGAGAGTTGAGTCATTAAATAAAGGCTATAAAACGAATATAATAATTACTGAATTTACTAAAGAAAAACTCACAGATGAATATCAGATTAAGTTTTTAGACTCTGTAGTTGTTAAAGGGAAAAGTAAAGCTGTTAAGATTTATGAGGTTGTTGCATAAGGGATATTAAAAATATGTTATAATACATTATGAGTATCAAAAAAGGTCATCTAGCCGAAGATTTAGCGAAAACTTATTTGTTAGAGAATAATTTTATAATAATTGATAGAAATTTTTATTCAAGATTTGGCGAAATTGATTTGATTGCGACTAAAAATGCTGTGCTTCATTTTGTGGAAGTAAAAAGTGGGTCAGGGTTTGACCCTATTTATAATATGACAAAATCTAAGTTATCAAAAATCATAAAAACATCACAAGTTTATATGAAAAAAAATAAACTTGATATGGCATATTCTTTTGATTTAATAATCATAAGAGATGATATGGTAGAGTTTTTAGAAAATATTACAATATAAGGGAAAAAATGGGAAATAAAGAACAAGAATCTATAATTGATATGTTTGATGACATATCAGAAAAATATGATAAGATTAACTCTTACATAAGCTTTGGGCTAGAGAGATATTGGCGAAAAGAAAGCACTTCTATAAGTATAGAATATCTGCTAGATAGCAAAATAGATATGCTCGTAGATGTAGCTTGTGGGACTGGTAAGATGATAAAATCATGGACTAAGCAATTTTATAAAAATGGTATTTCTTGTAAAAAAATAGTAGGAATAGACCCATCAAAAGGTATGCTAGATATAGCAAAAACTAATATAAGTAATGCTACTTTTTTTGATAATTTAGCAGATAATATGCCACTAGAAGATAATTCAGCAGATGTTATAAGCATATCTTATGGACTTAGAAATATAGTAGATAAACAATCTGCATTTTTAGAATTTAATAGAGTTTTAAAAGATGGTGGTTTAGTTGTTGTTTTGGAATTTATCAAAGATGAATCTGGGAGTATTTTATCTAAAATAAAAGAAGGTTATATTAAAAATATAATTCCATTATATGGAAAATTATTTGCTGATAATAAAGATGCTTTTGTGTATTTAGGGGCTTCAATAGAAAATATGAAAGAAAAAGAATTAAGAGATCTTTTTTCTGAAAATGGCTTTGATTTAGTGCATTTGAAATCTTTTAATTTTGGAGCTAGTCATACATTCATAGCTAAAAAAGTGAAAACTATTAGTAAAGCAAAAACAATAGCTAAGAAAAGTGATGACATTACTAAAGAAAAAGCAATGACTAAAAAAGAGGATAGCGACACTAAGATAAAAAGTGAGAAAAAAGTTAGTGAAAAAATAGATTCAGATATTGATATATCTTTTACCATTAGAAAGGTGGGCATTAGCCTATTTATCGAATTTTTTGAAGAATTTAATAATCTTGATATTAATAATGCAAATGTGGCAGATTTAATAGTAAAAAAGAAGAAAATATCCATTAGTTCAGCAAAAACAAAAACAAGCAATGCTAGGAAAATTATAAAAAATAATCTTTCTAAAGAAGCTATTGAGGAAGTTCTAAAGTCTGCGAAGCTGAATGAAGCAATAAAAAAGAAAGCTAAAAAATATTTGAAAAATATTAGTTAATAGTGTAAAATACTTGCATATACGGTTATCTGTATAAATTTATGTTTAGGATTTAAAGTGAAAAAAGTTTTATTATTATTATTAACAGCATTTATGTTTAATTCATGTGCGACTTATAATGCGGCTGGTAATTTAGAAGAGGGTGCATTGGATACATTTATGACAATGTGGGATAGATGGACTAAAAGTAATGGAGACATTGCTTATACTACTGTTTGGGAAAGAAAAGTTGATCCAGAATTAACTGCTGATGAAGTAAAAGAAGCTATTAGATCTGTAGGAATAGATGCTAATATGAAAAATGTTGGTGAGCTTCCTTTAGGAGAAGAGTTAAATGCTAGAGGTATTAAAAGTGGGACTTTACATGTAATGAGTTATTGCTCTCCTGATATTGCAAGAATTATGATTGATTTTACGGCTTCTGCTGCTGCATATTTGCCTTGTAGAATTACAATTGTAGATCATGGAAAAAAATCCGATATAAAAGGTGAAGATACAAGAAATAATGTAGATCAAAAAGAAGGTCTATGGTTATATACTTTAAATATGGATATGATGATAAAAATGGGTAGAAAAATGACTCCAGAAGTTAGAGAAAAAACTATGTTTGTTAGAAATACTATCTGGAATATGCTAGAAGCAGGTGCCACGGGCGACTTTTAGTATTATTGCATCCCTATAACTAAGAAGTTTTTCTTAGTTATAGGAACCTATATTACGATATATCTAAAAATATAACTAGTTAAAAGTTTATTTTGTATTTTTAGATGTCTCCTTTAAGGGAACCTCTATTAAGAACTATGTTTTTAAGAGATGCCTTAGTCTCTATATATTAAATACAGGTGAGTTAGATGAAAGAAAATAAGTTGGAAAGTGTTTCTGATATAGCATATATATTTTTAGAAAAATCTAAAAAAGAATCTTCTAGAATATCTTATAATAAACTACAATGTATGCTCTATCAGTCCAATAAAGCTTACTATAAATATAAAAATGAATTGATTTATAATATAAATAGTATGACTTCTGAAAAAGGACCTATAAATATGGCCATACTAGCTGAATTTTCAGATTTTAGAACTGAAAAACATATATCATATACATCAACAGAAGATCATAAAGACATAACTATTGATGTCGAGCAAAACATCTTATTGGAATATATTTGGCATAAATACTCCCCAATGAGTGATCATCAAGTAATAACTTACACTTTAGAAGATAAAATATTTGAGTCCACATCTGGTGTTAATATAACAGAGGATTCTTTGAAAGATGGACAAGAAGATAAAGATGCTAAAAATCTTATGGAGTTTTTAGGAAAATGAGAGTGCATGTATATTTTCAAACCAGATACCGCGATATGGTGAAAGATTTAAAATCTCTTGTAATGCCTATGAAAATGAAAATTAAGTTATTGCAAGAAATACAAGATACTTATATGATGGTAAAACAAATTTTTCAAGATGATAGAAGCACAGATCAAAGATCTTTAATTTCTAGTATATGTAAATCTATAGAACTAAGCTCTAGTATGAGACTTATTTTTCTAACTAAATTTTTAAGAGATTTTCCTGATTATAATATAGATGTAGATTATATTAAAAAAAATTTCTCATACATTCAAGGTTTATCTCTTGGTGAATGCTCTAAATCTGAAAGAACAAAAATTTTAAAAACTCTAGTGAAAAAGAAATGATAATCTTAAGGGAACCTCTATTAATCCAAATAATTTAGATGATGTCAGATTTTTGTCATATAGGGAACCTCTATTAATTTAATGGTGAATAGAGTTAAAATTCTCAAGGACTTTTAATCCTATATTATGAGATTTTTCTGGATGAGGTTGCATACCTAGAATATTATCTTTTTCTACACTGCTTACAAAATCTAATATATAATTTGTTTTGCTTACTATTGTGTCTTTATCATTCACATCGACATATAAGCTATGTAAAAAATAAAAATAACTATCATTTTTTATATCTTTAAATAGCTTCATATTATTTGAATTTATCGTATTCCACCCTATATGAGGTATTTTTAATTTATTTTCTTTAGGAAAATATTTTACTTCCCCTTTAATTAATCCTAAGCCTTCATTAACTCCAAATTCTTCACTTTTATCAAATAATAATGCTAAACCTAAGCATATACCTAAGATATATTTACCACTTTTCGCATATTCTATTATTGCTTCATCTAAGCCATCTTTTTTTAATGCTTTCATCGCATCTCCAAATGCTCCTACACCAGGTAATATGACTTTATCATATTTTTTTATATCTTCTGGTTTTGAAAATATCTCACATTTTGCATTTATTTTTTTCATAGCATTAGATACTGATGCCAAATTTCCCATATTATAATTACAAATACCTATCATTAAAATTCAAATCCCCCACTACTTCCTTTACTCATATTACCATATACAGCTTGAACATATTCATCTCTTACATCGCAATCAAGTAGTTTTTCACAGTCATTACAAGTTTGAACAGATTTTTTTTCTTGACAATCCACTAAACTTTTAGTTGCTTCTTCTAATAAAATCTCAAAGCTATCACTCATAATTATTTTCCTCTATCCATTTTATGATACTATCACAATTATCTAAATCCAATATTGTTTTATATTCTAGCAGTTTTAGCTTATCTTTTTGGATATTTTTACAAGCAAAAGATGAAGATATACCTATATAGTCTTCATAAATACTATCTCTAAACACTGTTATTCTAGGAAAATCCAATTCTTTATGCCCCTCTATAAGCAGATACTCAAAATCAAGCATTTTTATAATATTTTCTATTTCTAATTCTTGATTAAAAAAAAATGTTGTTTTCTTAGGAGATGTGATAATAGTATCTGCCCCACTTTTAAAAAATCTATCAGAGTCTTTACCCTCTATATCAAAATTAGCTTTATTTTTTGGATCATTTTTTATGATACTTACTTTTTTACCTCTTTCTTTTAATTCTTTTGATATTTTTTCAATTAAAGTAGTCTTTCCACTTCCAGACACACCGCTAAAACAAATAATATAAGACATTATAAATTCCCCGTAGTAGATACCAAAAAACCCTCACAAGGTAAGATATCTTTATTTTTATTCCATCTGCTATTATCGGCATCAAATAGAAATATTGTTATATTTTTATCATTTGTATTATTGTATAAAATATCAGAAATCAATATCTTATCATCCATTTTATCACAATCAGCAACAGAGCTACCTAGTGGGATAGATGTCTCTGAGCTATGATTTAATATATTATTTAAAATAGAATCACTTTTATAATTATCATCAATAGCTTTAATACCTTCTATATTTTCTATTCCTTGCACACCCTCATTTGGAATAATCCAAAAACCAGCTCCTCTTTGAATATCCTTATTTGATAAATGCCATTTCCCATTATCAAAAACCCATATTTTTGATACTTTGTTTGTTTTCATAATATTTTTAATATTTGTATCCGTGCCATTATCTTGAATAGCGACTAAATTCCAAGCACTAGGAATTAGTCCCGCTAGTCTTGTCGGGCGATAAAATGTTTTAGCAAATCTATCATTTGTTATATTATGCTTAGTTTTAATAGCTTTAGTTTTGATAATAAAATCAAAAACATTAGAGCCTATTTTAGTTAAAAAACTATCATCAAAGTCAATAAGTATGCTTTTAGAGCCTGAAGATGTATCCGTAATATCATACTTCACAGCCCATTCTTTTATAGATTTTTTACTTCCATTAGCAAATATAAGAAAATTATCTTCAATGGAAGATACATTATTCGCATATACATATGTAGAAAAAGTAATTAAAGCCTGCATATTGCTATAATTAAAAGTAATATCTTCTACTTTAGGAATAACAATATCCACTACATTAAAATTCATAAATTCCGTAGATAATCCCGCCTTAACTCCATACATATTAATAATAGAAGATTTTGCAACTTTTACTATATCACCTTTTTCTATATTAGTATTATCTCCAATTTTTATAGAATACTCTGAAGAATACCCATTATCTGTTGTCTTTGTAGAAATAAAATTAGCATCAAGATTTTTTGAATTATTTACTGTTATTTTTGATACATCTAATGAGGATATATTTTGATTAAATTTTAATATAACTCTATCCCCAGAAGAATATGCACCATTTTTATCTCTATCTTCAAAGCTAATATCCTTACTTACTTGATTAGGGCGAATTAAAAGAGGAAACCCAGAAAATAAAACATCACTTAAAGCATTAGAGCCATCTTTTGATAAAACCTTATCTTTTAGAAAACCAAATTGAGAATTAGGGCTTATTTTAGGATTAGCACCTAGTTTAATTCGATACTTAGAATAAAAGTTTTCTCTTAAAACTCTATCTTCATTTAACTCAATAGAAAAACCATCACCAAAGCTTGTATCACTAAAAGGAATATGAATAGAATTTTTATCTAATATTCTAATAGCCTCTACCCTAGAAGAAAAAACAACATCTAATGTATCACCCCTAGTATAAGAAGCTGTATTATCTACATCTGTAATTTTAAGAGAATTAACACTAGAATAAGTAGGAGTGCTTTCGCTAAGAGGGTTATGTAGCATATCTATCTCATTTTGAGCATACATTTTATCATATTGTAAATCTATTGTATTATTAAAATAACCTTTATAATAAGCTGGAATACTAAAAGAAATATCATTAATAGGACTTATAGATTCTTTGCTTAAAACAGCAATTTTATTAATAGTTACTTTTAATCCCTTTGAAATATTTACATCATTTCCAAGAGTAATAGCAAAATCAGAAGAATACCTACCATCTACATCAGTAGGACTAAAGCCATAAAGATACCCTAAAGTGCTTCCATTTATTTCATTTTCCAAAGTAAGATGATTTTTTCTAGTAAAAGAAGAAATTAAAACTTTATTATAAAATTTGATAAGTATTCTATCTCCTGCACTATAATCATCACTAGAGTCTTTATCATCAAAATATACTTGCTCTATAGCAGGTGTATTTCCTCTATATATTTCTTGATATCCATTTCCTTTGAGAAATATCCTTAAAGTAAAAGGATCATCATTATGAATGATAGGATTAATTATATGATTTCCTAATATTAATAACTCCATATCTTCTGAGGTTATTTCATCTTCAATCACAAAAGAAAGCTTTTGATTATTTATATGATTTTTCTTATTTACGAATTTATCATTTATATATATATTATTAATAAAATTAGCAAGATTTTTTATTTGAAAGTCCTTAGGAAAACCAATCTCAACTCTAGTATTTGCTGGTATCCCACCTTGAAGTTTAAACTTTAAAGTAAGATTAGTAGATGCACCTAGACCAGATTTACTTAATGTAATAGCAGGATTTTTTATAGAAATAAGCCTAGCTAATGTGCTTATGGTATTTGATTTATCTATCAAGCCAATTTCATCTGAATAAAAAGAAAGACTAGCAACATCTTTAAATCTAGCATTAGCCACATTCCTAGTATCATTAGAAGCCGATAAAGTAAATTTAATAAAATCCCCCTTAGATAAAGGAATTTTTTGATTATTGCCATCTATAGTAGCCTCAACCGTATATAATCTCGATACAATCTTAACAGACACATTTCTATCAGTAATTCTCACTCTTAACCCTGGAGAAGATTTATATTTACTCCCATTAATATCAAACACCTCGTAAGAAACAAATAATTTACCATCATCAATATCATCCATAGACATATTAGGCAAAGAATCAGGAATAGAAAAACTAAATGAATTTCCCAAATCCAAATCACTAGTATTAACCACAGTAGCCTCTATAAAAAAATTACCTATACTAATATCTCCACTAGGTATATTAGGAGTAGTATTAGTAATTGATATACTAGCATTAGAGATAGCTATAAATACAAAAAATAATAAAATAAATACTTTCATTATGCTCTTTCAGATTAATCTAAAACTAAGTAAAGCATAAAATATTCCATTAGTGTATAAGCTAGAACTATTTAAAAAAAGAGACCACCGCATAATAGAAATATTTCAGATAATAGACTTCTTGTAAAATCCATCAAATTGGATATATGAGTTATGTAGCCTGTTGATGGGTTTTGTAGGAAGTCTAATGTTAGATTTTGCTCATATAAAATTAATTTACAAATTTTCTATTTTTTTAATGAATTTGATATATTGAAGAACGATATCATTTCCATTTTTTGGGTTGCTTTTAGTTGTTATGCCTAAGCCTTTGTCTTCTATAGATTTTAATCTATAGAAGGCTCCTAAAAGTCTTTCATCTTTTAAAATTATGTCTTTTTTAAATTCCATTATAGCTTTAGAAGCTTTTAATGTGCCTCTAAGGAGGTGATATTGTATAATTTTGACATTTATTCCATAATCAAATTCATCAGGTTGTTTATAGAAAGTAGGAGCCATATAATTCATAGCTTCATGATATTCTTCTAAGGCATCATTAATAGGCTTATTTATTTTACTATAAGCAAGTTTATAGGCATACACGAACCAATATAATTGCTGAAATATATTTGCACGAATTGCACGATCATGGCCATCAAAGTCCTCAATGCTTATCGTTCTACCAAAGTTTGTCATATAATTGCATTGACTAAGGTTTATAAAGGGAACTTTTGAATCTTTTAAGTATCTGTTTTCTAGAGAATTTATTTTATCAATTAGTTTTTGTTCATCAAATTTTGAAATTAATTTATCTTTAGATTGTAAAAGCACTGACATTTCTAAATATTGATGATGGATTATCACATGATTATGCAAATATTGCCATTTTCTAGGATATAAGGGAGTTTCATATGTGTCTATTTGGGTAAAACCACAATGACTTTTTATTAAACGGGCAGTAATTGTCATATCATTTCCTTTAGGGAACCTCTATTAATTCAAATAATTTAGATAATGTTAGATTTTAGTCTTAGAGTGATTTTTATAAAATACGGTGTAGCCGTAGCTACATCTATTTTATAAAAATTGCTATAAGGCTAAAATATAATATTAGCTATTTATTTTGAATTAATAGAGGTTCCCTTTATATTTTTAAAAAATCCTATCAAAGGGTATTCTATAATTACAGTCTTTAAATTAAGTAAAAATAGATAAAATATTGTCAATAAATCAATTTACTTGGAGAGTTTTTGAAACAAATTAGAAGCCTTAAGGGTATAGTATTTAAAATTATGGCACTTACGGCTCTTACTATTTCTTTTACAATAATAATAACTCTTTACTTTGGAGCAAAATCAAGTAGTGAAACTGCTGCATATAATCGTTTTTTATACTCTAATCATACGAATAATATCTTAGAGCGGACAAAAGAAGAAAGTGTGCAAAGAAAATTTGTGCTTTATGGTTTTTCACGATCTATGATGATTCAAATTTTATCAAATCACCAAAAAAATGCAAAAAAAACAGAATTACTTAAAAACATCTTACCTATCATTATTAGTATGGAAGGAATAATTTCTTATCAAGCTTTCGATGATAATGACAAGATTATTATATCAGCATATAAAAAAGATGGGGGTATAATATATTCTGATAATATCCCACCACATATAACAAAAAATGCTACCATTGAAAAAAAATCATATCCTGATGATGGACTTACTATTATTACTAATATTAATCTTGATAGTTTTATTCAAAGAATAGAAGATGGCTATGAGACTTATTATGAAAGTTTTGATTTTTTAATAGAAGATGTAGAGAATAATCAAAAAAGAATGATGCAAGAAAATATAATAAAATTCTTTTTAGCTATAATAGTATCATTATATATCTTATCTTTAATAATTAAAAAGTTAATAAAAATTCCAATAAATAAAATAAGTAATCAAATAAATTCTTTTTTTATTAAATTAAAAAATAATGAAACTGAAATAAAAAACCTTAACCTTAACACAGATAATGAGCTAGGACTAATAGCTGACTTTTTAGATAGCCATCTAAAAGATATGCTAGTATCAAATTATAAAATGAAAACTGAAACAGATGATACAAATACTAATATACGAAGCTCTAAGCTTATACAGCAGTCTTTAATCACTGAAAATAAAATCTTTGATAAGTATTTTAAAAATTATTTTATTTATTTTAGATCAAAAAATATAATAGGGGGAGATATATATTTCCTTAATGAAATTAATGAAAGTAAGATTGTATTAATGTGCATAGATTGCACAGGGCATAATATATCGGGTGCTTTTGTGTCAATGAGTGTATCTATTATCCAAAATAGAATTATAAGAGAGTTAAAAACTAATAAATTAGACTTTTCTCCTTCTAAAATTCTTCAATACTTCAATAGAGAAATGAAGCTATTATTTGATGATAAAAATTTAATAGTAGGTTTTGATGGAGGAATTATATGCTTTGATACAAAAGAGATAGAGATAACATATTCAGGAGCAAATATACCTCTCTATTACAGTGATGATAAAAAAACTATTAAATCACTACCATTCGATAAATATTCAGTGGGATACAAGAGCTGTATTATTAACCGCGAATACTCAGAGCATAAATTAAAAACTACTCCTAGCACAAGACTATTTATAACAACTGATGGCTTTATAGATCAAATTGGTGAAAATGGTTTTAGATTTGGTAAAAAAAGATTTATAGACTTAATAGAGAGAAGCTTAGATAATCCATTAAGGCAAAATATAAAAACCTGCCACAAAGAACTAATGTCTTATCAAGGCGATGAAATTCAAACTGATGATATTACTTTTATCGCTCTTTCATGTGAGCCTTTTGGAGGAAAAGATATAGAAGAGACAGATACTGATAATATTTTTATTGCGGGATATGAAGGTAAGTTTTCTAATAAAGAAGTTATTGATTTAGTCTCTGATGTAGATAAAAAATTAACTCTTGATAAGGCTAGTATGACAGTAACTAAAAAAGTAATTACCACCATTATAGAAACTTCTCAAAATATAAGCAAATACTCTAAAAATACTTTCACAAATGCCCACATTCCTCATCCAGATAATATATCTATAAAGAGAAGTGATGAAAGCTATATTATTACTGCATTAAATGTGATTAATTTGGAAGATAAGCTGATTATTTCAAATACTTTGGATAAAATACAAGGTATGGATAAAAAAGAGAAAAGAGCTACTTTTAGAGAGCTTCGTAAAAGTGGTCAAGGAACCCATACTCTTGGTGCTGGAATAGGACTTTATCAAATCGCCACAAAATCTGATAGCATAGATTATTATTTTTCAGAAATCAAAAATGATTTTTTAGAAATGGATTCAGAAGTAGATTTAGTATTGAGATTAACAGTTAACATAAAATAAAGGAAAAAAATGACAAATTTGAAAATAGAGAAAACAGCTACGACACCAGAGGTTGATTTAAGACCAGATGGTATTTTAAAATTTTCGGGGAAGTCTTACCCAGAAGATATATTAGGTTTTTATGACCCTATTTTTGCTTGGCTTAATGAATACTTTGATGGAAATGAGCAAAAAGATACAATTGTAGACCTTAATATATCTTATTTTAATTCTGGTAGCTCTAAAATGATTTTTGATATTTTAGATATTTTTAACAATAATACAGATAAAAGTAATATTACTGTAAATTGGCATTATCATAAAGAAGATGATAGCTCAAAAGAGGATGGTGAAGATTTTCAAGATAGTTTTGATAATTTGAAAATGAATTTAGTGCCAATTCAATAATATAAAATCTAAAATAAATTAATTATATGCAACAAAAATTAATATTGATGAACTTTTAATTTTGTTTAAATTTAATGTAACTCCTAATTAGATGATATTATACTTTTTAATGTGAAAATATAAATGAAATATAAATACACCATATTGATAATATTATTGACATCTTTTTTGCAATCATACGAAACCATGCAAATAATAACAAAAAAAGGCAAAGATAATTCAAATCTATTGACTACCACAGCTACTGTATATTTAGAGCAAAATATAGATGATGTATTTAATACCCTTACGGATTTTGCTAGTTTGCCTAAATATATAGACTACATTAATAAATCAGAAATATATTATAAAGATGGTAATCTAATAAAGATAAAAGTAACGAATAAGTTTTTATACATATTTAATACAGTAAACCATATTTCTAACACATTAAATAGAGCTACTTATAGCTTTACTTGGGAAACCGATGAAGAAAAAAATAATGATATAGGGCATATTTCAGGTGGATGGGAGCTAAAAAGAATCTCAGAAGATAGAACTAAAGCAATTTATACAAACACAATAGAAGTTCCCTCATATGTGCCATCTATATTTAATAATTATATAGCTAAAAAAAGTATGGAAAAAGCTATTTCATGGTTGGTAGATATCTATTGAGAAAAAATTATAAATGAATAAACTATAGGGAACCTCTATTAATACAAATAATTTAGATAATGTTAGATTTTGCTCATATAGTGATTTTTTTAAATTGCACTATAGCCGTAGCTATATCCAATTTAAAAAGATTGCTATATGTATAAAATATAATATTAGCTATTTATTTTGTATTAATAGAGGTTCCCTATATAGATACATTTCATTAATGCTATTATGGACATCTTTTTTACAATCAGTAGAAAGTGCAAAGATAACTAAAAATGTAGTTGAAGGAAAATCAAGCATATGGACTGCCTCAGCTACTATGTATATAGATGAAAATATAGACTATATCTTTGACTTAATTTTAGATTACCCTAATTATAAACAACAAATAGATAGTGTTGATGAAATAGAAGTATATTACAGAAGCAGTAATGCAATAAAATTTAAGATAACCACTAATGCCTTTTATTTTATTAAAATAGAAAATTATTTTATTCATAAAATAGATAGACCCAATTATAGTATTGCTTGGAAGCTAGATAAAGAAAAAGAAAGCACGGTATCTAAATCTGCTGGTGACTGGAAGCTAAAAAGACTTTCAGATAGTAGAACTAAAGTAAACTATACACATGTATTAAAAGTCCCCGAATTTATACCAACAATACTAGGAAACTATCTTGCAGAAAAAGCCTTAGATGAGACTATCTTATGGTTAATAGATAGTAGCAAATGAGGTTTTTAAAAAAATATAAAATGAAATATATGCATAAATATATCATACTAATACTACTTACATCTTTTTCGTATTCAATGGATAGCTTGGTAATGAAAAAAGATATAAGAGAAAATGAAGGTACATTTACTATTACAGCTACTATATATTTAGAACAAAATATAGATGATGTATTTAATACCCTTGCGGATTTTTCTAATTTGACTAAGCATATAGATAGTATTGATAAGTTAGAGCTGTATTATGAAGATGATGGGATTAAAAAGTTTAAACTAACTACTAATATCTTTTTTATATTTGCTATCGAAAATCATTTGTCTTTTAAGATAGATAAGGCTAATTATAGGATAACTTCTAGCTTAGATAAGGAAAAAGATAATCACATAAAAGATAGCCAAAGCGAATGGGAGTTAAAAAGAATTGCAAATAATAGAACTAAAGTATTGTATAGTGCCTCAATCCAATACCCTCAATTTTTACCAAAAATATTATCTACTTATTTGCTTAATCAAAGCTTCAATGAGTATTTAGGATTATTGGTGGAAAATGATTAATTTTTTCGTCTTCTTAAGATAGGCGATTTATCCGAGTCTTGGGGGGGGTATTGATATACTCAAACTATCAAGGTTAAAAAAGTTTAATAAAATACCTTTGTTACTCAAAAATTACTATAATTATTAGTTGGTAGAACTAAATTGCTATAATTTGCTATAAGCCCAAAATATTTTTTTAATATTAAATACTTAATATTGTGAAGTATTTAAGTATTTTATATTTTTTGTCATTAAAGTATTCGTTGAGGATAAGAGCATAACAAGATGAAAAATTATAGCAATAATGCAAAAAAATATCTTTTTTTGGCTTGCAATATTCCTTATAATTTCCTCATTACACATTAAGTTTTTAATATATAAAATAAGTAAATTTGCTATAATTTTATTATCAATATGAAGGAATGATATGCTAATAAAAGAAACAGGGGAAAGATATACGATAGGCTCTAAAGTTATAATAGGAGTCGGTGCGATAGCTGTTGTCTTAATGATTTACTTTGCTATTAATATGTATCAAATGGTGTCTCATGTAGGGAAATTAGCCAATCAAACAATTATAATGACTCAGCAAATAACAGAGATAAATAAAAACACAAAACATATGAGCAAAGATACTCATAGAATGAGTGCAAATATTGATAGCATAGATAATGGTATAGAAAATGTAACATCACCAAGAGGTATGATGAATATGTGGAGAAGATAAAAAAACTAAAATCCTACTTAGTGATTTGGAAGTTAGGTTCTAATATCACCTAGAATAAAAAGCTAAAACTTGATATAATCTAGACTTATTTTATTTAAGGAATTTATTTATGAAAAAAGTTATTTTATTATTTGCATTTATTATGTTTTCTTCTGTGTTTTCTTTTGCAGAAGCTAAGTTTAAGCCGTTTGTTTTAGCTTATATTAATCAAAAAAGTATTAGTGATAATATTAGTGAGATTAAAAATAAACTAAAAGATAAAGATATTAATATAGTAGGAGAATATGCTCCATATGATAATGCCCATATTATCATAATCACTGATAGTGATATGATAGAAAATGCTTCTAAAAGCAAAAATGGTGGCTTTGGGGCTATGATAAGAATATCTATTACTAAAACTAATGATGAAACTCAAATAAGTTATAATAATCCTATATATTTAAGCCATGTTTATCAGCTTAAATCAACCCATACTGGAATACTTGATAAATTAAAAAGCTCTTTAGGTTTCATTAAAGAATTTGGCTCTGAAAAATCATACACTGTTAGTGAATTAAAATCATATCATTATAAATTTTTAATGCCCTATTTTGAGGATGTAATAGAATTAGCTTCATTTAATTCGTATGCACAAGCTACTAAAGCAGTAAGTGATGGATTATCTAATAATAAATATGGAGTAGGAAAAGTTTATAAGATAGATATTTCTGCTAGTAAAAGCAGTGTCTTTGGTGTGTCTATGAGTCAAAAATCTAGTAATGATAAATACATAATGGGAGAAATTGATTTCAAAAAGACAAAATCAACAGCTCATCTTCCTTATGAGGTTTTAGTAGTCAAAGGTGAAGTATATATATTGCCAGCAGAGTTTCGTATAGCTATAAACTTTCCAGAGCTTTCTATGATGGGGGACAATAGCTTTATGAATATTATGGCTTCTCCTGAGGATATTAAAGAAGTTTTAAAAAATAGTATTATTAAAGAATAATCGTATAAAATAGTCTATACTATAAAGTAAGGATTAATTATGTTAGAAATTATTATCGTAGCGATACTTATATCAACATTTCTAAGTTTATTTTTAGCTAAATTTAAAATACCTACTATTATAGGCTATATAACTACTGGAGTTATCATAGCTTATGGCTTTGATTTACATCATCATGTCCATAATAGTGAGTTAAAAGAAATAGCAGAATTTGGTGTTGTTTTTTTGATGTTTACTATTGGTTTGGAGTTTTCGGTTCAGCATTTGCTTCAAATGAAAAAAAAAGTTTTCCTTTATGGTGGAATGCAAGTCATCTTAACCGCTTTCGTTTTTACTTTTATTGCATATTATTTTTTTGCTATTGAGATTAAATCATCTATTATTATAGGCTTAGCTCTTTCTCTATCTTCCACGGCGATAGTTTTAAAGCTCTTAAATGAAAATGGAGAAATAAGTAAAGTTTATGGTAGAAATGTCTTAGGAGTTTTACTTTTTCAAGACATCGCAGTTATCCCTATTTTGCTTATGATAACTATCTT
>JAJVLF010000040.1 GCA_029255845.1 Campylobacterota bacterium | reverse complement strand
AATCGTCCATCTTAATGACGACTACAGAGAACGAATTACAAAATACGGATAAGCAATTAAGACAACTAAATACCTTTTCATAAATACATAAAACAATATCACAAAACCCAACAACCCAACAACCCAACAACCCAACAACCCAACAACCCAACTATTATGTCCCCTTTTGTCAAGACCATTTTAAAATTCCTTTTAATTCCCAAATCTACCCCACCTCTAACAGCTCTTTATTACTAATAAAATCCTCATTATTAATTGCTTTATAATAAACTTCATCAGGAGTATTATAATCAATAGCTGAATGCAATCTTTTTTTATTATAAGTATCGATATAATCACCAATACCTAATCTAGCCTCCTTTATATTTTCATAACCACTAGGATATACATTTTCATACTTCAAGCTCCTCCAAAACCTCTCAATTACAATATTATCAATACTCCTACCTTTCGCATCCATAGATATAGAAATATTATTATCTTTCAATATATTAATATGCTCATAAGCTGTATATTGTGAGCCTTGGTCAGTATTAAGTATTTTGGGTTTAGAATACTTATCTAATGCTTCTTTTAATACACTAGTAGTTAAATGAGTATCTATAGCATTAGAAAGCTTCCAACTAAGTATTTTCTTAGTATTCCAATCTATAATAGCAGCTAAATAAGCAAATCCTTTCTCTAGTCTAATATAAGTAATATCAGTGCTCCATACTTCATTAGGAGTATTTATTATTACTTGATTATTATCATTTTTATATTCATTCAATAGATATGGGTATTTTTTATGTTCTTTGTTAGCTATAGTTGTTTTAACTTTAGGGTATAATGCTTTTATACCCATAAAACTCATAGCTTTTCTAATAAGCTTTCTTCCTGTATAAAAACCTAATCTAGCTAATGCTTTTGATAATCTTCTTGTTCCATAGTATGGATGTTCTGTATGTATTTCATCTATTAGCTTTGTTAGCTTTATATCTTCATTGCTACTAAATGGTTGAGCTTTTTTATAATAGTAAGATGACTTATTAATGGACAGTATTTTTAACTGTTTATTTAATGATAGTTTATGCTTGGTATCTATAAGAGTTTTTCTACTGTTAAATGATACCAAGCTCTTTAGCTTTCCCTCTAAGAAATCCTTTTCTATGATTACTTCACCTAATTTTTTAGATGTTGCATTCTTTTCTTTTTCTAAAAGCTCTATTTTGTCTTTATATTCTTTGACTACTGCACTCTTATCAAATGCTAGGCTCATATTGTCTAAGAATTGTTTTTTCCAATCTCTTAGGCTTTTTGGTAATACCTCATATTTACTAGCTATCTCGTTTAATGTTTGTTCACATTCTAGTACTTCTAATACTAATTTAGATTTGAAATCTGCTGTGTACTTTTTTCTTTTTTTACTCATTGTTTTTTGTCTCCATTTTTTTATGTTTTATTTTATCATTTTGGAATAAGGAAATTCTTATTTTTGGTTATAATTATGGGGGACATTATATTATACTTAAAGCAAACTGACAAACTAAGATTTTAATTTTATTTTTCTTACTTCATCTATTATAAAGATACTCAACCCAATCCATAATAATGAAAAAGTTATTATCTTGTCCGTGCTTAATTCTTCATTATAAATAAAAATAGCTATCAAAAAGCTTACTGTAGGGGTTATATAGCTTATAAATCCTACTAAATATAATGGAGCTATTTGCACTCCTTTTGCAAATAATAATAATGGGGCTATTGTGATAATTCCAGATAAAAATAATAAAAAAGACATATTAAGTGATGAATTTTGTAAAAAAGAAAGCTCATTATTATAAAAAAGATAAAATAAAAATAAGATAGCAAATGGAAATAAAAACAATACCTCCATAAATAATGACATTACTCCATTTATTTTTATATTTTTTTTAACAACCGAATACAAAGAAAAAGAAATAGAAAGCCCAATAACGACAAAAGGAAAACTTTCCAAACTCGCCCATTGATAAGCAACTGAACTAAATGCAAAAAATAAAGCAAATAGTTTATTTGTGTTTAATCTTTCATTAAAGAAAACTACACCAATAGCTATGGTGAGTAAAGGAGTGGTATAATATCCAAGAGATGTCTCTAATATTCTGCCTTTACTAACAGCATAAATAAAGATTAACCAATTTAAAGAGATTAAAATAGAAGCTAAAAATAATTGCTTTAACATCTTTTTATTTTTCATATGCCCCATCAAGGCTTTTATATCCTTTCTCCAATATAAAACAATAATCAAAATAAAAGAAGACCATACAATTCTATGAGCCAATACCTCAAAAGCATTGATATTTCCAACCCAAGTAAAATAAATAGGAAACATTCCCCAAAGAGTGAATGCTAAAAAGAGAAATATTACACCTTTAAAGGTTATTGAATTGTCCATATTTGTTATTTGTTGCATAATCTATAGACTAATGAGTTTTAATTTGTAGGAAATTAAATAAGAGAATAAATCTCTTATTTAAAAGGAGTTATTTTTTACCTTGAATTTCATCAGCCACAGAAGCAGGAACTTCACCATAATGATCAAAAACCATAGAGTAAGTTCCTCTTCCTTGAGAGAAGCTTCGTAAATCAGTAGAATAACCAAACATAGAAGCCAATGGCACTTTTGAATCAATAAATTTAATCCCAGCTCTATCATCCATAGAAGCTATTTGACCTCTTCTTTTGCTTATATCTCCAACTACATCTCCCATATATTCTTCAGGAACTTCTACTTCTACTTTCATTATAGGCTCTAAGATTATAGGATTTGCTTTTTTCATAGCAGCTTTAAATGCCATAGAACCAGCTATTTTAAATGCCATCTCATTAGAATCCACATCATGATAGCTTCCATCATATAATCTAATCTTAATATCAACTACTGGATAACCAGCTAAGATACCATTTTGCATAGCTTCTTGGATACCTTTATTTACTGCAGGAACATATTCTTTTGGAATTGAACCACCTTTAATTTCATCGATAAACTCATAACCTTCTCCAGGCTCATTAGGAATAAGCTCAAGTTTCACATGACCATATTGCCCTCTACCACCACTTTGTTTAGCATATTTACATTCTTCTAGCATTGATATTTTAGCTGTTTCTCTATATGCAACTTGAGGAGCTCCTACTTCTGCTTCTACTTTAAACTCTCTTTTCATTCTATCTACGATAATATCTAAATGCAATTCACCCATACCAGCGATGATTGTTTGACCACTTTCTTCATCAGAGCTTACTCTAAAAGATGGGTCTTCTTCTGCAAGTTTGCTTAACGCAACACCCATTTTTTCTTGATCAACTTTAGTCTTAGGCTCAACAGCTACCGAGATAACAGGATCTGGAAATTCCATTCTTTCTAAGATTACTTTATCATCTCCACAAATCGTATCACCTGTAAGAGTGCTTTTAAGTCCAACAACCGCTCCAATTTCACCAGCATGTAATTCTTTCACATCTTCTCTATTGTTAGAATGCATTAATAAAATTCTTCCAACTCTCTCTTTTTTATCTTTAGTAGTATTATATGTATAAGAACCACTTGATAATGACCCTCTATAAACTCTCACAAAAGTAAGCTGACCAACATGAGGATCAGTCATTACCTTAAATGCAAGAGCAGCAAAACTACCCTCATCTGATGATGTAACTTCAATTGGCTCTCCATCCATATTCTCGCCTTTGATAGTCGCAACTTCAGTAGGATTTGGAAGATAATCAACTACAGCATCTAATAAAGTCTGAACACCTTTATTTTTAAAAGCCGACCCACAAGTCATAGGAATCATTTCCATTGCAATACAAGCTTTTTTAATTCCTGCTTTAATTTCCGCATTCGTAATACTATCAGGGTCTTCTAAGTATTTTTCCATTAAAGTTTCATCACATTCTGAAACTTTTTCAATCATATTTTCTCTATATTCTTGCGCTTTTTCTTTATATTCAGCTGGAATATCGCCTACATTAAATTTAGCACCTAAATCTTCATTTTCCCAAATATATGCTTTCATTTCTACTAAATCAATAATACCTGCAAACTCCGCCTCTGCACCTATTGGTATTTGAATTGGAACTGGATTTGCCTTTAATTTCTCAGCAACTTGAGATTCCACATTATAAAAATCTGCTCCCGTTCTATCCATTTTATTAACAAAAATAACTCGAGGAACACCATATTTATTAGCCTGTCTCCAAACAGTCTCACTCTGAGGCTGAACTCCACCAACAGAGCAAAAAACAGCAACAGCCCCATCAAGAACTCTCATACTTCTCTCAACTTCAATAGTAAAATCAACATGTCCTGGAGTGTCGATAATATTTATCTGCTCATCATTCCAATGACAAGTAGTAGCCGCCGAAGTAATAGTAATACCTCTTTCTTGCTCTTGCTCCATCCAATCCATAGTAGCCGCACCATCATGCACCTCACCGATTTTATGTGATTTTCCTGTATAGTAAAGTATTCTTTCTGTAGTAGTTGTCTTACCAGCATCAATATGTGCTGCAATACCTATATTTCGTATTTTGTTAAGGGGGTTCGTTCTTGCCATTTGTTAGCCTTGATTAAAATTTAAGCCGTATTATACAATGTTTTTGGGTTTCTTTCAATAAGAATTTATAGAGGTTCTCTTAATTGAGAGATTTTTTTATCTTTCCCACACTAAGCAAAACATAATTATCAGTCATACCTGAGATATAATCCACCACCCTTTGGTATTTCTGATAAAGAGTAAAGCTCTTATTTGGTCTATCTTCAAGCATTGATTTTAGTAATTTTTCTTGCTTTTCATTTATATTATTTATATGCTCATTATATGTAGCTTGGATATATGTATCTAGTAAAAGTGATATATGTTTATCAGCTTCTATTTCTAGCAGTTTTTTATCAGGTGTTTTGAAAATCCTCTCATATCCAAATTTTTTGGCTTCTTTTATGCCTTTTTTGAAATCTTCATTAGTAAAAAGCTCTATTAAATGCTTTTGATTACTTTGTGCTAGATTATCAATATTTAGCTTAAATATATCCATAGCATGAGAGGTAAGGGCATTAATGCAAAAAGCAGACAACATCGAGGCTTTTTTATTATCGCTTATATCTAAAGCTAATATCTTTTTATATTTTTCTAATTTGAATAATTCAAATATCCCTAAAACATCTTCTAATTTTATGATTTTAAGCTCAATAGCATCCTTAATATCTAGCAATGAATAGCAAATATCATCCGCTACTTCCATAAGATAAGATAATGGATGTCTTATTATTTCATTATTTTTAATTAATCCAAGCTCATCAAATAAGGTATTAAATGTAGATTGCTCACTTTGGAAAAAACTAAATTTTTCCGTCTCTTGTGAGCTTCTAGGGTATTTAACTAAAGCCCCTAAAGTAGCGAAAGTCAAACACATACCGCCCTTATAAAGATTATTTTCTATCTCACAAACAATCCTAAAACTCTGAGCATTACCATCAAAATGCTCAAAATCCAATCTCTCACTTTCACTTAAAGACATTAAATATTTAGAATTATCTCCATTTTTAAACCATCTCTTAATACTATCCTCACCAGCATGACCAAAAGGAGGATTACCTATATCATGAGCCAAACAAGCCGTTTGTACGATGTAAGATACATCTGAAGGATTAATATTTTCATCAATAGTTTCCTTAATAAACTCCCCAGCCCCAAGCCCCAAACTCCTCCCCACACTAGCCACTTCTAAGCTATGAGTGAGTCTATTATGAACATGATCATTTTGAGACAATGGATGAACCTGAGTCTTTCTCGATAATCTCCTAAAAGAATTAGAAAAAATAATCCTATCATAATCCTGACTAAAAGCACTCCTAAAATTATTTAGATTTTTACTTTTTATAATTATAAGTTTATTGGTATCATTATCAAATTTAAATCTCTTTGATGAAAGTAGTTTATCCCAATTATGCTTCATTATAAAGATTACCTTAGTTTGTTATTAGGGGAACCTCTAAAAATACAAATAATTTAGATAGTGCCATATTTTTGCTTTATGGTGATTTTAAAATATTACGGTGTAGCCGTAGCTACATCTAATATTTTTAAATTATTATAAAGTGAAAATATGATATTATCTATTTATTTTGTATTTTTAGAGGTTCCCTTAGGTTTTATTATATATAATTTTTCTTAATAGAGGTTTTTCTAATTATGGGGAACCTCTATTAATTCAAAATAAATAGCTAATATTATATTTTAGCCTTATAGCAATTTTTATAAAATAGATGTAGCTACGGCTACACCGTATTTTATAAAAATCACTCTAAGACTAAAATCTAACATTATCTAAATTATTTGAATTAATAGAGGTTCCCTATGGTTTAAGAAATCAGAAACAAAACCCCTTTCTTTTAAAACTCGCACAATGCACCTTAAAAGGTAGTTATTTATAAAATTAACTGTATAAATTCTTCCGTTATCAGTTATTGGGGCGATGATATTTTTATCTTTCAATTTATTCATAAGTATTGATTTTTTTTTAGAGTTTTTTATATCTAAAAAACTTAATTCTTCAGACTTCATAGACATAGTGTCTTTTTTTATTAAATATTCCAAAATTTCAAACTCTTGATTAGTGATATACTCATCAGCAAGTGCTATTTTTAAGGTAGGCAAAAGAACCTGCTTTGTAACATATTCTTTATTTAGCAAAGAGTCTATTTTTTCTATTTCATTTTTTAAACCTAATAAAAAATACTCACACCATTTTAAAATATCCTTATCATGTAAGGAGTCAGCTTGTCCTAGCATATCATAATATTTATCTCTATCAGTATAAAAAACAGATGAAGGGTTTATTATCCTTCCATTTTTTACCTGAAATCCAAGCTTAATAAGAAAAGCATAATTAAGAAGTCGTCCCATACGACCATTTCCATTGTCAAAAGGATGTATAAACTCAAATCTATGATGAGCTATAGCTACCATCAAAAGTTGATATTGCTCTTTATGTTTAATATTAATAAAATCAATAAAGCTTTCAAAATAATCCTGTAATAATAAATGCTTAGGTGGGATATGCTTAGAGCTTTGTATATTTACATCGTAAGCTCTTAGTTCCCCAGGATTTTTAGAGCCTTCTCCTTTAGGAGGAGGTGTTAAATCTTTTGTAATAATTTTATGAATTTCCGAAACAAAAGCACGATCGAAAATTGTTGCTTCATTTGTGTTATCTTCTATGAAAAAAATAGCTTTTTCTAAGTTTTTAATTTCATTATTGCTTTCATTTTCAGTATTTTTTTCAATTATTCTTTCCACATACTCAGAAAGTGTTGTGTTATTTCCCTCAATCCTAGCAGAACCCAATGTCTCTAACATATGAAAAATATCTTTTAATTGCAAAAAAATATGAACAGGGACATCTCCACCTAATTGCTTAGTTCTAAGCTTTTCTAAATCTAAAATTATATTTGCTAAATTACTTCCCCAAAGTGGGTCAGGAATGCTTATTTTTTCCATATTACTTCCTTTTTATATTTTTGCTACTTCCATAATATATATTATAAAACCCCTATAATACAATAAGTATTATTAATTTTATCTTTATGCTACTTCCATTTATAAGATATTGCTACTTCCTTAAAATTGTAGATTATAAAAGTTCCCAATCAATAACATCAATATTTTTAGACTTTAAAAAAGAATTTGTCCTTGAAAAAGGCTTAGAATTAAAAAAACCTCTATAAGATGATAATGGCGATGGATGAGGGGATTTTACAATAAAATGTCTTTTATTATCTATAAATTTAGCTTTTTTTTGTGCATAAGCTCCCCATAAAATGAATACTATATTTTCTTTTTTATTATTAATTATTTTAATAACTTCATCAGTAAATATCTCCCATCCATATCCAGCATGAGAATTAGCTTCATTTTTACGGACAGTTAAAACAACATTTAATAATAAAACTCCTTGTTTAGCCCACTTGCTTAAATCTCCATTTGAGCTAATGATAAAACCTAAATCATTATTTAATTCTTTAAATATATTAGCTAAAGAAGGAGGAATAGCTACTCCTTTATTAACTGAAAAGGATAAACCATGTGCTTGATTTTCTCCATGATATGGGTCTTGACCTAAAATAACTACTTTTAGATTATCAAAAGGAGTTAATGAAAAGGCATTAAATATATCTCTATTTTTAGGGTATGTTATGTATTGTTTTTGCTCATTAATTAAAAATGATTTTAATTCAAGCATATAATTTTTATCAAATTCACTTGATAATTCATTCTCCCATGATTTATCTAATTTTATTTTCATAGTTTTTAAAATTACTTTCTTTGCAATAATTTAGAAAACTCATAACTATTACTATTCCCATAATCTCCTCTTCCTGAGCCTTTAGGTAATTTTGTGCTTTTAAATAATAAAGAAGTTGCACTTTCTTTACTACTAATTGGTCTATCTCTATTTACAGACCACATAGATGTCATTCTTACTCCTACCTGATCACAAAATTCTCTTAATTTTTGAATATCGCTTTTATAAAAATATTCATTAAGTGTGTCATTTCGTCCTATCATAGGGATTGCACCTAGTTTATTATAGTATTCTCCATTATTATCTTTTGGGTAGCTAGACTCTTTTCCTGCTAAAACTATTTTTAATTGAGCATTTACAGATTGTAATGCCTGAATAGAGTATGCTGCCATTTTATATTCACCTGCGACATTAGATGGGTAAGATGTCCCATAATCCATAAGCATTAAATTAATCATACTAAATTTAATGTCCTCAGAGATGGCTGTTTTTACTACCATCAAGCCAGATGGAGCTAATAAGCCTGTTGGCATTGTTGCTAAAGTAAAAGATATTTCTATATCAAGATTATTATCTTGTATTTTCTTAAGAGCTTTCATTCTTCTTTTTACATTGATTTTATTATATGAATTTGCTCCCTCTATATCAAAATCAATCATTTTAACACCCGTTTTATCTATAACCTCTTGATAGGCTTTAGCTAATTCATCGATAGATTTGCATACATTAGCTAGCTCATCGCCGTGAGCTATGGCTCCACCAAAAGATATCATTATGCTTCCCCCAGCTTTAGCTACTTCGTCTATTTGAGCAGGGATATTTAAAGTCGTGTTTTCAATATTATAACTAGCATAATTTCCCCAAGTAGGGCTACAATTCCCTCCCGATGAATTTACAAATGATAATGCAAAATTTTTAATCCCATTAGCTAAACCATCAGATACTTTATATGGTGGCCACATAGTAGTATCAACAAATGGCATAAAAAACCTTTTCGTGGGAGCTGTTTTTTTTACTGCTGGTTTTTGAGGGTTCATTTCTGTATGCACGGTATCATTATCTTCTGGGTCAAATGTGGCTGTCGTGCCTTTTTTGTCATCTGCTACGACAATTGGTTTTTTTGGGGAAGTAATGGTATTTTTAACATCCTCTGCACTAGGTGGTTTTACTCCTTTTAAGGTCGCATCGCTAGATCTATCAGCTATCCCTAAATGCTTCCATGGTGTGCTACTGACATATAGTTTAGGTATATCCCCTTTAGTCCACCATTTATTTTCAAATACATTATTATTATAAATTACCCTAATGCCTTTTGTAGCATAAGTTTTACTAGAAGACCAATCTAAAAGCCCTCCTGCATTTATCACTTTAACGGTAGGTATTTCTGAATCACTTAAGCTAACTTCTCTCATAGAAGCCCCAATAGAGCCATTAAAGCTAGTCCACCAAGCAAATTTATACCATTTTCCATTAAATTTACATAAATCCCCATTTAGATATACTTTATTGATATGACATTTATTAGCTTCCTCTGCTAATCTTTTTAGCTCTGAGGGTTTTAGTGGCTTTATGTCGGTATCTGCATTAGTAGAATTTGATTTTTTAGATTTAGAAACAGACTCTTTTGCTACATTTAATGTAGGTTTATCTAGTTTTGGAACTTCATTATTATTAGATAATGCATCTCCAATATTTTTAGCAGAGTCTTTGACACCAGTTTTTTGCGACTCACTTAGCTCAGTTGATGGAGGAATATATACACTATAATCACAATCCCAAGGGGCTATATCAACTGAGGGAGACTTATTCACCCACCATTTTGCTGTGCAAACACCATCATTATAGAGTATTTTTTCTCCTTTGTTGTAATGCTTATTTCCAGATGGTCCATGATTTGGGTCAAAAGGTTTTAAATCCCCTCCTACATTTGCAGAGCCTGTGGATTTATTTGTCGCCCTAGATGAGCTAACTAAATCTTTTTCTATCATAGTATCTTGATTTTGAGATTCATTAATTTTCTTAGGAGCTTCGCCCACTAAAGATTTTAAATCCTTATTGCCATAAAATCCATTATAAATTATATGTAATAAGCTAGTATTTAGAGATTCCCCTAAGTCTACTCTAGTATCAGCGGATAACTCCCAGATAATAATACCCCCATATCCATTATTTTTCACATAATCAACTTTTGCCTTTAGAGATATTTCATCCTCATAAGTATAAAATTCTTTTTTTGCTTTATTATAAAGATAAGGAACTTTAGCATAATTATCTCTATATTCCTTAAATCCATTCTTCCCTCTCATACTCTTAACTATATCAAACCATGAATTAACTCCAGCAGGTCGCCCTCCATCCCATAATCCATTAGCTCCACCTGTGGCTTTACAATTAAGACCATCCAAAGAGGTGCCATCTTTATTTTTAAGCACTTTTATACCGCTACAATCCACACCTTTCCATCCTCTACTATAAAACGGAGTCCCAATAATTATTTTATTTTTAGCAACACCTTTAGATGTGAGTAATTTTAAAGCATTATCTATCGACACATCATCTTGAGGTAAATTAGGATTAACAAATAAAGGAGATTGATGATTGGTAGTCCCATCCCAAGCACCATGCATATCATAAGACATAAGATTTAAAAAATCCAAATATTGGATATATTTACTAGGCTCTGTTCCATCATTGATATGGCTAGGAGATGACCCAACCGCTGCACTTAATTGATAATACCTATTATCGCTCAAGCCTTGCTCATCAAGCTTATTTCGCATCTCTTTCATTAATCTAGTAAAATTTTGCTTACTAGCACTAGTCTCATCAGGAGTTCCCTCATCATTGACATTATCAATTTTATCAGCCAATCTAACCTTCGTAGGAAATTCCCAATCAATATCAATCCCATCAAAATCATGCTCTTTCATAAATTTAACAGCCTCATTAGCAAATAATCTAGCTTTCACATCGCCACTAGAAGCATCCGCAAACTGCCCACTTAATGTCCATCCACCAATGGATATAAGCACACTCACATTAGGATAAGCTACTTTTAGTTTTCTAAACTGACCATAATTTCCTTTAAAAGAACTATTCCAGCTTTCCCCATAAGGATTATCTAAATCAGCCCAAGCATCGGGAGTTCTTATCTTAAAGGTATCTTTTTCTACCCTAGCAAAAGCAATTTGAATATGAGTTAATTTATCCCAAGGAATATTTTTAACATAATACTTCCTATGAGCCTCATAAACACCCCAATTAGGAAAATACCCAACAATTTTTTTCATACTAGCAACTTCTTGTTTGGTAGGAGATCCTAAAATAATTGATGGACAGATAAAAAAACCAAAGAGAATAATTAAATAAATTTTAATAGTTGCAGTCATTTTGTATTATCTACCCCTAACTCCAGAGTAAGAGCGATTATGCACAGTCATATTTCGTTTTACATAATTTCTCTTATTAGTATTTTTTTGATTAGAAATAAAACTGCCCTCCACATTAATAATCACATCAGCATCCACAGTTATCCACATACCCTCATTAGCAGAAGACTTGACAAGCTCTTTATTGTTTTTCTTTGAAGATTTATTAATATACACCCAAGACAAAGTATCTCTATCATAAGCCCACAAAGAAGATATATGAGCATTAGATGATAATAATTTTGAAGCATTAATCTCCTCATTAAAACCCATTAAATTCCATCCTTTTTTTAAAGATATATTATAAGAGTAGCCTAAAGAAGGTAGCAATAAGAAGTAAATAAATATTTTAATTTTGGTGTTTTTATGCATTTAGAGTTCCTTTAGTTTTTTATTGGCAAAACATTATTCACTTAGGTAATCACAGCATTTTTTATGCCATTTAAGACGGACAGTAGGTTTGTAAAATGGGTTTTCATTATTTGATTTTCTTTTTAATAATTAACTATTTTAGAGCTTCTTTTAAGTGCTATTAAACTAAGACTTAATGGTAGATTACGGGATACATAAAAAAGCTTTAAATACCTTAACGGCTTTACTTTGCAATTTGTCTGCCATTCTTCGTTATCTTTTATGGCAGTATGTTATAATTTTAATGAATAAATCGTTATTATAAAAATGGTAAATAGGAGAAAAAATGAGTACAAGTAAATTTGAAGAATTTCTACAAGAAAAAGATACAGAAGTAATAAAAATTGATTGGAATATCAATAAAAATTTCTTTATTAAAAAAATAGATGAATTTTATAGTCAGATGGATACTTTTCTAGAACCTTATAAAAGTAAGATGAATATAAAAAATGAAAATTCTATTATAAATGAAGATTATATAGGAACTTATGAAGTTAAAAAAAGAATTTTGCATATAAAAAATAGTTATATTACCTTTACACCAATAGGTACTAATTTAATTGGAACTTGTGGAAGGATTGACATGGAGGGTATAAATGGAGTAGTTAAATTTGTATTAGTCCCTGAAAATAATAATTTGTTTAAAGTAAAAACATCCATTTTATCAACAGAACAAGACAAAAAGGAATGGCAACAAAAACAAAACAAAATAACTAATGAGAACAAAGAAGCAAATAAAATATGGAAAATTGTGACTCCACCACCTAATGTGTACTATATGGATTTAGATAGAGAAACTTTTTTTGATGCATTAATGGAAGTTATCAATGGCTAAAAGAGTTTCTCTATCAAAAGAACATTTGGAAATTAATGATATTGTGGAATATAAGAAAGATTTAGAACAATCTCTAAGATACTATTATTTAAATGCTGGAAGCTTTAAAAAGTTTGCTTCCTATAATACATCTGAACTGAATCAAGAAAAAAAAGATAGATTAAAGGAGTTGGAAATTGGCTGTGTATTTATGATTTTATCTTCAATTGAAAGCTTTATTAGGATTAACTATGAATACAGAGTAAGAAATAGATTAAAGGATGAACTTTCAAAAAAGTTAAAAACTATTGATAAAGATTATGATAAGGCATATAAAATATCTATAGATAAATTATGCGATACCTATAAAGAATACTATCAAGGTAAAATATTTTCTCATATTAAATCAAGTTTTAAATTAAGACATTGGTTGGCACATGGTAGATATTGGGAACCAAAACTTGGTAAAAAATATGATTTTAATGAGCTATACAGTCTCGCATCTGAATTAGATAGATTATTTTCTATTTAATAAAACTACCTCCTCCTAGTCCTTTTTTAAATAACTTTCGCTAAAAACCAAATTATCAAAATGATAATCTTTCACATTATTGGGATTATAGCTTTTAATAGCATTTTTTCTATCTAGGACACTGTTATGAATAAGAGCATTTTTTGGTATTTCTCTTTGGGTTTTGCTCCATAGTTTCCAAAATGATTTTCTTGAATTATGGATTTTATCTTTGTAGTTTTGATTTATGTCTTTTTTATAATCTTCTTTTGCTTTTAGCCCACACTTTATTGCACTATCCATCATCCATATAAAGGCTATATCAGATAAACCACATTCTTTATATGAGCCTCCTATGTCGCTATGGACTCCGCTAAACCATACTTGCTCTATGTTTTGGTGTTTTTGTTTTTTGCTTTCATCCCATAGGCTTACTTTAAATTTTGCTCTTTGCTCATCTATGGATATAGCATGATAGGCATTTTGGACATCTGGGTTTAAAGTTTCATCGAAAAATTTTTTGCCATTAAAATATCCTAAGCTTGATACACTATCATATATTCCTATGAAATGAGGTTTGCATTCTTTACAAAATGTTTTTTTGAAGTTTTTAGCTAAATCTAGCTTTCTTTGATTGGACATTTTACTGACATAAGGAATAAGATTTTTAGAGCCTTTCCCTAGCACTCCAAAATGATGTATCATCCCAGCCAAACTCCTTGCCGTAAAAGCCCCTCTACTAAAGCCAAAAATAAAAACCTTATCATTTTTTTCAAAATTATTCATAAGATACTCATAACCATCTTCTATATTTTTAACCAAACCTACCCCAAATGCTTTACCTAAAACATTTCCTACATTAAGTCCTAAATCAATATTTAAAGGATTAAAAGTCCCTACTCCTGGGTCATAAAAGGCATATTGTGTTTTATCTTTTATTATAGATTCAAAGGTTTTTACTATATTTGTGTTGTTTTTAGAGTATTCATTACTTGTGCCATCATAGCAGATTATTATATTTTTAGCCATTTTTATTTTTAAAAAATTCTTGCTGGTAGATTAGTCTTAACCCATCTTTCATAATTAGCCTTACTTGTTGTTGTGTCCTCTTCCCCTTGTAATAAATCTAATCCTAGATGCTCTTTTATAAATGCTACATAGCCCAATACAGCATCATCTATACCGAAAATATCTACATAGTTATTTAATCCATTTACTATAACTGATGTTTTATCTGGAAATTTTTTAATTAAAAAGTGCATTTGCTGTATATATGTAGACGATATAATTTTACCCATTCTTTCGTGCAACTGTTTAACTTGTATGTATGGCTCAAATACCTTGAGTATGTTGGCTATATTGCCTTTAGCTGCATGTGTTTCAGCAGTCTCCATAGCGGCTTCAAATTCGTCATGAAAATAAGAAACTTGAATTATGCCTCCTAAAAAAGGATATTTTTCGATTAGGCTTAGCATTGAGCGATAATCTTTATTGGTATAAAAATTAATGAGATTATCTATTTTATCGATATTATTTAAAATATCTCCAGCTTCTCTTTGATGCTTAGGAAACGCCAGTAATTGTAGAGCATATTCTTTACATTTCAAGTATAATTCTCTATCAAGGGAATTTTTTAATTGTTTATAAAGAGCATCTTCTTTTATTAATAAGTTTCTATATGCTTCTATTTCTTTTAAAAATTCATTATTTTTTACTATATTAAAGCATTCTTTATAATTTTCTTGATCAAAATATTTATTAAACAATGACAAAGCTATCTTTTTAGAGCTTACTTCTCTGATAAAGACTAGTTTTTCACTAATGCCTCTAAAATTTTTAAATATTTTATCTATGTCTTTATCTATGTCTTTTATATTGCTTTCTAGTGCCAAAGTAACTTTTGCGACACATTTGTCCCATTCATCTTGTATTCGCCCATAATAATCGCTTTGTTTATATAAAGGATGTTTAATTAATAATGTATTTGCTAATTGGAAATTACTTTTATCTACAGCATCTCTAAATTGTGTAAAGTCTTTATATTCTGATAAAATTCCCTGAGCTAGTTCTGCCTTAGAAGGAATGTCCATAAATGGAGCTAAAGATCTTTTTGCACGATCTTTTTCTTCTTGTTCCAAATAACCTATAGCATCTTTTACAGCATCATCCCATCTTTCAGATAAAACTTTCACATGAGGTTCCAAATCTTCTAGGAGAGGATTCTTTACTAAAAGAGAATATGCAGCTAAATAATCAGCAGATCTAATATAAGTCTTTATATCATCTTTGCCATACAATAAGTCATAACAATGAATAGAGCTATTAAGTGTAGAAACGAATAAAAGTAAGTTCTTTGAATCAAAAGAAGCAGACCCTATTCTTTCTTTTGAATATATATATCTCATATTAAGTAATTTTCTATCTTTTAGACTATACAAATACACATAAGAATCTTTACAGGCCACAATTAAATAGCTATCTTCTATGACGGTAGAATAAATAGGCTCACTTTTTGTTTTAGGTAAGATATATAAAACAGATGATGTTTTATAATTCCATGCTAATATATTCCCTGATTTATCTATAGTTAATACAGATGATACAGCAAAAAACGATATAGATACAATAGCTACTTTATGCTTTGATTTTAGAGTAGCTATTGTTTCCATTTTTCTTAAATCAAAGATATGCACAACTGTATCATAACTACCGCTAGCAAATTTTTTATTGGCAGAAGAAAATTCTAAACTAGAAATAAAATCAGTATGATGAGGAAGAGTATATAAAAGTTTTCCAGTAATGCAAGACCATATACAAACCTTGCCATCATTCCCGCCAGTTGCAAGATATTTATTTTCATCATCAAACAACACATGTTCTACTCCTCCTTGATGCCATTCAATTTTAAAAATCATTTTTTTTTGGATTATATTGAAAACTTTTATAGACTTTGAAGATTGATCATGTGCAGCCAATAAAGTGCCATCACGAGAGGTGCTTATAGATGTAGAGGTGCTTGTATCATTTATTACAGGTATTCTTATACTTGAATGATTTTCTAATTGCCAACTTTCATCTTGTGCTTGAACTTTATTGAATATTCTAACAACCCCAGAATTATCTACCACAGATAATTTTTTGGGTCCCAAAGACTGAACTTTTGTGACTAAATGTTTTGACTTTACGGTGAGAAGTGGTTCCATTGTTTAATTTAACAACCTTTGCTTAGCTATATTGTTCCATATTATACAATATAAATCGATTTTTCTTTATATTTCTATAACAAAAGCAACCTATAAGTAATAAAACTCCTAATACCAAGAGACTACAATGTAAAAATTAGCTAATAGGTAGTGAGTTGTTGCTTAAACCTATTTTTTAAATTAAGGGAACCTCTATTGCCATTAAGTTAAGACTTAATGGCAGAATACGGAATACGGAATACGGAATACGGAATACGGAGAACAGATTACAGAAAAAGAGTATTTAGGTGTCCTAATATTCTTTACTCCGCATTCTGTGATCCGTTCTCTGTAATCGTCATTAAGATGAGCGATTTATCGCTTAGCTTAATGGCATTGAAGAAAACATCTATTTCTCAAATTAAGTAAAAAATCATTTTTAGTATGAGTTATATATAAAATTTAAAATTGAATGAGTATAATAAATATATTAAGACAAAAATAATCAATATAATACTCTAAGTAATGGATGGTATTTATTATTAGGAAGTAGTGATAGTATTAATGATGTGAGTATGTTTAAAGATACTAAGCATTTATATATTTATGATAATGTCCAAGGATATACTCTTTTAAATAGTGAAGATAGTCATAGTTCTATTAAAGAGTATAGTGGGTTTTGGGTTCATAGATAAGGGCTGTGGAAACGAAAAATATAATTATACCTTAAAGGAGCTTAATTGGTAAAGAAAGATTTTAAAATATATTGCGATGGAGCATGTCAGGGAAACCCTGGAAAGTCAGGTAGTGGGTTGGCTGTATATTATGGGGATAAAAAGCCTACTTTGGTTTATGGTAGGTTTAATGCAAATGGCACGAATAACACAGCAGAATTAAATTCATTATTTAGAGCTTTAGAAATAGCAAATGAATACATAAATGAAAATGTCCAAATATTTGCAGACTCCAAATATGCCATAGATTGCATAAGTGTATGGGCTTACGGGTGGAAGAAAAAAGGATGGACTAAAAAAGGAGGCGAAATAAAAAACCTAGAAATAATCCAAAAAGCACATAATCTATACGACAAACTAAAAGATAATATTGAGCTAAAGCATGTAAAAGCTCACTCTGGCATTGAGGGAAATGAATTAGCCGATAGAATGGCGGTATATGCTATATCTTCTGAGACTATAGGGTTTAAAAAGCATGATTATGATAATGTGAGTGATGTGCTTGAGTATTAAGGGAGCCTCCGTTGCCATTAAGTTAAGACTTAATGGCAGATTACGGATTACAGAAAATGGATTACAGGAAAAAGGCTTTAGGCACCTTAATACTTTACTCCGCAATCTGTCCTCCGTTTTCTGTAGTCGTCATTAAGATAGGCGATTTATCGCTTAACTTAATGGCAATGGGGGTTCCCTTAAGAAATTCCAGCAACTCTAAGTGACCTTTGTATTTTAGGGTCATCTTCTGATAACTCTTTTAATGCTGTCAAAAGGTTTTTTATTGCTTCACTATTTTTTCTTGTTTCTTTTTCTGTGTATTTATCATCGCTTCTTTGTAGGTAGATTACAAAAAATGGGGATGCTATGACTCCAGCTAAAACAATACTTAGTAGGGTTTGTATAAAACTTACTTGTGATTGCATAGTTTTTATATCTGCTGAGTTTTGTTCAATCTTTTTGCCATTTTGTTCAATCTTTTTGCCATTTTGTTCAATTTTTTCTCCATTTTGCTCAATGAGTTTCTTGATA
>JAJVLF010000004.1 GCA_029255845.1 Campylobacterota bacterium | reverse complement strand
AAGATTTCTTAAAATACTTTTTTATTCAAGGACTAGACATTTAAGATACACCGTTCCCTTAATACTATTATTGTTTATTTTTATGCTTCAAATGATAATGCTCTTTTAATAAATCACGACCAAAATCACCATCAAAATCTCGCCATATTGTATGTATGTGATTGCTTCCATCTTGCACATTATCATATTCTATAAGAAAAGTTGGGGTTTGGATTCTGTAATAGTGAGGATTATTGTCTAGTATGCTTCCAGCCCAGCCAAAATAAGATTTTTCCCAATTGGTGCTTGATATAGCTTTCATATGCTGATTTGCTATTTCTGGTGGGAAAGTAGAAATATATTCTTTTAGTAAATTAATGAATAATTTTTTTTGTGAGGTCTTTAAGTTTGCAATGGGTATGCCAACGGGTTCTAGTGGTGATACTTTTTTCTCAGCAACGGTTACTATGTCTATAAATGGCTCTTTTTGAAATATTGTTTTTTTCTTTTGGGACTTACTAAAAGAGTTTATTAGCTCTCTAGCTAAAACTTCTTCTTGTTTTAATAAATACAATCCTTTTAGCTTTCCTTCTTTAACTTTGGCGGGATTAGTTCCTAAAAATCTAGGTGTGATGGAGAATAAATCACCATCTACAATTGTAATATTAAGAGATATATGATGTCCTTCTACTCTCCAGCCCCAAGTGCCATTTACAGATGGCTTGCCAAAAAATGAGAAATAATACAGCTTAGGGTCTCTATTTAAATCTAGCCATTTTTTCATTTCTATTTCGTGTAATATCGCCTCTAGTTTCATAATATTACTAGCTTTGTGATAGCCTTTATTGCTTAATCCAGCTTTTAAAAATGACATAGCTAAAATGCTTTGCTTAATGCTCATATCTTTAATGGGCAACCCTACTCTAAATGTTGGGATGTAGTGCCAATCGTATCGTTCGTTATTTTTAAAATCAAATTGAATTATTTTTTTTTGCTTAGGGGAAAGAGAATTTAATAAAGTATTAGCTTTTTTTACTAATGATCCTGCTGTATTAGGAGCTTTTATTCCATGAGTTAGTAGCTTTAATGGTAATATAAAAATTATAATAGAAACTAGAAATATAAGTTTTTTCATTATTTTATCCTTGTTCAAACGATGGTAGTGAAAGATTTTATTGAAAATATGAGGTAATGTCAATATGTTTTAAGATAACCTTTGGAAATAATCCACTATTTAATATAATTTAATATACTACACCATAAATGGATTACATATGTTTTATAGATTTTTTATTTTAATATTAGCATTAGGAGTTTTAATGTCGGCTAGTTTATTGCCTGATTATCAAGAGAAAATCTTGGATAATGGGTTAAAGGTTGTGGTTATTCCGTTAAAAAATAATAGTGGGGTTATTTCTACTCAAGTGGTATATAAAGTGGGTAGCAAAGATGAAGTAATGGGGAAAAGTGGTTTGGCTCATATGCTTGAGCATCTTAATTTTAAATCTACTAAAAACTTAAAGGCAGGGGAGTTTGATGAGATAGTTAAATCATTTGGAGGGGTTAATAATGCTTCTACTAGCTTTGATTGGACTAAATATTATGTAAATTCTTCTAGTGAGAATTTAGAAAAAACATTGGAATTATTTGCTGAGCTTATGAGTAATCAGCTTTTATTAGATAAAGAATTTCAAACTGAGAGAGAAGTGGTATATGAAGAGAGGAGGTGGAGGACGGATAATTCTCCTACGGGGTATTTGTATTTTAAATTATTCAATAATTTATTCTCTTATAGCTCTTATCATTGGACTCCTATTGGGTTTAAAGAAGATATTGAAAATTGGGATATTACAGATATAAAAGAATTTTATGATAGATTTTATCAGCCATCAAATGCTATTTTGGTGGTAGCTGGAGATGTGGAGGCTAAAAAGGTCTTTGATTTTTCTAATAAATATTTTAAAAATATAAAAAACAAAGCAAAAATCAAAAGAAATCATATGATAGAGCCTAAGCAAAATGGGCAAAAAGAAGTAATGATTAAAAAAAGCAGTAAAGTAGAATATATCGCTCTAGCATATCACACACCTAAAGCAACGGATAAAAGTAATTTTGCTTTATCTGCATTATCAGATATACTTTCTGATGGGAAAACATCAAGACTTCATAAGACTTTAGTGAATGATAAAAAGCTTTTTACGAGTATTTATGCTAGTAATTATGCTCTTAATGATAGTGGTGTGTTTTTATTCTTTGGTTCTTGTGCTTCTGGAGTAAATGCTAAAAAGGCTAAAAAGCATTTAATAGCAGAAATAGAAAAAATAAAAAGTGAAGATATAGAAAAAAAAGAATTTCAAAAAATAAAGATGAATATAAAATTAGATTTTTTATCCATACTGGAAAGCTCATCGAGAGTGGCTTCTTTATTTGCTTCATATTTAGCAGAGGATAATTTAAATTCTTTGATTAAATATGAAGAAGAAATAAATAAATTAACGATTAAAGATATTAAGAATGTGGCCAATAAGTTTTTAAATATAGATAACTCTACGACTGTCATTTTAAAAAATGATGAAAAATGATGAATAAAGTTAAATAAAGTTAAATAAGTATAATGCCAAGAATTTAAATAAGGAATAAAATGAAAAAATTAATACTAATAGTAGGAGCTCCTGGCTCTGGTAAAACGACAGATGCTGAGATAATAGCTAAAAATAATTCAGAAGATATAGTGCATTACTCGACAGGAGACCTTTTAAGAGCTGAAGTAGCTAGTAAATCAGAGCTAGGTAATGAGATAGATGGATATATTTCTAAAGGAAATTTAGTTCCTTTGAAAATCGTGGTAGGAACTATAGTGTCTGCTATAAATAAATCTCCTAAAGATAATGTGATTATTGACGGATACCCAAGAAGCATTGAGCAAATGGATGCTTTAGATGAGTTTTTAGAAAATGAAAATAATATCAATCTTATTTCTGTAATTAAAGCGGAAGTATCAGAGCAAACAGCTATGGATAGAGTGCTAGGAAGAGCAAGAGGTGCAGATGATAATGAAAAAGTATTTAAAAATAGAATGAAAGTATTCACAGAGCCTATGGAGGATATAGCTAAATTTTATAGTGATAAAAATATTTACCATGTAGTAGATGCAGAAAGAGGGATAGAAGAGATAGTCGCCGATATGGAAAAATTAATCAAAAACTTAATAGGGTAAATGATGCTAGAAATTATCTTATATTTTTATCTTGCTTATACTTTGATAAAAGTAGCAATATCTTATTTGCAAATCTCTCATATTAAGAGCAAGCTAAATGAAAGTGCATTATTTTTAAGTGAAGAAGATTATCAAAAAGCAGGAAAATATGCGATAGAAAATGAGAAAATGTCCATTCTTTCTTCTTTTCTTGAATTTTTACTCCTTTATGTATGGCTTTTTTTTGGTTTATCTTTTTTAGAGCAAAACATTATGGGCATTGATGATGAGATTTTAAAATATACGACACTTATTATGTCTTTTATGATTATAGGTGGGATTATATCTTTGCCTTTTGATATATATTCAAAGTTTGTTTTAGATAGAAAATACGGCTTTACGAAAAATCTTACTATTGCAACTTTCATAAAAGATTTAATAATATCAACTGCCCTATTTATAATAATAGGGACTATTTTAGTATATGCTATGGCTTATTTCATCACCACAAACGAGTATTGGTGGATTATTAGTTTTGCTATTTTATTTACATTTATTATATTAATAAATATATTTTATCCTGTTATTAGAGGTGCATTTTTTGATAAATTCAAGCCTCTTGAAGATGAGGACTTAAAGACATCGATTAATGATTTATTAAGCTCAGTTGATTTTAAAAGCTCTGGTGTGTTTTCAGTGGATGCTAGCAAAAGAGACTCAAGATTAAATGCTTATTTTGGAGGATTAGGAAAGACAAAAAGAGTAGTTTTATTTGATACATTAATAGAAAAACTAACTAAAGGTGAGCTTATATCTGTCCTAGGACACGAATTAGGGCATTTTAAAAACAAAGACATCATAAAAAATATAGCTTCTATGTCTGTGATATTATTCACTACTTTTTTTCTATTAGGTCAAATACCAGAGTCTTTAGCTACAGAAACAGGCATATCATATTCAGCATATTTTGTGATAACAATGTTTATCTTATTATCTCCTATGGTATTTTTCATATTCACTCCATTAATGAGCTTAGCAAGTAGGCATAATGAATTTGAAGCAGATAAATTTGGGATAAGTAAAGGCTCCAAAGAAGAACTAGCCTCAGCATTAATCAAGCTAATAAATGAAAATCTATCATTTCCATCTTCACATAAGATATACTCAGCTATGTATCATTCTCATCCTAGTGTGAAAGAGAGATTAGAGGCTATGGGGATTGATGAATTTTAGGTTTAGGGTATTGATAAAAATAAACAAGGCTTATAAGTGAAACTAGCGACTAATATGGTTGAGATGAAACAAAACTTTAGAGTTAATGATAAGTATTTATCAGAAGCTGATAGTAATGTGTATGAGAATTTATTTAAATCACAGATGAAAAAATTAGCCTTAGATATAGAAGATTCACAAATAGAATATGATACTTTTTATATCACAGGTCAAAGTGGTAATGGGAAATCTACAGCATTAAATTATTTAAAAGATAATAATGAATATATAAAAAATAACTTTATTACAAAGCATTTAATGGCGAATGAGATTTTTAATTTCCAAGATAAAATTACTATAGTGGATGTGCTTTTAATGGTAGGTATGAAGCTATGTGAGGCTTATGAAGATATTCAATCTAAATATATTAAGCAGTTGCAAGAATTTAAAATCTTAAGCACAAAAAAGGCTGAAAAGTCTATAATTAAGGTTTCTAACTCTGAATCTAGCACTTCTAAAAATGCTAAAGGCGGTCTTGATATAGGTTTTTTGGAAACTTTTGAAATAGGAGCATCACTTAATAAGCATTGGAATGATAGTGAGCAAGTTAGAAATGAATTTAGGCAACTTTTTGAGCTAGATAGAGCTGAGCTATTAGTGTTTATAAATGACATAATAAGAGAAATTATTAATAAAAATAATTCTAAGAAAACATTTCTAATATTAGATGATTTAGAGAAAAAAAATATTTCTGATGAGCTTTTTACAATCCACAGAGAGCTTTTAGAAAATATAGAACTTACAAAAATTATAACAATACCTGTAAATAATGCTATCTTGCCATATAATATGTATAAACTAAATACAAGAATTAAATCTAATCCTATGCTTCCCTTAAAAAATAAAGAAGCAGAGAAACAAGACAAAAAAGAAATAGAAGAAAATAAAAAAATATTAGAAAATATTGTATATAAAAGAATAAATAAAGAATACCATAATTTACTACCTAATACTGATAAGATAATGGGCAAACTTATAAGATACAGTGGGTGCAATATTAGACAATTATTAATATTAGTATATGAAGCGTCATCAAATGCTAGATATAATGGCTTTGACAAAATTAGTGAATTAGATGTAGATAAAGCAATTGAAACCTTATTAAATAATGTTGCGATAGGAGTTCTTGATAGAATTTCTTTTTTAAAAAGAATAGGAAAAGAGCATATTCCAAAAAAAGAACAGCAAGAAGAATTTAAAACATCGATAAAAGACAATATGATATTCGCATACTTTAACGGCTCACCTTGGTATGAAGTAAATCCTATCATTGAGGATTATATTAACTCTATTAGCAATGACTAAATTTAAAGAGTTTTTAGACCCAAAAGACTTAATGTCGTTTAATAGATTAGAAAAATATATATCTTTTCAAGATTTTCAAGATTTTCAAGAAATTATTTTAATAGGTTCAGATACTAAAAAGCTAAATATTAACTTTAAAAAATACTTTATGAGTAAAGTAGATTATGTCGAGTTTAAGCATATAAAAGATAATTTATTTCATAAAATGATAACTAATGAAGAGTATGTTAAAAATAGAAATAAATATATAATTATAGATTTATTTGATATTAAAGACTATAAAGATATTAGAGATGAGTTTCAATTTAAAAGGGATAATATCCCAGATAAGAAATTGAAAATTATACTTTTCTTAAATAAAAACCAATATGAAAGCTTTAAGATAAAGGCTTACGATTTCTTTTCTTTTAATAATTTTGCTTATTTATTTACGGATAATAGTTATAGTCATGTTTCTACATATGATACATCTAAATTAAAAAAAATTATTAAAGAATATAAAAAAGTTAAAAATACATTAAATGAGCGAAGCCATATTTCTTATCTTGACAAAATCGCTATGTTAGCTTATGAGTATTCTCAATTTAATGTATCTTTAGATTATTTGCAACAATCACTTAAAATAGCAAGAAAAATAAAGAATAAATTTTTTCAAGCTAACATTTTAGGCAATATTGGTCTTATGTACCAAGGCTTATCACAATATGAAAAAGCATTAAAATATTATGAAGATTCTTTAAAAATAAAAAAAGAAATTAATGATATAAAAGGGGAAGCTTATACTTTAGGTAATATTGGAACTGTATATCAAGACTTATCACAATATGAAAAAGCATTAAAATATTATGAAGATTCTTTAAAAATAAAAAAAGAAATTAATGATATAAAAGGGGAAGCTTATACTTTAGGTAATATTGGAAAGCTACATAAGGCTATGAAAAATGAAGAATTGGCATTAAGGTATGAAAAGAGTTCTTTAGAAATATTAAAAGCATTAGGGCTAGACAAAAAAAATATATAATCTAATTTACAAATCACTACAATTATTTATTAATCTTTAATATACCACAAAGATTGCTATATTATACTTATGATATAAAATCATAAAGGATAATAATTGAAAACATTTCATATTCATACTAAAGTTAAAAATCTAAAAGAAAGTAAGGATTTTTATACTGCTATGTTTGCTAGTGAGCCTAGTGTAGAAGAAGATAATTATATTAAGTGGAAGCTTACAGACCCTGCTATTAATTTTGCTATTTCGTTGGCTGGTGATAATGAAAAAATGGGAGTGGATCATTTTGGCTTGCAGACAGAAAATAATGAAGAATTAGAAGAGATACATAAGAATTTAGAAAAGGCTAATATAAAAGATAGCGAACAAAAAAATGCTAGTTGTTGTTATGCGGTGAGTGATAAATACTGGAGTATGGACCCTACAAATATACCTTGGGAGGTGTTTCATACATTAGACGAGGTTAAAATGTATGGTAAAGATAGAAGAAAGTTTTCTGCTTCTTCTGTGTGCTGTGGGTGATAGATAGTGAAATATACATCTTGCCCTATGGATTGCTATGATTCTTGTAGGGTTGAGTATAAAGATGGTGCTTGCAAACCGAGTTATGATAAAATCACTAATGGGAAACTTTGTGCAAAATTTGCCTTTATGAATCAAGAAGAGAAGCTTGAGGATATGCACCTCTTGGTGACACTTGAAAAAATGGCTCAAAAACTAAAAGAGCCAAATAAAAAGATTTTATATTATAAAGGCAGTGGGAATTTAGGAGTAATGCAAAATATTACTAAAAGATTTTTTGAAACAATAAAGGCTACTATTGCTACAGGGAGTCTTTGTGAAAATGCAGGAACTGAGGGGATTAATCTTGGGAGAGATTTTTCTGTAAATCCTACTATTAAAGAATTAGAGCAAAGCGAGGTTGTGTTGGTTTGGGGGAGGAACCTTACTGAGACCTCAAAGCATATTTATAGATTAATAGAAGATAAGATATTCATAACTATTGACCCTATGAAAACAAATATAGCTTCAAAGTCTGAAGTTTATTTGCAGATACCTCCTAAAGGGGATTATCTTTTAGCTAAAATTATGCAAAATGCTTTAGATGGGAAAGATATAGATGAAAAGAGTTTAGATGTCTTAAATATCACAGCTAAGCAATTTAATGAAATGATAAATTTATTAAAAACAAAAAAAGTATCTGTATTACTAGGGGTTGGGGCTCAAAAATACAAAGAAGGGGCGAGTATCTTTCACGAAATGGATAAAGTTTTTGATAAGCTAGGATTATTTGATGGCAAAAATACTGGAGTGTGGTATCTAGGTGATAGCAAATATGCTTTTGAGGATAAAATAAATATCACAGCTACTAATACTTGCACATATCCTGATGTGAAATTTGATGATTATGATATTGTATTTATCCAAGGGGCAAATCCAGTGGTTTCTGCACCTAATACAGGTGAAATAATAAAATCTTTAAAAAAGACATTTGTTATTTTTATGGGGACGGCAAAAAATGATACTTCTAAATATGCGGATATAATTATCCCTGCTAAAACATATTTACAGAAAAAAGATGTTAAGTTAAGCTATGGGCATGATGAGATTAATATCTGTGAAGTTTGAGAAGAAAATGAAAATGCCATAAGTGAATATGAGCTAACTTCATATCTTTTTAATGCTTTTAATCTTGATGGCTTATTAAGTGAAGATGAATATTTGTATGGTTTTAAAAAGATGATTCGAGGAAAACCAGATATTGCATTTAAGCCTATAGAAACTAGAAATGTCCCTATGTTGAATTTGAAAGAAAATGAATATTATTTATTAACTTCAAAATCTAAAAACACCTTAAATTCTAGCTTTAAATATGATGAATATGCTTATGTCAATCCTAAAATAGGTTTGCAAGATGGGGATAAAATTAAGATAAGCTCAATCGATGGAAACATAGATATAAAAATTAAAAATGATAACTCCATCTATGATAATGCTATTTTAATATATGCAGGAAATAAGCAAGTTAATTATTTAACATCAAATGATGTTAGTGAATATGGTGATAATGCCACTTTGCAGGATGTTAAGCTGGTATTAGAAAAAGTATAAAGCTCTTCTAATAAATAAAAATGATTAAAATAAAACTGCTATTAATGTCAATAAGAAAAAGAGGCATTATAAATACTTTCAAATTTGTAATAGGTGATTATTTATTTGATTTTGTGCATAAAGTAGACACAAATGAGCATATGGAATTAGATGATATGGGAGATATTTCAGATAAACAATATGCGAAAAAATACCAAGGTAGCTATTACATTATCCTAAACAAATTCTTTGATAAATACAAAGACAAAGTATCAAATAGCACCATCCTTGACTTTGGCTCAGGAAAGGGCAGAGTGCTAATAATGGCTATGAAATATAATGCAAAAAAAACCATCGGTGTTGAATTTGTAAAAGAATTAATAGATATTTCTAAAAGCAATTTAGACAAGTATAAAAATAACAATAATCTAACCACAGAATATAAATTAATTTTTGATAATGCAATCAATTATAAATTCACCAAAGATGAAAATATTATATTTTTTTGCAACCCATTTAATGAAACTATATTAAAACCAATTCTAAAAAAAATTATGCTTAATGCTAATAAATGTATCATAGTCTATATCAACCCTACATACAAAACTTTATTTGATACTTATTTTAAGCAAATTGATAATTTTGGCAATGAATTGATAGTTTATAAAACAGTTTAAAATCATTTTATGGGTTCCATCATAAAGAAACTATTATATAATATACTTAATATAAAAATTTTAAGCTTGAGTTAAAGGAATGATTAGTGGATATTTTAAATCTAATAGGAAGAAAAAATAAATTATTTGTAGATGATATTGATGATAAAAAAAATGAGTTAAAGGATATTGTTTCTTCATCTTCATTTTTGGTATTAGGTGGGGCTGGTTCTATTGGCTCGGCTGTTAGTAAGGAGATATTTAAGAGGAACCCTAAGAAGTTACATATTATAGATATTAGTGAGAATAATATGGCTGAATTGGTGCGAGATATTAGGAATTCTTTTGGGTATATTGATGGGGAGTTTAAGACTTTTGCTCTTGATATTGCTTCATTGGAGTATGATGCTTTTATTAAAAGTGATGGGAAATATGATTTTGTTTTAAATTTGTCGGCATTAAAGCATGTTAGAAGTGAGAAAGATGTATTTACTTTGATGAGGATGATTAATGTGAATATTTTTAATACTGCTAAAACGATGAATCATAGCATTCAAAATAATTCAAAAAAATATTTTTGTGTTTCTACTGATAAAGCGACCAATCCTGTAAATATGATGGGGGCTAGTAAAAGTATTATGGAAATGTTTATTATGGAAAAATCTAAAAATATCAATGTATCTACTGCTAGGTTTGCTAATGTGGCATTTAGTGATGGCTCATTATTGCATAGCTTTAATCAAAGAATTGAGAAAAACCAAGCAATAGTTGCCCCAAATGATATAAAGAGATACTTTATAACTCCCCAAGAATCGGGTCATCTTTGCCTTATGTCTTGTGTGTTTGGGGAGAATAGAGATATATTTTTTCCACAGTTAAATGAAGACTTACATCTTGTATCTTTTTTTGATATTGCTATGAAGTATTTAGAAGATAAAGGGTATGAGCCTTATTTATGTTCTAGTGAAGATGAGGCTAGAGAGTTGGCTAAAACACTCCCAAAACAAAATAAATGGCCATGCCTATCGACCTCTAGCGATACTACTGGTGAAAAAGATTTTGAAGAATTTTTTACTACTGATGAAACATTAGATATGGATAGATTTAATAGTATAGGGATTATTAAAAATGAGGCTTTTCTTGATGATGGCTTACTTCAAGAATTTGAGCTAAATATAAAAGAGCTACAAAAAAAACAAATATATTCTAAAAAAGAAATAGTAGATATTTTTTTAAAATTAATTCCTAGTTTTAAGCACAAAGAAACGGGCAAGTATCTAGACTCAAAGATGTAATAATATGGAATTTCAAAACCTAATAGACTTTATAAAATCAATATACAAGCAAGATTTCATTCCTTTACATGAACCAAGATTTATAGGCAATGAAAAAAAATACTTAAATGATTGCATAGATTCTACCTTTGTATCAAGTGTGGGGGAATATGTAAATAAGATTGAAGATGAATTTTCTACAATGGTAGGCTCTAAGTATGCAATCGCTACTGTCAATGGAACATCTGCTTTACATACTTGCCTTTTATTAGCTAATGTCCAACAAAATGATGAGGTAATTACTCAAGCTTTAACTTTTGTAGCTACTTGTAATGCTATTAGCTATATTGGAGCTAAGTCTGTATTTGTTGATGTTGATGTGGATACTATGGGTTTATCGCCTAAGCATTTGATTAATTTTTTAGAAAAAAATTGTCAAATTATTAATAATCAATGCATTAATAAAGTCAGCAATAAAATAATAAAGGCATGTGTTCCTATGCACACCTTTGGGCATTCTTGTAAAATTGATGAAATTAAAAAGATATGTGATGAGTGGCATATTTTTTTAATTGAAGATAGTGCGGAAAGTTTGGGTTCATATTATAAAAATAAACATACAGGAACCTTTGGAGTATTAGGAGCTTTTTCATTTAACGGAAATAAGATTATCACATCAGGTGGAGGTGGAGTTATAGTAACAGATGATGAAAATCTTGCTAAAAAAGCAAAACATTTAATTACTACTGCTAAAATACCCAATAAATGGGAATACATTCATGATGAGATTGGATATAATTATCGTATGCCTAATTTGAATGCTGCTTTGCTTTTGGCTCAATTAGAAAAATTAGATTTTTTTATAGAAGCTAAAAGAAATTTGGCTATAAAGTATGATGATTTTCTAAACAATAGTGCAAATATTAAATTTATAAAAGAGCCTATAAATTCTAAATCAAATTATTGGCTACAAGCAATCTTGCTTGAAAGTGAAGAAAAAAGAAATGAGTTTTTAGAACTTGCAGATAAAAATAGTATAATGAGCAGACCTATTTGGAGATTAATGAATAGACTAGATATGTTTAAAGATGCCCAATGTGATAATTTAGAAAACTCTAAATATTTAGAGAAAAGGATTGTGAATATACCTAGTAGTGTGATTATTAAATAAAAGGAATGTATTATAAAAGATAAAATACTCTTAGTCGGTGGTGGTGGTCATTGTCGCTCTGTTATTGATGTCATTGAGTTGGAAAATAAATATACTATTGCTGGCATTATTGATAAGAAAGAATTATTTGATAAGGAAGTTCTAAACTATAAAGTCATAGGTTGTGATGATGATTTGGAGATGTTATTTAAAACTTATAAATATGCAATAATTACTGTGGGACAAATAAAATCAAATACTACAAGAGTTAAGTTATTTAATAAATTAAAAACAATTGGATATAAATTACCAATTATAATATCTCCACTAGCATATGTTTCTAAATTTGCTTCTATGGATGAAGGTGTGGTAATAATGCATAATGTTATAGTTAATGTAAATGCAAAAATTGGTCAAAATTGTATCATAAATACTAAAGCTTTAATAGAGCATGATGCCATTATAGAAAAGCATTCTCATATAAGCACAGGGGCTACTATAAATGGTGGAAGTGTAATAAAAGAAAATACATTTTTTGGTAGCCATGCTATGATAAAAGAATATACAGAGATAAAGGCAAATTCTATTATAAAGGCAGGATCAAATATCTTAACATAGGGCATGTACATAATAAAATATATCCAAGTAAGGAATATTTTAAATAAAAAAATGAATACTCTATTGTTCAAACTAAAGATAGTTTTATTAAAGTTGTTGATTTTGAATTTGATGGAAAGTTTAAAATAGGAGATAGGTTTGAGTAAATTTGATGAGTGGAATAATTTAAAGAAAAAAATTAGCAAAAAAAAATGCAGTATTCATTTTAAGCAAGGAGATATCTATTTTGTATCTATAGGTTATAATATTGGAGCGGAAATATATGGTAAAAGCAATGATTTTTTGAGACCTATTTTAATCTATAGAAAGATAAGTAAAATTTCATTTATTGGGATTCCTTTAACTACAAAACAAAAAAATGGAAATTACTATTTTTCTTTTGAATACAAAGAAGGAATACAAAGTGTAGCTATTTTAAACCAAATAAGGTTTTATGATTCTGCAAGATTAGTTTATAAAAGTGGATATATAAAAAAAGATATATTTGATTTATTAAAAACAAAATTATCAAATTTTTTAAACATTACCCCTAATATAAATACTAGGGGAGGCTACACTCTTCAAAAAGAAGAGCAGCGAATCAGTCCTTTTACAAAGACTAAAGATATTTTAACAAAGAATAATAAAAATGTCAATACTTCATCCGTTTTTATTATAGCAGAAGCAGGAGTAAATCATAATGGGGATATTAATTTAGCAAAAAAACTTATAGATGTAGCCGTAAAAGCAAAAGCAGATGCCGTAAAATTTCAGACTTTTAAGGCAGAAAAACTTGTATCTAAAAACACCAAAAAAGCAAAATATCAACAAGAAACAACAGATAAAAATGAATCACAATTTGATATGATAAAAAAACTAGAATTAGATATAGATACACATCGTGAACTAATTTCTTATTGTGAGGATAAAAAAATTATGTTTTTATCAACTCCATTTGATTTAGATAGTATTGATTTATTAAATGATTTAAAATTACCTATATTTAAAATACCTAGTGGAGAAATAACTAATTTACCATATCTTGAAAAAATAGGAGCTTTAAATAAAAAAGTCATTCTTTCAACAGGTATGTCAAATATTGTAGAAATTGAAGATGCCTTAAATATTTTAATCTCAAATGGAACAAAAAAAGAAAATATTACAATATTGCATGCAAATACACAATACCCTACTCCTATGAGCGATGTTAATTTAAGAGCTATGCAAACTATAGGTGATACATTTGATATAGCTTATGGATATAGTGATCATACATTAGGTATTGAGGTGGATATAGCGGCTGTAGCTATGGGTGCTAGTATTATAGAAAAACATTTCACTTTAGATAAAACAATGGATGGTCCTGACCATAAAGCTTCACTAGAACCAAATGAATTAATGTCTATGGTTCAAGGCATACGAAATATAGAACTAGCTTTAGGAAGTAGTATTAAGCAACCAAGTGCTAGCGAATTACCTAATATAGAAATTGTAAGAAAATCTATTGTTGCTAATGTGAATATAAAAAAAGGTGAAGTATTTAATAAGGATAATTTAGCTGTAAAAAGGGCAGGAAATGGAATAAGCCCTATGAAGTGGTTTGAGATTATAGGGAGTATTGCTAATAAAGACTACAAAGAAGATGATAGAATTTGAATATTTTAAAACAAATACAAAATGGAGAAAGTAAAATTTTAGAGTTCAAACAAGAAGTGCCTTCTAGTGATTCTATTGTAAAAACTATTATAGCTTTCTCTAATACATCAGGGGGTAAATTAATTATTGGTGTATCAAATGATAGAGAAATTATAGGAATTAGCGATAATGGTATTTTTACAATAAAAGATAAAATAGCTTCGATTATTTATGATAAAGAAACTACCCAAGAAACTACCCAAGAAACTACCCAAGAAACTACCCAAGAAACTATCATATTTAAAGATAATACAGAAAGTAAAATTATAGAATATTTAAAACAAGATAAAACTCTCACAAGAAATAAATTATCTCAACTACTAGAAGTAAGCCCTGATGCCATCAAGCAACAATTAGCTAAACTAAAAAAAAATAATAAACTAAAAAGAATTGGTAGCACAAAATCTGGATATTGGGAGGTTTTAAATGAATAGAAAAATATGTGTTATTACAGGAACAAGAGCCGAATATGGATTATTGTATTGGCTTATGAAAGAGATAGAGCAAGATGAAAGCTTAGAATTGCAACTTATAGTTACAGGGATGCATTTATCTAGCGAATTTGGACTTACATATAAAGAAATAGAAAAAGATTTTAAAATAGATAAAAAAATAGAAATGCTTTTATCTTCTGATACATCCATTGGTATATCTAAATCAATGGGATTGGCTCAAATATCATTTGGGGAAGCATATAATGAATTAAAGCCTGATATGGTATTGGTTTTAGGAGATAGGTATGAGATATTTTCAGCTGTAAGCTCTGCTATGATAGCAAGAATCCCCATTGCTCATCTTCATGGAGGAGAATCTACAGAGGGGGCTATTGATGAAGCTATAAGACATAGCATTACTAAAATGAGTCATTTACATTTTGTGGCTACAAATGAATATAGAAATAGGGTTATACAGCTTGGAGAAAATCCAAATAATGTTTTTAATGTGGGTGGTTTAGGTATAGATAATATTAAAAAAATAAAATTATTATCTTTAGAGGACTTTGAAAAATCTATAGATTTTAAATTAAATAAAAAAAATATTTTAGTTACATTTCATCCAGAAACATTAGAGACATCCTCTTCTTCTAAGCAATTTGACATTTTATTAGATGCAATAGATGATTTACAAGAAACAAATATTATTTTTACAAAAGCAAATAGTGATATGGATGGAAGAATAATTAATAATATGATTGATGAATATGTAGCAAAAAATATTCATAAGTCTATATCATTTACTTCTTTAGGACAATTACGATACTTAAGTGCCTTGCAATATGTAGATGCTATGGTAGGCAATAGTTCTAGTGGATTATTAGAAGCTCCTAGTTTTAAAATAGGAACTATAAATATTGGAGATAGACAAAAAAATAGAGTAATGGCAAAAAGTGTAATTAATTGCGATATTAATATAGAATCTATTAGAAATGGGTTTAATAAACTTTACTCTGATGATTTTGTTAAAGTATTAGAAAGTAGCACTAACCCTTATGATAATGACGAACCTAGTAAA
>JAJVLF010000039.1 GCA_029255845.1 Campylobacterota bacterium | reverse complement strand
TTTTAACTGGCTCTCACATTGATTGTTCTTTTTTGTATTATTTTCTAATATTTTTATATGAGATAAAATATCCTTAGAAATTTTAAGTGCATCAAATTCATCATAAACCTTCAATACTGTATCTATTTTTTGATGATGATGATTATCTCTATGTATAAATAGTTTAACCAACATAAACATAGGTTGTTGGATAGTTTCTGTCTCCAAACCCAAAGAAGTAGTTTCTTTTTCAGCATAACTAGAAAATTCAATTTTACCACTATCTTCTATATCAAAGTTTGCCTTAATATTATAGAGCTCATTACTATAGTATATATTCCCACTTAAATCATTTTTTATATTCAGAGTAGCAGTGGTTTCAATATATTTATCAGGATTTTTCTTGTAAGAATTAAGTGCAAGAGAGTCATTCATAAAGTCTAAACTAATCTCTACGGTATATATGTAATCATCATTTGAATTTATTGATTCATTTTTTATGTAGGCATTTACAAATTCTTGTTTGCCTATAAAATTTATCTCTAATTGTCCTTTATTTGTAGGAATCCATCCATAAAACTTACTCAAGTAAGCCCATATCACAAATTTTTGCTTGTTTTATGAATTTACTTTCTCCATCTTTTTTAACTATAGCAAAACCCTTAGTATAAACTCTTCCTTCATGAGAAAATTTATTATTGTCTTCATAATTATTCAAACATCTTTTTGCTTCTTGTCTCATTAGTTTAGTAAAGTCATTTTTTCTAAATGACCAAGTAAAACTTAATGTTATAAAAAAAAGAAATATTAAAATTCCTATAACTAATGTCATCATTTCGTACCTTTTCTATTCGTAATAAGTTTATGCACTATTTTATCGTTTTTTTGCTTAAGATTATATTTGCTTGATAATCTAACTATTCATATTTAGCTATAGAATTACTTCTACATCTTTTAGAGTTTTAATCATTTTATCAGGATTAGAGCTTTCTATAGGCTCTCCTGAATTATATCCATAAGGAACTGCCCAGCATTCTATGTCTGCATTTTGTGCAGATTTAATATCTGTATCAGAATCACCTATAAATAAAACATCTTTTTTATCTGTAATATTTAATTTATCAAGAATATGATAAATGCCTTTTGGATTAGGTTTTTTAACCTCTAAAGTATCTCCACAAACTACTACATCTAAAAGCTCATTTAGATTATGCTCATCTAATATTCTTTGAGTAAAAGCAGTTTCTTTGTTTGTAATAACTGCTGTTTTTATATTATTTGCTTTTAGTTTTGTCAATAACTCTGTCGCACCATCAAATAAATAGCTATTATGACCAACATGCTTAGCATATCTTTCTCTAAAATAAGCATAACGAATTGCAGTTTGCTCATCTTCTTTTACTTCTTCATAAGGAAGATTTAAAACTTTAGCAAGAGCCATAGTTAATAAATGCAATGTCCCATGTCCTATCCAAGACTTTGTCTCTTCTTTATTTACATGAGTTAAATCATATTTATCCATAGTGTCATTTAGGGCATCCATAAGTTCCAGACAAGACTCTACAAGAGTCCCATCTAAATCAAATAATACCGCTTTATATTCAGACATATCTACTTAGCACAAGAAGATTTAGCTAAAATCTCATTAGCTACTTCTACAACTCTTGAGGTAGTTATATTATATAATTTATATAATTCATCAGCAGGAGCAGACTCACCAAAAGTATCAATTCCTACTACATCTCCACCACTTCTAATATATTTATACCATACATCAGTTTTTGCAGCTTCAACAACTATTACTTTTTTTCCACAAGGAATGACAGATTTTCTATATTCTCTATCTTGTCTATCAAAAACATTTGTGCTAGGCATAGAAACTACTCTAACTTTTTTACCTTGCTTATTAAGCTCAGCTTTTGCTTCTACCGCTAAAGAAAGCTCTGTCCCAGTTCCAATGATAATAATATCATAATCATCATCATCTTCTAAAACATATCCACCTTTTGCAATTTTAGGAGCTAAAGCTTTATCTTTTGCTAAAACAGGCACACCTTGTCTTGAGAAAATCAATGCTGATGGTGTTCCATCATTTTCTAATGCATATCTCCAAGCCACAAAACTTTCAAGTGAATCAGCTGGTCTCCATACATCTAAATTAGGAATAATTCTTAATGATGGAATATGCTCAACAGATTGATGAGTAGGACCATCTTCACCCAAACCAATAGAATCATGAGTAAACATATGAATTACTTTTTCTTTCATTAAAGCAGACATTCTAATTGCATTTCTTGAATAATCACAAAAAGTTAAAAATGTCCCACCATAAGGAAGATAACCAGCATGTAATTTCATACCATTCATAATAGCAGACATACCAAACTCTCTAACTCCATAACTTAAATAATTACCCATATCATCTTTAGTAACTTTTACACAATTAGTAAAATTAGTAAGATTAGAGCCAGTTAAATCAGCAGAACCACCAAAAATCTCTGGTAAATGAGGAGCTATAGCATCTAATGCATTTTGAGAAGCTTTTCTTGTAGCTATCTTTTCTAATGGTAAATCAGCTAATGCTTTTTCCATTTTTTCGCTAAAATCAGCAGGCATTTTATCATTCATTCTTCTTTCAAATTCACTTGCTAATTCTGGATAAGTAGATTTATATTTTGCAAATAATTCATTCCAAGCATCTTCTTTGACCTTACCATCATCTTTACAGTCCCAAGAAGCTTTTAAATCACTAGGTATTTCAAAAGCAGGATGTTCCCAGTTTAGATTGGCTCTTGTAGCAATTATTTCTTCTTCACCTAAAGCAGCACCATGGATGCCATGCCCACCAGCTTTATTAGGAGAGCCTTTACCAATAATTGTTTTACAAATAATCAAAGTAGGTTTATCACTTTTATTAGCATCCGCGATAGCTTTATCAACAGTATCTATATTATGTCCATCAAGCTGACCAATAACATTCCATCCATAAGCTTCAAATCTTTTTTTAACATCTTCGCTAAACCAAGGTCCTACATTTCCATCAATAGAAATATCATTATCATCATATAAAACTGTAAGCTTAGAAAGCCCTAAAGTTCCTGCTAATGAGCAAACTTCATGAGAAATACCTTCCATCAAACAGCCATCACCTACAACACAATAAGTATTATGATCTACAATATCCATACCATCTTTGTTAAACTCTCCAGCTAAAAGCTTTTCAGCTAAAGCCATACCAACAGCATTTGCAATACCTTGACCCAATGGGCCAGTAGTAGTTTCAATCCCTTCAGTTACAAAATTCTCTGGATGACCAGGAGTTTTAGAATGAAGCTGTCTAAATGCCTTAATATCTTCAATGCTTACAGATTTATAACCCGTCAAATGCAATAAAGAATAAATAAACATAGAAGCATGTCCATTTGATAAAACAAATCTATCTCTATTAAACCACTTTGGATTTGATGGATTATGACTTAAATGCTTTCTCCATAAAACCAACCCCATCTCAGCCATACCCATAGGAGCACCTGGATGACCTGAATTTGCTTTTTCTACAGCGTCTATTGCTAATATTCTTATGGCATCTGCCATTTTTGTTGTTAAATTACTCATTTTTTATTATCCTTATTTTATTAGATTATGTATTAATGGGGTAAAAATTAATTCCATCGCAAATCCCATTTTATTGCCTGGAATGACTATATTATTCTTGTTTGACATAAAAGAATTTGGAATCATTGTTAATAGTTTTTGAAAATCACATTCTTCAAAATATTTAAATCTTATTACAACCAAACTCTCATCTGGAGTAGGTATCTCTCTAACGATAAAAGGATTTGATGTATCAATAGTAGAAATTCTTTGAAAATTAATATGAGTTCTCTCAAATTGAGGAGCTATATGATTAATATAATCAGGCATTCTTCTTAAGATAGTATCAACGATAGCTTCTTGAGAATAACCTCTAGCTGCATTATCTCTATATATTTTTTGTATCCATTCTAAATTTACAGATGGCACAACTCCAACAAGTAAATCAACTTTACCAGCTACATCTATTTTATCATCAGCATATCCACCATGAAGACCCTCATAAAACAATAAATCAGAATCCTCCATTTGTTTCCAAGGAGTAAAAGTTCCCGAAGCTTGATTATGAGCTTCTCCCTCTTCATCATTATGAATATAATATCTATATTTGCTTTTGCCTTTTTCTTTGTATTCTTTAAAAGTACCTTCAAGCTCATCAAGTATATTCGCATCAGGTCCAAAATGAGAAAAATGATGATTTCCTTTATCTTCCTCTTCTTTTGCTTTTTCTTTCATAGCAACTCTATCATATTTATGCATAGAGTCTCCCTCTAAGATATGAGCATTAATACTTTCTGCTTTAAAGATATGCTTAAAGCTGTTCATTACAGTAGAAGTCCCAGCTCCAGAAGAACCAGTAATAGCTACTATTGGGTTTTTAACTGCCATTTTTTTTCCTTATAATAATTTTAAGAGTGTTTCTTATAGTATTCTTCAATTTTTTCAATCTCTTTTTTAGAGCCAAAAATTAAAGGTATTCTTTGATGAATTGAAGTAGGCTGAACATCAAGCATTCTCTGAGTTCCAGTAGTACAAGCACCACCAGCATTTTCCATAATCATAGCTATTGGATTTCCTTCATAAAGAAGTCTTAATCTACCCTCTTTAATAGGAACTTTTTTATCTTTAGGATATAAATAAACTCCACCTCTTGTCAAAATCCTATAAGCATCAGTAACCATAGCAGCCACCCATCTCATATTAAAATCTTTTCCTCTAGGACCTTCTTTTCCAGCAAGGCAATCAGTAATATATTCTTTAGTAGCATCATCCCAAAATCTTTGATTACTAGAATTAATACCAAATTCATTAGTTTCTTTAGGAACTTGGATATTTTCTTCAGTTAAAATAAACTCTCCATCTTCTTCATCTAAAACAAAACCAAAAGTCCCATTACCACAAGTTAAAAGTATGCTATTAGCAGGACCATATACAGAAAAACCAGCAGCTAATTGCTCACTGCCTTTTTGAAAAAAGTCTGCTTCAGTTGGAGTTTCGCTATCTCCTTTATATTTCAAAACTGAAAATAAACTACCAACAGTCATATTAATATCAATATTACTAGAGCCATCTAATGGATCAAAACATAAAAGATATTTACCTTTTTTATACTGCTTAGGAATATGATACATTTCATCTTGCTCTTCAGAAACCATCCCAGCAACTAATCCTCTCCATTGTGTATGATCAATAAAAATATCATCACAAATAATATCCATTTGTTTTTGCTCTTCGCCTTGCACATTAGTATTGTCAGCAAGTCCTAAATGACTACCTAACTGACCTTTAGTAATGATAGACTTAATAGCCTTAATAGCTATTGCCATATCATTTATTATATATGATAAATCTTCTTTATCGGGGTTATTATCGAGATGTTCAAATAAAAATTGAGATAATGTTTTTCTTCCCATATTTAGCTCCTGTAAAAATTAAAATTGTAATTTGATATTTTAGCATTCTATTTTTAAAAGAATATTAATGATTAATATTGTTAATTAATTCTTCAACTTTTAATTCTGAAGTGCAATTTCCTAAAATTTAAAATTAAAAAATTATGTTTTTCACTCGTTACATCCTCTTCTAAGATGGAATGTCCTCTATTAATTATAAACAAGTTAGCTCAATATAAGCCTATAATTTTATTTATGTAAGCAAGATTTTTATTCGCATAGTGTATAGTTTCACATAGATGGGACTAAAGTCCCATGTCCAAATTAGTAAATGGGACTTTAGTATCATTTTGCTAAAAATATAACGACTAAATCCAATAATACCACCCCAAAATAACAAAAATATATCTCCCCATCTTAGCCATTAAAACAATAAATAAAAATTTCTTAAAATTATATCTTCCGATACCTGCCATAAGTGTAATAGGGTCTCCTATAATTGGCACCCATGATAACCATAAACTATATCCTCCATATTTATTAAAGAAAATAGTAAATTTATCAATTTTTTCTTTTTTTAGCATTTTCTTTTCAAGAAGAAATTCTTCTCCTTTAAAGCCAAAATAATAATTTAAGGTAGAGCCTAATGTATTTCCTGTTGTAGCAGAAAGCAGAAGCAAATAAATATTTGCTCCTTGTTCCAAATTTAAAACTAAAAGCGCTTCACTGCCTAAAGGAAAAATGGTGGCAGAAATAAATGCGATAACAAATAGATATAAATAAAGCAGTATTAATCTTTAAGTAATATGTTAATAGCTGAAAATAAAGCTTTAATGTTCGCTATATTTGTGTTTGTGTCTACTCCTACCCCAAATACATCATTAGTGTCTGATTGTAGGTTGATATAGCTTACAGCATGAGCTTCGCTTGTTTCCTCTTTTGCATGACTGCTAAAATCTATTATTGTAAATTTCTTAGGGTATCTAGCTTGGATAATCTTTTTTATGGCATCTATTGGTCCATTTCCTTTGCCTGCTTCTTTGTATTGGACTCCATCAATAGAGAACTCTAAATCTACCTCGCATATTGAGCCATCATTGCATTTATTTAATTTCTCATTAGCAGATATGAAGATTAGCTTTTCATCTATTTCTAAATATGTTTTTGTAAATACATCTAAAACTTCTTCTTTATTTATCTCTCTATCTAGCTTATCTGAGTAAAGTTGCATAACTTTACCAAATTCTATTTGCATTTTTTTAGGTAGAAAATATCCATATTCTTGCTCTAATATATATGTAATTCCGCCTTTGCCTGATTGAGAGTTTATTCTTATGATATCTTCATAATCTCTATGGACATCATCTGGGTCTATCGGCAAATATGGGACTTCCCAATAATCGTCTTTTTTATTTTTTTGATATAGCATTCCTTTTTTAATCGCATCTTGATGAGAGCCAGAAAATGCTGTATATACTAGGCTTCCTATATATGGATGTCTTATGTGAGTTTCTATTTCTGTGCATTCTTTTAAAGTTTCTTCTATTTCATTAAGATTAGTAAAATCCAAATTAGGCCATATTCCTTGGGTATATAAATTCATCGCTAAAACCATAATATCTACATTTCCTGTTCTCTCTCCATTTCCAAGTAATGTCCCCTCTACTCTTTGTGTCCCTGCTAATAAAGAAAGCTCAGTAGAGGCTATCGCACATCCTCTGTCATTATGTGCATGAGCAGATAATATGATTTTATCTCTTTGATTTAAGTTTGTGGACATCCATTCAATCATATCTGCATATATATTTGGTGTAGAAAGCTCTACCGTGGCGGGAAGATTTATAATTACCTTTTCATCTTTTGATGGATTATATCTTTGAACTACTGCATCGCATATCTCTTTTGAAAACTCTAGCTCCGTTCCAGTAAAACTCTCAGGGGAATACTCTAAAATCATATTGCCATCAAAGTTTTCTTTATGTTTTTTCACTTCATCTATTCCAAGTAAGATTAAATCAATAATTTCTTGTTTGCTTTTTTTAAAAACTATCTTTCTCTGAGAAGTGGAAGTAGAATTATAAATATGGAAAATGACATTTTTAGCACCTTTCATAGCCTCAAAAGTTTTTGCAATTAAATGCGACCTTGCTTGACATAGCACTTGAATATGGACATCATCTGGGATTAAATCTTCATCAATCAATTTTCGTAAAAAATCATACTCCACCTTAGAAGCAGAAGGAAAGCCAATCTCAATTTCTTTAAACCCAATTTCGACAAGCATTTTATAAAGCTTAGTTTTTTGCTCTATGCTCATAGGATTAATTAATGCTTGATTTCCATCTCTTAAATCCACAGAACACCATCTAGGAGGAGTCGTTATTTCCTTGTTTGGCCAAGTTCTATTTTCTAAATTTATTTTTTTAAAAGCTTTGTATTTTTTATCATTTTTATTCATATCAAATCTTTGTATTAATTTAAGGATATTATACTTTAGTATTATAAAACAATAGATGGCAATATCATTACTTTATTAATGATTTAATGTTAGAATAATGCTGATATTTATAAAAAGGTTTATCTTAAAATGCCAAAGAAAAATATATTCTATGACCCATCCCTAAGTAAACGACATTTGAAGTCAAAAATATTCAAATATAGCAGTATTTTTACATTAGTTTTATCTTTAACATTTTTATTAGTATTCTTAACTGATATGGTGAGAAAAGGCTCATCTGTTATCACTCAAACATATATTCAAATAGATGTCGCATATAATGAAAAAACAATAAAAAGAACTAGAAAAGCGATTGATAAAAAATATAGAAAACTAGTTTCTCGTGCATGGTTAAGAAATATCCCAAAACAAGTAGAAGAAGACCCTAGCTTAATGGGGACTACTCAAAAAGTATGGGTTTTAGCTGATGACCAAGTAGATATGTATATGAAAGAATATTATTATAAGATTAAACCTAAAACTTTAAAAACTTTAAAAGCTCTTATCGAAGATAATAGAGTAGAAAAAAAGTTTAATACTATATTCTTCACGAAAGGAGATAGTAGAATACCAGAATATTCAGGTATTTTATCTGCTATTATAGGCACTATCCTTACTCTTTTTGTTACTATGATTGTATCTTTTCCCATAGGAGTAGCGACAGCTATTTATTTAGAAGAGTTTTCAAATCAAAATTCTTTATTTTCAAAAATAGTAGAAATCAATATAAATAATCTAGCAGCCATCCCATCGATACTCTTTGGATTATTAGGATTAGCCATATTTATATCATTTTTTGGAATGCCAAGAAGCTCCGCTTTAGTAGGAGGTCTAACTCTAGCATTAATGACTCTACCAATTATAGTGGTATCTTCAAGAGCAGCATTAAGGTCAGTGCCTCAAAGCATAAGACAAGCAGGATACGGCTTAGGATTAAATAAAATCCAAGTAGTTCGAGACCATGTCTTACCTCTAGCATTCCCTGGCATATTAACAGGAAGCATAATAGGTCTAGCACAAGCCATAGGAGAAACCGCACCATTAATAATAATAGGAATGATAGCATTCGTCCCAGATGCCCCAACAAGCATATTAGATGCCTCCACAGTCCTACCAGCACAAATATTCACATGGGCAGGAATGCCTGAACGAGCATATATAGAAAGAACAGCAGCGGGGATATTGGTTTTATTAAGTATATTAGGAGTTCTTAATGGTTTGGCTATTTATTTAAGAAAGAAACTTGAGGTTAAGTGGTAAGTAACGGAATACGGATTGCGGAATACGGAAAAATGCTTTAAGATATCTATCTTATCTTTTTACTCCGTATTCCGTATTCCGTATCACCTGGGAAGTAAAAGCTGAGGAGATGGAGGGACATTTGTTCCTGTTTGAGGGTTTTGATTGCCTGTATTTCCTGTTCCAGGGTCTGGCTGGGTTATATTTGTTGGTTCTATTATTGGTTGTGAATTTGTTGTGTATCCATTAAATTCTATTTTTTCTCCAAAACCAGCTCCATCTAAATCATATGCATTGCTTTCATAAGAATGTGTATTGTCTTCTTTGAATATTCCTTGATATAGATTGTTTTCATAATATATGTAGAATATTTTGTTGTGATAAGTTGGTATATAGGTAATGTATCCAATTACATCTGTGCCTATTTTTAAATACATTGTGGTTGTTCCTCCAAAAGAAGCTAGGGATTGTGCACCCTCTCTTTCATTAGGGTAGTATGACATTAAAATTCTATTATCTGTTAAATTAGTAAGCTCCATTCCGCTATCAGACTCTATACCATTAATTTTTAATATACCATTAGATATATAAGAATAAGGAATAACATCGCTATCTCTATTATCTTCCACATTTAAGATATGTCCAGATTTTAGAGGGGCATAATGTACAGGCTGAGCATCAGAATAAAAATTAGTAGTTTGATTTTTTGCTACAACCCTAACAATAGTATAATTTCCTTCAGTGTTAGCCCAACCTATTGATTTAATAGATTGTAGATTATTTGCATTTTTAAGTCCTATAGAAGCATCAGGGTCTGTGTCTAATATAGGAGATATATGGATTTCATAAGGATTAACTGATGTTATTTCTAAATCTCCACTGCTATCCCATGAGATTGTAGGTCTTTGTGGTTTTGCAAATGAAATTGGAGTATCTGAGTTTTTTAACTTATTTCCTAAGCCATCAAAAATATCTAAAATAATGACATCAGGGGATGATACTCCCTCAATAGATTCTTTTAAGTTCATATCCCAATCATTAATCCTTAAAGAAAATCTACTCCCTACAGATCTTAAAGGATAATTTTGCCCAGCTATAGTGGCAGATACATTATAAGAGTCATTTTTTGTTGGATCTATTCCGTTTACTATAATAGAAAATTCATGATTTATATGATTAGTCACAGGGGATATATTTTGTCCTGAAACTACAGTGATGGTATTATCAAAATGAGGAGTTGATGATTTTTGATAAACCACATCTTGACCAATAGAAAGAGAATTTAATAAAAGGTTTTTTATATTTAGCCAATATCCTTTTTCTTTTTTTATATTAAAAAGTTGTTGAGAGTCTCTAGTTTCAAACCATGTTCCAGGATCTTTTGTAACATCTGTAATACTCCAAAAATCTTCACCTCCACCTACATTATAAGAATCCATCGTTAATATACCAGTAATTTCTTTATCAAAATTTGCAAAAGTATTTATAGGTCCTCCATTTGGGAAATCAGGAGCCCACATAGGTGAGCCTTGGAGGTCTATAAAAAAAGGAGTCGCTTCATTTACAATTCCTTCACCAGCATCTAAGGTGCCATCATAATTATCTATTATTAATGTGCTAGATAATATATTTTTATGAGTATAAACTTTTCCAATAGCTCCTTGAGCTTTTGTTCTATTTCCTTCATCTATAATCTTAGGATTATCTTTAAAGATAGTATAACCAGAGCTTTCTAATAAATCTAAATCTTGAACTTTGCTAGAACTAATAGCAAATTGAGAATTACCTAAATCTATATAAGATACTTCTGTATAAGACTTTAAATCATTAATATCACTTATTCTATTTGCTTTTTCATTAATGATACCTTTAATAACAAAAGATCCATTACTTATATTAGAAAAAACTTTAGTATATGTGTTATCAAAAATAGAAAACCTACTAGTAGATGCAAATAGATTAGTTTCAATGGTTCCATCCATATCTAAATCTATAAGATATACAGAGCTATTAGCATCTCTTATGCTAGTATCTGGATGGTTTCCTGCTTCTATAAATCCTTCTCTCATAAGATTTGCTCTTTGAGCTAAATCTGAAATATTTAAATCTGTAATAGATATTTCTCTAGGATTATATAAAGGCATATTAACTCTAAAGGTCTCATTTATATCACTTCCATTTAAATCACCAATTCTAGCAGCAAGCATAAATTCTCCATAATAAGTGCCTCTTAAAGCTGAATAAGGCAAGTCAGTTAAGGGCATACCTGCTAAAGATGTAGCTGTGGTTAAGCTTGTTTCAAATTTATCATCTGATATTATTGCTACACCATCAGTCATAGTTACTCCATCTATACTTTTTCTAGCAGGGTATGCTCTTAGTTTCATAACACTACCTTCTGTAGTTCTTAGTCGCTCTGAAATCCAGTTTACATTTCTTGAAAAATCCAAGGGATTAGTCCAAGCAATAGTAAAACTATTAATGTTAAACTTATAAGCTATATTTATATTAGTTCCTAGTGCAGGAGCTGGGAGAAACATAGCAGTAGGAGAATATCTAATATCGCTATCATTAAAAGATAATAAATTCCAACCATTTCCTACAGAATTATATCTATCACTAGACACTCCCCCATCTCCAACCACAATACCATGTTTGCTAGTATCACTATAATGCTCATTAGTCATTTTAATCCAATACCCTCTACCAGTAGAAAATTTTGTTATTTTATTGGTATTCGTATTTCTACTATCATATATTTCCCATGCTCCATCATCACTAAATCCATATACGGTAATATTAGCCTCTCTTCCTCCTACTCCACCAGCTGTAAAAAAAGAGCTATTTAATTCTCCATCTAGCTCATTACTTAATAGCTTACTTATGTTGTTATCTGATAAATTATTATCAACCATATCAATTATTTCTACATCATTTATGGTATTATCGATGGTTAATGTGTAAATAGATAATGCTTGTGGATTGCTATAAGTATTATCTTTATCAAAATAAGCTTTATAATAAAGATCTTCAGAACCAAACCTAACCTTAAGTTCTTGTCCTTCTAAATCTGATTGATAATCTATTCTTATTGCAGGAGCATTATCTCTTCCTGCTAGATACATCCTAAATCTAGGTCTATTTGGAACATAATCATTAAAATCAGTTTTTTCAATGGCAACTGTTGCTCCAAGGATTAACTCTGTGGCACCTGTGGGGGAAAATGCATTTCTTATTCCTAATAATCCTATGGTAGCATTTCCTTCTTCAAATTCTTCTGCTCCTGTTTTAACAGTTTGCTTATATGCATAAGAAGGATTTCCATCTGCATTTATATCATTATCTAAAATAAATCCATTAGCACCCCATATAGGTGGAATAAGACCCTCTACATAAATACTATTAATGCCTATTAACTGCCATCTATCATTTGCAACTGCGATTTGAGAACCGCTATATAACGATAGGATAGAAGCTATTATAAATATAATTTTTATCAATATTCTTTTCTTAATTTGGTATTAAAATAAAAATAGCAATAAATATTCCATTAATTTACTTTAATATTAATTTAAAACTACCGATTATAATTGCATAAATATCAATAGATTTTTTTATGCTACTAGGCTAACAAAAATGCAACAGTTCTATTGGTATTTTGTTTTAGAAACTGTCTATATCTAAAACCAAAGGTTTAAAAATCATAAAATCACTAATTATAAAAACAGAAGAAAGACTAGATGTAATATTATCCGATTTCCTCAAAATAAGCAGAAGTCAAGCTCTTCAATTAATAAAAAATAACAAAGTCTCATCCAAAGAAAAAATAATCAAAAAAGGTGGATATATCGCTAAGATAGGCGATACTATTAATATTGCTTTTGAAAAAGAACAAAATAATGATATTCCTAAAAAAATTGACTTTGATTGTGAGATAGTCTATGAAGATGAGGATATTATGGTTATTAATAAACCATATAATCTTACCACTCACAAAGCTCCTAGCGAAAAAAATCCGACTTTACAAGAATGGCTTATTTATAAAAATAAGACCTTATCTACTATATATGGCAAAGAGCGAGAAGGCATTGTCCATAGATTAGATAAACCAACAAGTGGTGCTATTATAATTGCTAAAAATAATGAAGCTCATTTAAATCTTTCTAATCAATTACAAAATAAAAGTATGGGTCGATATTATTTGGGTATTATAAATAGTCCTATTAAGGATGATGTGCTTGTAGATAGGGCTCTTGGAAGATTGCGAAATAATAGAATTAAGTTTTCTGTTAATACAGCTTTAAAGAAAAGAGAATCTATAAGTATGTTTTGCAAAATAGCTAAAGATATAAATGAGCAAAATGAGCTTATCTCTATAAAGCTTATCACAGGAAGAACTCATCAAATAAGAGCTCACCTAGAAAGTATGAATAGAAATTTAATTGGTGATACTCTTTATGGCTATAAGGGTGAAATGGAATTGAATAATAGAATATTCTTGCATGCTTATTTGCTTTATTTTATCCATCCTAGAAGTGGGGAAAAGATGACTATTAAAGCTAATTTGCACGATGATATGTCTTTGTTTTTAAACAATAATTTTGAAAGAAGAGAAATAGATGAAAAACTTAATCCAGATAATATTGTTAATAGTTTTAACAATCTTAATGAGCGGATGTATGCAATCAATACAAAGCTCAAAAAAATCTAAAATAGATTTTTCATTAGCAGAGTTTGATATGAAAAGCTTGAATAGTTTATCTTTAAGTAATTCTATCGCTTTTGAGTGGGCTAAAGCTAAAAGTATTAGAGCTAAAGGCTATATAGTTTATAGAGGCTCAATTGATGCTAAGAAAATGAAAGCTATATCTGTTATTAGAGATAGATATATTACTAGTTTTGTGGATACTAAACTAAAACCTAAAACTACTTATTTATATAAATTTACGGTTTTAGGAGAAAATGGCACAGAGGCTCCTCATAGCTCTGTAAAAGCTTTTAGCACCAGAGATGCTTTGCCTTCAGTTTCATATATAAGTGGCATATCTCATTTACCTACAAGAGCAAAAATAATATGGAGACCTCATAAAAATCCAATGGTAAATTCGTATGATATTTATAAAAAATCTCCAAAAGGTAAAGGTTTTAAAAAAATTAGTAATGTTCCTTTTAATCTTAGCTCAGCTTATATTGATTATAAGGTAAAAGATAATACAGAATATATTTATTTTATAGTAGGAAGAACCTATAATAATGAAAAAACAAAATCAAGCAAAAGAATAAAAGTTAAAACAAAACAAACACCAATAGGAATAACAGGTCTTAAGGCTAGTAGTAATTTACCAAGAAAGATAGACTTATCGTGGAATTATAAAAGCACGGATATTTCAAAATACAAAATATATTCATCAAATAGAGCTGATAAGCCCTTTAAGCCTTTAGGTTTTAGTAAGAAAAAATCTTTTTCTCATAAAGTAGGAAATGGCACTCAGGTATATTACAAAGTAACAGCAATTGATAAAGATGAATTAGAGAGTAGCTTAAAGCTAGCTAATCCATTATTAGGTAGAAGCTTGCCTATTCCTATAGCTCCCATCCTAGAGGAATATATTTCAGATATTAATAATAATGTTATTAGCTTAAGATGGTCAAAGAGTAATAGATCAAAAACTTTTGATGTTATTAGAAATGGTAAGAAAATAACAAATGTTAAAGAAAACTCTTTTTTAGATAAAAATATAATGAGTGGTAAGACTTATACATATGAAATTATAGCTATTGATAAATTTTCGATAAAATCAAAACCATCCATTAAAGTAAAAGTAATATTACCTAAGGTATCAAAGAGAAGATAATGCCTCATATTGTAGGTAAAAGCATTAAAAAAATACAATATCCTATTTCTGATGGGGGTTATTCGTTTTTATTTGAAGTAATTAATGATAGAAGCAAACTTATAGCTTGTGAGTTTAATAAAAGTTTATTTTTTCTTAAAGTCCAAAAACAAGATAATTCATATTATATAATTAAAGGGGAAAAAGCTACTAGACCATCCCCTGTGAGCATTTTGCAAAATGCATTATATACATACTCTAATCTCTGTCTTAATGATATAATAAAATCTAATATTAAATACAAAGAATTTGAAATATCAAAAAGTATAAAAGATATTAGTTTTTTTAATGATTTGATGGAGAAAAATAAAAATAAGATATTTGAGCTTGAGATAGGCTTTGGCAGTGGTAGACATATACTGGATTTAGCTAAAAATAATCCTGATATTATTTATATAGGTCTTGAAATTTATAAACCATCTCTAGATCAAGTGTCTAAATTAATTGAAATTAATGAAATAACAAATGTTTTCTTATGTGATTATGATGCGAGGTCTTTCATTAAAAACTTACCATTAAATAGTTTAAATAATATTTATGTGCATTTTCCTATACCTTGGGATAAAAAGCCATCAAGAAGGATTTTTTCAGAAGATTTTATATATTCTGTAAATAGGGTTCTTTGTGATAAGGGGAATTTAAATTTAAGAACTGATAGCATTAAATATTATGAATTTGTTTTATCTCTTTTTGAGAATTTAAAACTAGAAATAAAGAATTGGAAGAATAAAAAAATATCTACCACAAGTAAATACGAGGATAGATGGCTAAAAATGAATAAAGATATTTATGATGTGGCTTATGAAAAACAAGAAGATAATTCCTTTATTGATGATGATAATGAATTTGTATTTGATAAGCTAGAAGATTATCCAAAGTTAGGTAATATTCAAAGTAAAATAGAAAACAAATACATAAAAAAAGATTATGGTTTTATAAAATTTAAAAAGTCTTACTCTAAAGATGACAATGTTATAATTCCACTTCTTTATGGTAATGAGTATCTTTATGAAAATCGATTTATCTATATTAAAGGTGTTGATATTTCGTATTTTCCAGATATTCCGACCAAACATCCTTTAAACTATAAGCTCCATAAAGCAATAAATAAAACAATAGGGTGCATTAATGGATAATATTATTGAAGCTAAAGATATATACTTAGCTTATGATAATCAAGCAAATATAATTAAAAATGCTTCATTTTCTATGAAAGAGGGTGAAGTTATTGTTATTACAGGAGTTAGTGGTAGCGGTAAATCTACTCTTATGAAGGCTCTATATGGGAGCATAGATATAATAAATGGCTCTTTAAAAGTAATGGGTAGTGAGCTATATAAAACTGATAAATTTAGGATAAGAGCTATAAGACAGAATATAGGCATTGTTTTTCAAGATTATAAACTTATAAATGATTATAATGTAGAAGATAATGTGGCCTTGCCTTTATCTATACAGGGATACAAAAAAGCATTTTGCAAAAAACAAGCAAAAAATCTTTTAGCTCATGTGAATTTAGCCTTAAAAGCTAAAAGATATCCCTTAGAGCTAAGTGGTGGAGAGCAACAAAGAATAGGTGTTGCTAGGGCTATCTCGCATAATCCTAAAATAATACTAGCAGATGAGCCAACTGGTAATTTAGATGAATATTCATCTAGTATTATATGGGATTTATTTCAAAGAGCTAGTATTGAATTAAAAGCTTGTGTGGTTGTGGTAACTCATACTTTGCCTAGTGAATTGTATGATTTTAATTATAGAAGATTGCATTTAGAAGATGGGGTTTTAAATGAAATTTATTAAAAGATATTTTTCCCTATTTTTCCCTATTTTTTCAATAACTATAGTTTTTAATATGTATACTTATACTCAAGATTTATTAGAATCATATAAAAAAAATGTAAATAAAAACTACTCTATAATTATATCTTCTTCTAAGCCTATAAAACATAGAACTATTTATGATTTAATAGATGATGTCCATATAATAGAAAAAATAGACACCAATAAACTAACACAGTCTTTCGCATCAACTTTATCTAAAGAAAATCTTGATTTATTAAGAAAAAACATACCTTATTTTTATAATATAGTTTTAAATTATTTTCCTAAATCTTCTAAGCTAAGAAATATAGAGAAAAACTTAGTTAATCATAAATCTATCATTAAAGTAGAAACATTTTACGAAAAGCATAATAGCTTCACAGAAATGGTCATATTAACTAATGGCATTATTAATTTTTTTATTTTTATAGTCTTGATTTTAAGCTTTATGCTAATAGCAAAACAAGTTGAGGTATGGTATTTTGAGCATTTAAGAACTATGGAAATTATGGCATTATTTGGGGCTAGTATGTTTAAAAGAACTTCTCGTTTGTTTTCTATGGCTATTTTTAGCTCTGCGTTAAGCTCTTTTATTGTTGTTTCTGTATTTTATTTAATCCATAATAATGAAGTAATTAAAAGAAGTATTTTAAAAATGGGTCTTTATCTTGCAGATTTTAGTGTATGGACAACTTTAATAGAATCTTTATTTTCTAGCCTTTTGGTATCTTTTGTGATTATCTTGCTTGTTGTGTTTGCACAAAAAGATTAGAGATTTTTTGTGAAAATATTTATTTTTTTAATTGTAAGCTCTCTTTTATTTGGGAATATCTCAAGCAAAATAACAAAAACAAGCAAACAAATAAATAAAACTAAGAAAAAATACAAAGCCACCTACTCTAGGGTTAAACAAACTAAAAATAAATTAAAAAAAGCAGAAAAAGAATTAGCAAATATCAAATATCAAATACGAAAATTAAGTAAAAATAAATCTAGTTTTAATGCTAGATTTAAAAAGCAAGATGAATTACTAAAAAAGAAAAAAGAACAAAGAGAGTTTTTAAAAAAAAATATAAATAATAAACAAAAAGCAATTATTGATAATCTACTTAAAGATACATCTTTTGTGATGATTTTTGGTAAAAAATATAGCAATGATGTTAATGATTTTGTAAATAAGGATATTTTTAAAAGATATATTACTATTTTAAATAATGACTCTAAAGAAAAAAGCCATAAATTAAATGTAATGCTAAATGAATTAAAGAAAAAAAGAAAAAATATTAACAATATTGAAAATAAGATAGTTTCTATTAAAAAAGAAATAAATAAAAAAAAGCAATTAGAATTGAGTCAAAAAAGAACTATTAATTCCATTAATAAAACAAAAACATCATTAAATAGAGATATAAAAAAAATTAAAAACAAAGAAAAGAGTTTAAGAAAAGTATTAAGCAATTTAAATATCTTAAAAAGCAAAAAAGAAAGGAAAATACAAAAAAATCAAAGAGTAAGAAATGATAATAAAAAAGTAAGACAAGTCCATTCTTCTTATACTTCTGTTCCTATATATAAATATAGGGGTAAAAGAACAATAGCTCCATTAAAAAAATATAAACTACTAAAAAAGTTTGGATATTTTTATAATGATGTGTATAAGCTTAAGGAATTTAATGAGTTTATTGTGTTAAAATCTTCATATAAAAGTCAAAAAGTTAGGAATGTTTTAGGGGGGAAGATTGTTTTTGCGAATAAGACTCCTACTTTGGACAAAACTGTGATTGTAAAACACAATAATGGCATCCATACTATATATGCGAATTTATCGAAAATAACACCAAACCTTAAAAAAGGCAAATATGTCAAAAAAGGTTTTGCGATAGGTAAAGTAGATGATGAGCTTATATTTGAAGTGACTAAAAATAATAAATTCATAAATCCAGATAGATTTGTGCTATTAAAAAGGTAAATAATGGAAACGGCGAAGAAAGAGGATATATCAAAAAGTATGAAGGATTTTTTTGCTATGTATTTTAAGCAATATGTAGAAGTAATATCAAAAAATGAATCGTTTATAGGAAAACTAAAAAAAATATCTTATCCTGAGATTGATTCTATATTTATTTTTAAATTTGTCAGAATAGAGTTAGATCATCTAAAAAGCCTTGATCAATCTATTGTGGATAAAGAAGTAAGGGCTACTTTTAGTAGAGCTATATTAACTGCATCTTTTTTATCTAAATTCAAAAAAGAATATATTTCTGCTCATATAATATTTAGTAATCATTTCACAGAATTTAATGAAGAAGCTAAAAGCATTAATGAGAGATTTGAAAGAGCAAAACAAATAAAAAATATAAATTCCATGAAGGGAGAAAGGCTTACAGGAGAGCTAGAAATACTTAAAAATAGTGTAAGTCCAGAAGATGTGAAAAGACATAAAGAAATAAATACAGTATTAGCTGACACTCTTCAAAAGGTAGAAGATGCTAGAAATGATCTTGAAGAAATTATTATAGAAAAAAAAGATTTTGAAAAGAGATGTTTGTCTCCTTTTTTAGATATGTATAAAAGCACTTGCGATAAAGTGGTATCTGAATTAATACAACAAATTGCTACTTTTTCTTTTGATATTGATAGAGATATATGGGTTAATGTATCAAGAAGTAAAAAAATTATAAATTTTTTCCAAAGAATTGGCGAGAAAGAACATATGAATATTCAAAAATATATGCAATTTCATTTAGATCATCAAACATCTGCAGAAAGTAAAGGTAAAGATATGGTCATTTTTAGGAAAAAATTGACGGACTCTATAAATAAAATAAAAGCATTTAATACAAAAGAAAAAGCCAAAGAAAGTAAAACTTCTTAACTATAGTCTTGTATTCAGATAAATTTAGTAAAATAATCTACTTATGGGAATCTCTATTAATTCAAAATAAATAGCTAATATTAGACTTCTTTCAAAACCTATCAAATTGGATATATGAATTATAGTGCATTAATTTGTGAAAATAAAAACTAAGTA
>JAJVLF010000038.1 GCA_029255845.1 Campylobacterota bacterium | reverse complement strand
TGTGTGAAAGGTTGTGGAAAGATTTGGGTTAAAGGAAAAGATAGCAAAGAAGTGCTAAAATACTTAATGAGAAGAATACAAGAATTAACAAAAGATAATTCTAATGAACTAGGTAAATATATGCTAATGCTAGAAACATTAAGCACAAATAGAAACTTAGAAAATACAGTAAAAGAGGTAGAAAATATGTTAAGAGATATGAATGTTGAAAAAGGGATGGTTTATAGGAGAGGTGAAGCTAGAGGTGAAGCTAAAGGTGTAATGAGAGGCAAATTAGAAGGCAAATTAGAAAGTGCTAAAATAATGATAAAAGACTTCAACTTATCAATCAAAGAAGTATCTGAAAAATTAGATATTCCTATAAGTAGTTTATTGCATTTAGGGAAATAAAAAATTAAAACTTATTTTATCTCTATTTAATAGAAGGTTCTTCTCATTCTATCTACAAAATGTCTAAATAAACTATTATATCCCTCTACTGTAAATGTTTCAGACTTTGATTGCATATGTTTATATAATGGAAGTATTATAATATTTTAAATGATGAAAAATCACTGCTTTATAAGTTATTAGATATATTGCTTTTTAGTGAGAATGGTATAAATAACGGGGAAAAATAAAGATATTTTACTCCGTCATCTATTGCTCACTTTAGTCACAATCTTTTTTCATAAATTTACCCAAAAACCATAAAGACGGGCAAAAGTCAAATACAGCCCATACAGCAATCATAATGATAACAAATACCATTAATATTTCGCCGATAAGTATTTCCATAAACATTAAGTCAGGTTGGAATTTCATTAGATATAGGCTTATAGTTAAAACTATAGCCATCATATATCTTTGTATTCTTGATGCACACATATTATTTTCTCCTTTTTTTAATTTTAATTATCATAAATACCAGTTCCTACTGGAATACCTTTACCTAGGACTACATTTTCTTTTAGATTTTCTAGGTAATCCATTTTTTTAGCTACTGCTGCTTCTGTTAGAACTTTTGTTGTTTCTTGAAATGATGCGGCAGATATTGCAGAGTCTGCACTTACTGCTGCTCTTGTAATACCTTGCAATTTAGGTGATGCATAAGCTGGTTTTCCGCCTAATGCCATAATTCTATCATTTTCAGCTGTAAATCTTGCTTTACTTACTATGTCTCCAGAAATAAAAGAAGTGTCATTGTTTGATTTAATTACAACTTGTCTTAGCATTTGAGAAAGGATAATTTCTATATGCTTATCTGCTATATTAACACCTTGACTTCTATATACTTTTTGTATTTCAGAGATTATATAATTATGTAGGGCTTTAACACCTAAAACTTCTAATATATTATATACAGAATCCACACCATCTACTATTTTTTCTCCAGCATGAACAAAGTCTCCTGTTTTTACTAGTATTTTCTTAGCTTTAGAAACAGAATAACTTCTTATTTCTCCTGTAAAAGAATCCACAACTGAAACTTCCACTTTTGTTTTAGTAGCTCTTCCTATTTGGACAGTTCCATCTATATGAGAAAGAAGAGAGGCTTGTTTTTCTTTTCTTGCTTCAAAAAGCTCAGAAACTCTAGGAAGACCCTCTGTAATATCACTTGATTTTTGTTGTGATTTTGGTATTTTTGCTACTATATCTGATTGCTTAACTTTTGAGCCATCTTTTGCTAGGATGTAAGAGCCTATGCTTAAAGGATACTCATGAACATCTCCATCTTTATCTGTTAAGATTAAAGCAGGAGCAAAATCGCTCGAAGCATATTCATTTAAGATAATATCATTTTTACCAGTTACTTCATCTAGCTTTTCAATAGCTGTTATTCCAGGTATAATATCTCTATATGTAATTACACCATCATTTTCAGATAAAACAAAATCAGAGAATGGGTCCCATGAAGCTATTTGAACATTCACTGCATTTTCTGGTTTTGAAATTATATTATCAGATTTTACTTTAGAATTATCGTCTATATTAATTACTGAGCCCCTAGATATATAATGTCTTATAGATTCTCTATCATTAGCATCTATCACTAAAGCAAATAGACCTTTTTCTTTTACTGTGTCACCTTTTTTAATATCTTTACATCGCTCTAGCTCGTCTCCATTAAGAAGATAATATTTTAAAGTTCCACTAGCATTTGTTTTAACCACTTGTGATACAGGGCTACCGTCTTCTATATGAAGCTCACTAGCATAAGGCACTGTATTTGGTATATTCCAGTTTTCCTTAATTACTTCTACTATAGAATCTTCAGCTTTAATTTTATCATCATTTTTAAATGGGAAATAAAACTTACCATCTGTTTTACCACTTAATCCAACAAGTTCTGTGTTTTTAGCAACATCTGTTTTTCTAATATAGAATTTTTTAGTTTCTTTTTTTCCTGTCAAAGTAATAATGATTTCATCATAAATATCTTCTTTAGTAATTACTCCATCAAAAGGTGCTTTTATTTTAGGCTCTACTAAAAATATAGCTGCATTTCTTTTACTAGCTACGATATTTTTACCATCTTTATCTTTAAACACTCTAACATTAAAATATCTAATAAAACCTTCTTTAGTAGCAAAAACTTCTCTATTTTCTTGAGTTGCTGTTGCTGTTCCACCTGTATGGAATGTTCTTAGAGTAAGCTGTGTTCCTGGCTCTCCGATAGATTGAGCAGCAAGGACACCTACTGCTTCTCCTACTTTAACTTCATCGCCCTCACCAAGATTTAATCCATAACATTTAGCACAAATACCTTTTTTAGTTTTACAAGTAATTGGTGTTCTTATTTCTACTGATCTTATATTTGCTTCTTTTATTGTGATAGCTTCTTTTTTACCTATTAAAGTATTTGCTTCAAATAAAATCTCTCCGCTAATACTATCAGTAATATCATTAGCTAAAAATCTACCCTCTATTCTATCTTCTAATGGCTCAATTAATCCACCATAATTAGATATTTCAGTAACCTCTATACCCTCATGAGTTTGACAATCTTCCTCAGAAATTTTCACATTTTGAGCAACATCAACTAATTTTCTAGTAAGATAACCAGCATTCGCTGTTTTTAAAGCCGTATCTGCCAATCCTTTTCTAGCACCATTCGTAGAAATAAAGTATTCTAGGACATTTAATCCCTCTTTAAAGTTTGAAATAATAGGAGTTTCGATAATATCCCCACTAGATTTAGCCATCAAGCCCCTCATACCAGCAAGCTGTCTAATCTGAGCCTCACTACCTCTAGCTCCAGAATGCGACATCATATAAATAGAGTTAAATCCATTATTATCTTTTTCAATTAAAGTAAGCATTTTTTTAGCTATAGTATCATTAGTTTTTGTCCATATATTAATAATTTTATTATATCTTTCTTGGTCTGTAATGATTCCGTTTTCAAATTGCTTTTGTATTTTAGACACTTCCGCTTTAGCGCTAGCAATTTCTTTAACTTTAATATCAGGAACTTTAATATCATCAACACTTACAGATATACCAGCTTTAGTAGCATAAGAAAAACCTAAATCTTTCAAATCATCTAAAAATTCTGCTGTATATTTACTTTTATTTTTAGCATAAATATAATCTACAATAGTTCCAATAGAAGACTTAGTAAGAATTTTATTCCATAATCTTTCAGGAACAAAATCAGGTAAAATATTTTTAACTTTCACTCTACCAGCATATGTGCTACAAGTTTTACCATTAATTAAAACTTTAATATGTGCATGAATATCCAAATTACCCATTTCTATCGCTATAATAGCTTCATCAATAGAACCAAACAATTTATTACTTCCCATAACATTTGCTTTTTCCAAAGTCAAATAATAAATACCAATGACCATATCTTGTGATGGCACAGCGATAGCTTTTCCTGAAGCTGGTAATAAAATATTCATAGAACTTAAAAGCAATATTTTACATTCAGCTATAGCTTCTTGAGATAAAGGAATATGAACCGCCATTTGATCTCCATCAAAATCCGCATTAAAAGCAGCACAAACCAATGGATGAAGCTGAATAGCCTTACCATCAATAAGCTTAGGATGAAATGCTTGGATTGAAAGCTTATGTAGTGTAGGCGCACGATTAAGCATAATAGGATACCCATCAACAATCTCTTCTAAGCATTCCCATACTTCCATGCTTTCAACTTCTAGCATTTTTTTAGCAGCTTTAATTGTAGTAGCATATCCTTTTTCTTCAAGCTTATGTAATAAATGAGGCTTAAATAACTCAATAGCCATTTTCTTAGGCAATCCACATTCATCCATTTTTAAAGTAGGTCCAACAACAATTACACTTCTTCCTGAAAAATCAACTCTTTTACCAAGTAAGTTTTGTCTAAATCTTCCTGTTTTACCTTTAATAATTTCACTAAGAGATTTTAAAACTCTCTTATTAGCTCCTTTAACAGCATTAGAATTTCTACTATTATCAAATAAAGTATCTACAGATTCTTGAAGCATTCTTTTTTCATTTTTTACAATAATATCAGGTGCATCAAGCTCTAATAGTCTTTTTAATCTGAAGTTTCTATTTATAACTCTTCTATATAAATCATTCACATCAGAAACAGCAAACTTTCCTCCATCAAGCTGAACCAATGGTCTTAATGATGGTGGTAAAACTGGTATTCTTGTTAATATCATCCATTCTGGCTTACTGCCTGAGCTTAAAAATGCTTCTACTATTTTTAGTCTTTTAACAAGATCTTTTTTCTTTGTTTCACTTTTAGTAGTGGCTAAATCTTCTTTTAGAACTTGATGAGTTCCTACTAAATCTAAATTCTTTAATAACTCTAAAATAGCCTCTGCTCCTGCTCCTGCAACAAATCCATCTAAGAATTTAGAGCTTAGCATTTGGTATTGGTCTTCATTTAAGACATCATATTTTTTGATAGGTTTTTTGCCTTCACTATCATAAAATGCCAAAGACTCTTCATCCTCATTTACACTTGTTACGATATATGCCTCATAATATAAAATTCTTTCTAAGTCTTTCACTTTTAAAGATAAAAGAGTTCCTATTCTACTAGGTAGTGAGTTTACATACCATATATGAGAAACTGGAGCTTGTAATTCAATATGCCCCATTCTAGTTCTTCTCACTTTAGAGTTTGTAATTTCAACTCCACATTTTTCACAAATAGTCCCCTTGTATCTCATCTTCTTATATTTACCACAAGTACATTCATAATCTTTTATAGGTCCAAATATTTTAGCACAAAAAAGCCCGTCTCTTTCTGGCTTTAGAGTTCTATAATTAATAGTTTCAGCTTTTTTAATTTCTCCATAACTTAAATCTAGGACTTTTTCTGGACTCATTAAAGATATTTGAAGAGCATCTAATTTAGTTATTTTCTCATCATCTTTAGTTTCGATATAATCATATCTATCATTTCCCTCATCATCTTGCACTTTTTCAAATATACTTAAGTCAATACATAATGATTGTAATTCTTTAGATAAAACATTAAAAGTTTCAGTTACACCCTCTTTTTTAACATTCTCACCTTTGATAATGCTTCTATAAGCTGATAATCTTCCATCTACATCATCTGATTTTATGGTAAGCATTTCTTTTAAAGTATGAGAAGCTCCATAAGCCTCTAATGCCCAAACTTCCATTTCTCCAAATCTCTGCCCACCTAAAAGAGCTTTACCTCCAATTGGTTGCTGTGTTACTAAAGAGTAAGGTCCCGTGCTTCTAGCATGTATTTTTTCATCAACTAAATGATGTAGTTTTAGTATATACATATATCCAACTGTTACTCTCTCTTTAATTTGGTCTCCAGTTTGACCATCAAAAAGAACAGTCTTACCATCCATATCCATCTTAGCTAATTTGAATAATTCATTTAAGTCTTCTTCATTCGCACCATCAAAAACAGCAGTAGAAAATTTAACCCCCTTACTCCAATCTCTAGCATACTTAATCAATAACTCATCGCTAAGAGATGTAATGAATTTTTTAGCATCTGTTAGTTTAGTAAAAGCAGCAATAGAAATCATTTTATCTCTTAATTCTTTGATAAAAGTTTCAGTTTTTTTATCAAATAAATCTTGTATTTGATGACCTAATTTTTTACCAACTTGACCTAAATGAACCTCTAAAACCTGTCCCACATTCATACGACTAGGAACACCCAATGGATTTAAGATAATATCAACAATATCTCCGTTCTTATCATAAGGCAAATCAGCCATAGGAACGATATTAGAAACAATACCTTTATTTCCATGTCTTCCAGCCATTTTATCGCCAATTTTTAATTTTCTTTTTGTAGCTACATATACTTTTACTAGCTTTGTAACACCACTTGTTAAAATATCATCTTTATCTAAGATATTCATTTTAGTTTCAAGGTTTTCTTTTAGAACATTTTTATTATTTAAAGAAAGTGTTTTAATATCATTAAATTCATCTTCTATTTTTTTAGAATAATGAGTTGCTAATGCAGAAAGCAAGAAACGATTAACTCCCTCTACTACATCTTTAGGTAATATATCACCTTTTTTATATTTAATATCATTAAGCTCATAAGCTTTCGCTAATTTAGAAGTAGAGAATAATTCAACAATTTTTAATGATTCTTCTCTATCAATCATCGATACTTTTGCTCTATGTAAGTCTTGAATATCTTGTTTTTCTTCTTCATAAGATTGTAAAGCTCTCTCGTCTCTTTTATATCCTTTTTTAACAAAAATCTTCACATCTATAATTACACCCTCTGTAGTAGATGGGCAATAAAGAGATTTATTCACAACATGACCACTTCTTTCTCCAAAAATAGCTCGTAATAACCTCTCTTCAGGAGAAGGTCTTATTTCATTTCTAGGAGATACTTTACCTACCATAATCATACCTGGTTTTATCACAGTTCCTACTTTGACAATACCGCTAGCATCAAGATGTTTTATTTCTTCTTCTCTTACATTTGGTAAATCTCTTGTAATTTCTTCTACACCGTGCTTAAGCTCTCTAGCCTCAATTGATTTTTCATAAATATGGACTGAAGTAAATAAATCATCTATTAAAACTCTCTCACTTACCACAATAGCATCTTCATAATTATACCCATTCCAAGGCATAAAGGCAACTTTCATATTTTGACCTAAAGCAAGTTCCCCATTATCCATACTAGAACCATCAACAATAATATCACCTTTTTCAATCACATCACCTTTTTTAGCGATAGGAAATTGACTAAAAGCCGTATTTTGATTAGTTCTTATATTTTTTTGTATTGGATAATGCTCTATTGATATTTCATTATTTTCTACTCTTTTAACGAAAATATTTTTACTATCCACTTTTTCTATCACACCAGAAATCTCTGATTTAGTAGATTCCCAAGCAGCCTCAGCTACTACACTTTCAAGTCCTGTTCCAACCATAGGTGCATTACAATTAAGTAATGGCACAGCTTGTCTCATCATATTTGAACCCATCAAAGCTCTATTTGCATCATCATTTTCTAAAAACGGAATTAAAGAAGCAGATACACCCACAACCATAGCAGAAGAAACATCTATTAAAGAAACCGTATTTCTATTTACTAATAAAATCTCTCCATTTTGTCTAGCTTCTATAAATTCATCTACTATATTACCCTTATCATCTACTTTAGTGCTTCCTGGAGCGATACAAAGACCCTCTTCTTGAGTGGCCGTATAATATTTAATTTCCTCAGTTAATTTACCATCTCGGACAGTTCTATAAGGAGCTTGAATTAATCCTAATTCATCAACCTTAGCATAAGTAGAAAGAGTGTTAATAAGACCAATATTTTGACCCTCAGGAGTTTCAATAGGGCATATTCTTCCATAATGAGTAGAATGCACATCTCTTATTTCAAAACCAGCTCGCTCTTTTACGATACCACCCTCACCAAGAGCTGAAAGTCTTCTTTTATGATTAATTTCAGATAAAGGATTAGTTTGATCCATAAATTGAGAAAGCTGACCACTCATAAAGAAATCCAAAATTGAGCTAGTAATCATTTTAGAATTAATCAAATCATGAGGCATAAGCTCATCAATAGGAGCAGAAGAAGTAGTAAGCTTATCTTTAATAGCTTTTTGCATTCTAAGTAATCCATTATGTAATTCATTTTCTAAAAGCTCACCAATAGCTCTAATTCTTCTATTCTCTAAATGGTCTCTATCATCTACTTTACCCCCACCATTTTTAACAGATAAAAGATACCTAACAGAATGAAATAAATCATCTTCAGTAAGAACCGTAGTATATTCAGGGATACCTAAGCCTAATTTTTGATTGATTTTAATTCTACCAACCTTAGTTAAATCATATCTTTCAGGATCAAAGAATAATTGTTGCACGAATTTAATAGCTGCTTCTTTAGTAGCAGGCTCTTCTGGTCTCATTACAGAATACATTCTTATATTAGCAAGCTCATAATCATTCGCATCTTCATTATTTTCTTTCACTAAATTAAGAATTTCTCTATCTTCTTTAAAAGAATTTATAATAGAAATATCCACATTAGCACCTAAATCATTTATAATATGAAAAGATTTTACTTTACTGCTTTTAATATTCGCTACAAATTCTTCGCTAAATGGATAAAGAGTATCAAATTCTTCATCATTTTTTTCTATTGTTAATTTTAATTTACCAAATAAATGTCTTTTTTGCAATATATGCTCAGGATACTCAACAAGGTCTATTTTTTTACTTTTTATATCTCTTATTGTTTTTCTTGTAATTCTATCTCCAGATTTGAAAACAATATTGTCTTTATCATCTACAATATTATAAGAAAGTTTTTTATTTAAGAACTCTTCTGCGATAAATTTAGTATAAAATTTACCTTTTTTAATTTTTACTTCTCTAATAGGATAAAATATTTTTAAAATATCTTCCATAGAATACCCAAAAGATCTAAACATAACAGTTGCAGGTATTTTTCTTCTTTTATTAATCCTAACATAAACAATCTCTTTATCATCAATCTCAAAATAAATCCAAGAACCTCTAGCAGGGATAATTTGCCCCGTATAAATAGACATAGGTTTTGCTTTATTAGTAACTTCTTCTTTTTTAAATATAACACCAGGGCTTCTATGAAGCTGATTACTTACAACTCTCTCAATCCCATTAACGATAAAAGATGTTCTATTAGTCATCAAAGGTATATTTCTTATATAAATAAATTGCTCTTTAATATCTTTTTCATTTATTTTTTCGCCAGTCTTTTCATGTCTATTCCAAAGAATTAATCTTATTTTCATTTTTAAATGAGTTGAATAAGTAAGACCTCTTTTTATAGCTTCTTCGATAGTATAATCGGGCTTAGTAGGCTCACTATCTACATACTCTAAAGTAAGTCTATTTTGAGGATCTTCTATTGGAAAGATATTTTTAAATACTTTCTCTATTCCAGATTCTATATCTGAATTTGGATCAAGTCTTAAAAAATCCTTATAAGATTCTTTTTTTAATTGCAATAAATCTGGTATTTCAATGTCTATTTTCTTTTTAGAAAAATCAACTCTTAATCTATTTCCTGATTTTAGTCTATTAGGCATTTGTGTAATTTCCTTGTAAAATTTAATGTGAGATGTTAGGAAACATTTAATTCCTATTAAACATATATTGTTTAAAAAACAAATTTTAATCTTTTTATTTTAAAAAACTAAGATTTATTTTTTAACAATTAATCTTGCAAAAAACCTTTTTACAAGATTAAAATTGAGGGAACCTCTATTAATTCAAATAATTTAGATAATGTTAGATTTTAGTCTTAGAGTGATTTTTAGAAAATACGGTGTAGCCGTAGCTACATCTATTTTATAAAAATTGCTATAAGGCTAAAATATAATATTAGCTATTTATTTTGAATTAATAGAGGTTCCCTTGAATATGACTATCTTGATTGACTTTTAAGATTACTAATATCTTCTTCTATAGACTCCAAAATTTTTTTGCTAGGTTCTAAAAAATATCCACCTTTTTGAAAAGAATGTTTTCCATTTTCTATTTTATGATATGGCTCATACCATAAAAAAGTTCTTCCATCATTCATATAAATTAAATTTTTATGTTCGGTTTTTTTCTCATTTATGGGGAAGTAAGATAAGTTATTTGCATGGTTTTTACTATTTATACAATATTTCTCATCTCCGTATCCAATAATGTTAATTTCTACATCCTTATTCGATGTTATAATCTTAGATATTTTTTTTTGTCCATAATTACAAGATTCTTCTAAATCATAAGCTATAAAGTCAATTTTTTTAATATCTTTAGCTTTATAATTCTCCATATAAAGAGCATCCACCATAGATGTTATTGGCTGTGGACTAAAATAATAGTAAGACAAATCTGAGGAATATTCTTTTTTCATATTACTAGTTTTAAAATATCTAAATACAAAAATACCTATAAGTAGTGTGAATATTCCCGCAAATAAAACTAAGTTAGTAAAATTAAATACATTAGAAATAATAAACCACCCTAAAAAAAGAATTAATGCTTCGTTTCCATACATATATTTCGTTAAATCAATTTTCATTATAGAAATCCTTATCTTTAGATATGTTCAACAAGGTACTCGTAATTCCAAGTCCTACCGCTACACCTTGTCTTGAGTTATCAACATCAAATACTATATATACAAAAACAATAACCAAAACAACAAGGAGCAACCAAACTAGTAAAGCACTCATAAAGGATGACCGCATTACAATATTAAAAATTTCTTTATTTTTAAAGAAAGCGTGTATACATACTAGAGTGCAACCTACTGCTACACCAAAGTATGCATGATCTAGTATTGCCCTTATTAAAGTCTCTAGTTCACCTAAAGACACTAGTCTTTACTTAATTTCCCCAGCAGCACCAGCTTCTTCTAATTGTTTTAGACCAGCTTCAGCATCTTCTTTGCTCATACCTTCTTTTAAAGTATTAGGAACAGATTCAGTAGCTGCTTTAGCTTCTTTTAATCCTAGTCCTGTAATAGCTCTAACCGCTTTAATTACATTAATTTTCTTAGCTCCAACATCTTTTAATACTAAGTCAAATTCTGTTTTTTCATCAACACTACCGCCAGCATCTCCGCCACCAGCACCAGCAACCACAGTAGGTTGAGCTGAAACACCAAATTTTTCTTCAAATTCTTTTACTAATTCACTTAATTCTATTACACTTAATCCTGATATATAATCTAATACATCATCTTTACTAATTGCCATTTTTTATCCTTTTTTTATTATAATGAGCTTATTGCTCTTCTTCTTTTTTTTGTTTTAAATTATCTAATCCAGTTACAAAACTTCTCGCTGGTCCATTCCATACAGAAAGTAACATTGCGATTAATTCATCTTTACCTGGCAATGATGCTAATGTTTTAACTGAATCTAAACTTGCGACATTTTTTTCTAATATAGCATGTTTTAAGACAAAGTTTTCATTATTTTTTTCAAACTCAACTGCTACCTTACAAGCACTCATCTGATCTTTAGCCCATAAAAATATATTAGTTTCTTTTAAGCCTTCAATCTCTAAAGAATTACTTTTTAATGCAATACTAGCCAATGTATTTTTAGTTACTTTAACGAAAACTTCTTTTTCTCTTGCTAAAGCTCTAAGTGATTCAAGCTCTACAACACTCAAACCTTTAAAATCAGCAACTAAAATAGCTTCAGCTTCTGAAAATTCATCGCTAAAAAATTTAACTAATTCGTTTTTCTTTTCTTTATTCATTTTATCTCCTTTCACTTGCAACAATATAACTCAAGGAAGAAATTAAGAGAAATTTAATTCTCACTTACCTATCTTAGCTACAAATAAGATTACTTTATTTTATTTAATATTCTATCTACATTTTTATTTTTTGTATCAACACCACCAAAAATATTAAATGCTTCAAGCTTCATACCACAAAACTCAACAATCTGCTTTTTAAACATATTTTTTAACCTTCTATTTGCTCCGCTAAGCATATAAATAAAATATGGTGCACCTGTTGTTGTAAATATTTTTACTTTTTTTCCATTAAGCAAACCTACAGGTCGTGAATTTTTGTATTCAAAAGCAAAACCTCTAGCTAAATTCCAATCAAAAAAGTTCTTAAGTATGGCTGGCATACTTCCCCACCAATACGGAAATATAAAAACTATCTCATCAGCTTTTGATATTTTATCTTGATAATATTTCACACTATCCGTGATTTCTATATCATTAGAGCTTTTATCATAAGCAAAGAAAGATTGCTGTTGCTTATCTCTATATAAGTCTAGCATTTCTACACTTTCTTTTTTATTAACTTCTTTATACCTATTAGCCATAGCAAAAGAAAAACTATCTTCTTTTGGATGAGCTACGACTATTAGTATATTTTTCATAAATTACTTTATGTCTGCTAACTCTTGAGAATCAATTTTCACAGATGGTCCCATACTTAAAGAAATACTAGATGATTTAATATATCTTCCCTTAGAAGAAGCAGGTTTTTGTTTATTTATTTCTTTAATAAAAGTTTCTAAATTTTCTTTGATTTTATCACCATCAAAGCTAACTTTACCTATACCAGCATGAACATTTCCTTGCTTATCTACTTTAAAAGATATTTGACCACCTTTTAAATTAGTTACAGCTGTTCCAATATCTGTAGAAATAGTTCCTACTTTAGGATTAGGCATTAATCCTTTTGGTCCTAATATTCTACCTAATTGACCTATTTGTCCCATCATATCTGGAGATGTTACAAGAATATCAAAGTCCATTTTCCCTGCTTTAATATCTTCCATTAAAGATGTATTACCTACTAAATCAGCTCCCGCTTCTTTAGCTTCATCAAATCTTTCATCTTTAACGAAAGCAGCAACTCTCACTTTTTTACCTGTCCCATGAGGGAGTATTACAGCACCTCTAATCATCTGATCTGCATGCCTAGGATCAACTCCTAGTCTTAATGAAATATCAACACTCTCATCAAACTTCGCTGATTTTAATTCTTTTGTTAATTTCACAGCATCTTCTAAAGAGTAGTTAGTCTCTTTATTAATTTTTTCTGTTAAAGCTTTATATCTTTTAGATAATTTATTTGACATTTATTTTCCTATTCTTCTATTTCAATGCCCATACTTCTTGCAGTACCGGCTATGATTTTTGATGCTTGTTCTACATCTTTAGTGTTAAGATCTGAAATCTTTAAATCTACTATTTTTAATAATTGTTCTTTTGAAAGTTTTCCAATTTTATTTTTCAAAGGATTATCAGAACCTTTTTTAATATTCAATTCTTTTTTAATTAAAGCAGAAACCAAAGGTCTTTGAGTTTCAAAACTAAAGCTCTTATCTGCATACACAGTGATAATAGCAGGAACTTTAAAGCCCATTAAGTCTTTAGTCTTTTCATTGAAAGCCTTACAAAATTCCATTATATTAATACCTCTTTGTCCTAATGCAGGGCCTACTGGAGGAGATGGATTAGCAGCACCTGCTGCTATTTGCAATTTAAACTTGCCTGTTATTTTTTTTGCCATTTATTTACCTTTTTTATAATTTATAATATTTTTTCAACTTGATTATGTAAAATCTCAATTGGTGTATTTCTACTAAAAATAGAAACATTCAATTTCAATTTACCATGAGCCAAATCATACTCTTCTACTACTCCATTAAAGTCAGCAAAAGAGCCTTCTTTAATTCTCACAACTTCACCGATCTCAAAAGAAACTTTTGGTCTAGGAGTTCTCTCTTCCTTATGTCTTGAAAGCATTACCTCTACATCTTTATCTGATAAAGGAGTAGGAATTTTACCCTCTCCAATAAACTTAGATACTTTTGGTAAAGATTGAATTCTTTGCCAAAGCATAGTATTCAAATCAAGCTGTGCAAAAACATAACCTGGATAAAGACTTTTTTTTGTTATTCTTTCTTTATTATTTTTTGAATCAATTAATTCCTCAGTAGGAACGGCAATATCAAATATTCTTTCTTTCATCTCATCTTCATTTTTAAACTGATTAATAGCAATCTCAACCGCCATCTCACTGCCTGAAAAAACATGAATAGCATACCACTTTTTATTATCTGACAAAACAAGCCTTTCTTATTATATTATAGAACTTAAAACAGAAGACATAATTAAATCTATCAAAGATAAAAATATAGTTATTATAGTTACTACAATAGCAACTGAAATAAATGCTTTTTTTACCTGTTCTTTAATAGGAAAAATAACTTTATGTAATTCTAATCTAGCTTCTCTAAATACTTTTACTAATTGCATTTTATTTTACTCTTAATATTAACATTCTAATTATATTACAACAAAACATTGCAAATATAAAATATAGTGCATCTAAAATGCACTCTAGTTTATATTTAATGGCAGGCTAGGAGGGACTCGAACCCCCAGCACGTGGTTTTGGAGACCACTGCTCTACCATTGGAGCTACTAGCCTAGCTTATGGGGGCTTTTAGTTAAAAAACTAATGGCGAATACGAATTACGGAATGCGGATTACAGAAAAAACTTAGTTATCTTTTGTTTTTTCCATAGTCCGTAGTCCGCAATCCGTAATCAATCCCCTAAATAACAAAATTACTTGCTATTTATCTTACAAAGAAGCTAACTAATTTTTTAGCTTAACTTCTTTATGCATAGTATATTTTCTTAATCTTGGAGAAAATTTACTTACTTCAAACTTTTCAGAATGAATTTTTGTATTTTTTGTAGTAGTGTAGTTAATATCTCCACACTCAGTACATTTTAAACCGATTTTAACTCTCATTTTAAATCTCCAATTTTATAAATTATACCAGAACTTTAGAAACAACGCCAGAACCAACAGTCCTGCCACCTTCTCTAATCGCAAATCTAGTCCCTTGCTCTAAAGCAATTGGGTGAATTAAATCAACAGTCATTTTTACATTATCACCAGGCATAACCATTTCAGTTCCCTCAGGTAATGTGCAAGCTCCTGTAACATCAGTAGTTCGGACATAAAATTGTGGTCTATAATTAGTAAAAAATGGAGTATGTCTTCCACCTTCTTCTTTTGATAGAATATAAACTTCACATTCTATTTTAGTATGTGGAGTAATTGTTCCAGTTTTACAAAGAACTTGACCTCTTTCAACATCTTCTTTTTTAACACCTCTAATTAAGATACCGCAGTTATCTCCTGCTTCTCCAACATCCATTTCTTTTTTAAACATTTCTATACCAGTTACTGTAGTTAATGTGTTTTCAGATTTGATACCAACTATTTCAATCTCTTCATTAAGTTTAATAGTTCCTCTTTCGATTCTTCCAGTTACAACAGTTCCTCTTCCTGATATTGAAAATACATCTTCAACAGGCATTAAGAAATCTTTCTCAGTATCTCTTACAGGTGTAGGAATATATTTATCAACTTCATCCATTAAAGCAAAAATTTTATCAGACCATTCTCCAACAGCTCCAGCTTTAACTTCTTCTAAAGCTTTTAATGCAGAACCAGCAACTATAGGAGTATCATCACCATTGAAATCATACTCAGTCAATAGCTCTCTAACTTCCATTTCAACTAATTCTAAAAGCTCTTCATCATCAACCATATCTTGTTTATTTAAAAATACAACAACATAAGGAACTCCAACTTGCTTTGAAAGTAAAATATGCTCTCTAGTTTGAGGCATAGGACCATCCGCAGCAGAACAAACTAATATTGCTCCATCCATTTGTGCTGCACCTGTAATCATATTCTTAACATAATCAGCATGTCCAGGACAATCAACATGAGCATAATGTCTAGTTTCAGTCTCATATTCAATATGAGATGTAGCGATAGTAATCCCTCTTTCTTTTTCTTCAGGTGCATTATCTATATTATCATAGTCTTTTAATTCCGCAAGACCTTTAGTTGATAAAACTGCTGATATAGCAGCCGTTAAAGTAGTTTTACCATGATCAACATGACCAATAGTACCTATATTAACATGTGGTTTATTTCGTTCAAATTTTTCTTTTGCCATTTCTTCTCCTATGTGTTAAATTTAATTTCTGGGCTCTTTAAAAATGTGGCATTTTAATAAGTAAATAATTACTTATGGAGCCCATAAGCGGAATTGAACCGCTGACCTCTTCCTTACCAAGGAAGTGCTCTGCCACTGAGCTATATGGGCATATATATAAATACAATTTATATAACAATAAAATAAAGGGTGATGATTTAATAGTATTATCGCATTTACAAATAAACACAAATAACTCTATATGATATCAGCTCCCTAAAAACATGGAGCGGGAAACCGGACTCGAACCGGCGACCCTCAGCTTGGAAGGCTGATGCTCTAGCCAACTGAGCTATTCCCGCATGGTGGTGAGTGAAAGATTCGAACTTTCGAAGGTAAAACCAGCAGATTTACAGTCTGCCCTCTTTGGCCACTTGAGTAACTCACCACTCAATAATTTTTGGTACAAGCACTGAACTTATAAAGAAAATCTTTAAAAAGTCTTTTTTAATTACAAAATGGAGCTGGCAATAGGACTCGAACCTACGACCTGCTGATTACAAATCAGCTGCTCTACCAACTGAGCTATGCCAGCAAATAAAATATTTATAATTAATTCTCTAAATAAAAGAGAAGTGGAATTATATGTTTTATTTAACTAAAAGTCAAATCTTTTTAGCCTGTTTTATCATTGTTTTCATTAGTTTTATCTTCGACATAGTCCATAGCCATACTTTGCTGTATCTCTAGTATAGTGCTTAATAATTTCTGCCTTGTATCTTCATCTAAACTGATATCTTTTTTCAAAAAAAAGTTATTATCTTCATCTACTTCAAAAAACTCATTAACATCTTTCATCTCACAACTCCTATTTATGTTATTATAGCATTATCAAATAATATTCCATTTTATAAATGAAGGGAATATGCTAAAAGTAATTATTTTTTATAATTTGCATTGATAACATCTAAAATAACTTGATTATAAATATTTTAATGCCTAAAAAACTGCTTAAAAAATAAGCAATCCCCCACAGAAATAAACCTAATTTTTATATATAATACCACCATAAAAAGGGATACAAATGAAAATTAAAACTACTTGTCCTTATTGTGGTGTAGGGTGTGGTATTGTTATGACTAGGAATGAAAATGAGAAGTATGGGTTTACGGCATTAGGGGATGATTCTCATAGTGCTAATTTTGGTCGCTTATGTGTTAAAGGTTCTAGTGTGGCACATACCTTATCTCTTGAGGATAGATTGAAAAATCCTGTGCTTGATGGTAAGGATGTTAGCTGGGATGTGGCTATTAAGTATGTTGCTAAGTCTTTAAGGGAGACTATTTCTAAATATGGGAAAAACTCTATTGCTTTTTATGTTTCTGGGCAGTTTCTTACTGAGGATTATTATGTGGCTAATAAATTTATTAAGGGATTTTTAGGGACTTCTAATATTGATACTAATTCTAGATTATGTATGTCTTCTGCTGTGGCTGGTTACAAAAGGGCTTTCGGTGAGGATTTGGTGCCTTCTTCTTATGAGGATTTTGATTATGCTGATTTGATTGTTTTGGTGGGTTCTAATACGGCTTATTCTCATCCTATTGTTTATCAAAGGATTAAAAAGGCGAAAGTAGATAATCCTAAATTAAAGATTATTTCTATTGACCCTCGTGCTACTGCTACAAATGAAATAGTGGATTTGCATTTGCAGATAAGAGCGGGGAGTGATGGGTTTTTGTTTAATTCTTTGCTTGGATATATTTATGATAATGACTTGCTAGACAATGACTTTATAAAGACATCTACTAATGATTTTGAGTCCGCAATAAATGAATTAAAAAAATATGATTATAGCTTGGAGCAAACTAGCAAGGATTGCGATATAAGGCTTGAAGACTTAGAAGAATTTATTAATCTTTTTATCTTAAGTGAAAAAACTACGACTTTATACTCTCAAGGCATTAATCAGTCGAGTTCTGGAGTAGATAAATCTAATGCGATTATCAATGTCCATCTAGCAACTGGTAAAATTGGCAAAAAAGGTTCTTCGCCTTTCTCTATCACAGGACAACCAAATGCTATGGGTGGTCGAGAAGTAGGAGGATTAGCTAATCAATTAGCCTCTCATATGGATTTTAATGATGATGATATTGATAGGGTTTCTAGGTTTTGGGGAAGTGATAATATGGCGAGGGAAGATGGCTTAAAGGCTGTGAATATGTTTGAAGCGATAGAAAAAGGGGATATTAAATGTATATGGATAATGCACACAAACCCTGCTGTATCAATGCCTGATAGCTCTAAAATAAAAAATGCCCTTGAAAAATGCCCTATAGTAATTAGCTCTGATATTATTAAAAATACAGATAGCAATAAATATGCAAATATCCTTTTACCTGCACTCTCGTGGGGCGAAAAAGATGGAACTGTTACTAACTCTGATAGGACTATATCAAGACAAAGGGCTTTTTTAGATAATTCTGCTTTTATTAATGCTAAGGCTGATTGGGAAATTATTAAAGAAGTAGCTTGTGAGATGGGTTTTGAGAAAGAGTTTAATTATAAAAATCCTTATGAGGTTTTTATAGAGCATTGCAAATTATCCGCTTTTGAAAATGAGGTGCCTAGCAAGAAGCACCCTAGTCATAGATTAAGGGCTTTTAATTTATCTGCTCTTAGTGATTTAACCATTCAAGAATATAATGATTTTACTCCCACACAATGGCCAATAATAGATAAAAATAAAAAAAGTAAAAGACTCTTTGAAGATGGTAAATTCTTTACTAAAAATCACAAAGCAAATTTTATATCTATCATCCCAGAGCCACCATTTAATACACCCTCTTCTAAATACCCATTAGTTTTTAACACAGGAAGGCTAAGAGATTTATGGCATACAATGGGACGAACTGCTAAAACTCATAAGCTATTATCTCATACAAGTGAGCCTTATTTATATTTAAATGAAAAAGATATTATCAAATATAAACTTAACGAAAATCAATTAATAAATGCCTATAATGAATTAGGTAGCATTACTTTAAGAGCTAAACAAGACAATAAACTAAAGGCGGGTAATTGCTTTGCACCTATTCATTGGAACAATATATATTCGTCTAATTGTGCTGTAAATACTCTCATCCCTTCTATTGTTGACCCTATATCTGGTCAGCCTGAATTTAAGCATAGTGCAATAGCTATCAAGCCATCTGATATAAATCTTCAAGGTTTTTTATATAGTGATAAGAAAATAGAAAAAAAGATACTAGATAAATTTGATTTTTGGGTGGAAGTTAAATCTTTGCATAATTTTAGATATGAGATAGGGCTTAAAGACGAGATAATTGATTTTAAGAATTTTATTTTAGATTTGGATATAAGTCCAAAAGATAAAGAATTATTTTATATTGATGAAACAATGCGAGATTATAGGTATAGCAATATGAGGCAAGATAATTTGAAAATTGTTTTGTTTTTAAATAAAAATTATAATAACCTACCATCAAGAGAGTATCTAGGTAGCTTATTTGATGATAAGACATTTCAAAAGCTATTAAAAAAACAAGCAAAAAATAATATAATTATGGGCTATGATAGCAAACAAGAAGATAATGGTGCTATTATATGTAGCTGTTTTGGTGTGGGAGAAAAGACTATTAAAAGAGCCATCAAAGAGCATAATTTAAAATCAGTATCTGAAATTTCTAAGCTTTTAAAGGCAGGGACAAATTGTGGGTCTTGTTTGCCTGAGTTGAAAGAGTTTTTTTAGTAGACTATATTATTATTTATGCACTATCTTTGTTGTAGATATTGGTATCAAATGCAACTCCAAGTTAGCCTTTAAAATTGGTTTATTGCAATACCTTACGAGATATTTATCTTAATTTAATAAAACTAATATATAATTACTCTATGGGCAAATTAGATAAAGAAAAAGAAACCATTAGTTGGATTAAGTTTTGAATAGGCGTTAGTGTAGCTTCAATTATGGGGCTTATTAGTTGGCTTGTGAATAATTACAATTCATCTAATAAATTAATGCTGTATGTTGATGTAATTTCTATAATATTTTTAGCAATTTTTATTGTTATTTTAAATAAAATTGGAATTAAAAAAATTAATGAATTAGAGGATATTTAAATGAGTTTATTTTATGTTGTTAGTATTGTAGTTTTTGTTAGTGCTTTGATTTATAGTATGTATCTTACTATAAAAAGTTTTTCTACTAATTAATTCA
>JAJVLF010000037.1 GCA_029255845.1 Campylobacterota bacterium | reverse complement strand
GAGAGAAAGGTGGAACGAGTGAAAAATGAAAGCACCTATTTTAAGAGCTTTAGATTGTAAAGTTTTCAAATTATATTCAATATTGACAAAAATAGGAAATTCATAATTAGAATTGCTGATTTAAAAAGCTTAAAGATATAGAAAATTTAAAGTAGATTATACTTTAAAATGGGATGATAATTTAGATTTAGCACCAGAATATCTTTACTTTAAAACTTTTGAGAATGATAATAAATTAAAAGTGCAATTTAAAAAATGGGGCTATATATAAATATCAAACCTAACTAATTCAACGACACCAAAATAGACCTAGAAAAAACCTCACCTCCTCTAAGCCTAATAATAGAATCTTTTTCCTCAAAATTATGATTTGTGCCTATATCATCAGCTATCCCACACCATGGTTCTATGCAAACGAATGGGGCATTTATGGGTGCCCAAAAGCCTATGTGGGAGAAATCTTTGAATGTTATGTTTATACTTTTTTTATTTTTTGTGTTTAGTAAGTGGACTTTGTTTGATTTTAGGGATTTAAAAATTAAGGCATCATTTTTAAAAATGTTAGTTTTTAATTTTAGGATGTCTGAATTTAGGTAGTTTTCTTTTGAGTTCGATACATATCCATTTTTTAAATCTAGGCATAAAAGGTTGGCTTTTTCTTTTTTTTCAAATTTTAAATAGCTATCATTTATGTTGGCTTTTAGTAGGAATGCTGGGTGGGCTCCGAATGAAAATAGTATTTCTTGATTGCTGGATATTTCGTATTTTATGGATAATGAATTTTCATTTAGGGTGTAGGTAATTTTTAGGTTAAAGTTAAAGGGGTAGTGCTTTAGGCTATTTTCATTTTCTTTTAATAAAAAGCTAAGTTCTTTGTCGTTTTGTTTTATTAATTGAAATTCATTATGTCTTGCAAATCCGTGTATTCCTAATGTGTATTTTTTATTTTTGTATGTGTAGTTGTTGTTTTTTAATTTTCCTACTATGGGGAATAAAACGGGTGAGCTTCTGTGCCAATGGCTTTTGCCTTGGTGCAGGTATTCTTCACCTTGGAAAAATATACTTTTTAGTTCTGCTCCTAGGGAGTTTATTTTTATGTTGTAGTTGGGGTTTTTTAGTGTGAATGTCTTGCAAACCATTTATCGTCCAAGATTTTAGTGTATGGTTTTTCTAGTTTTAGGCAGGCTCCATCTGCTAATCCATCTACGAATTTTCTGTAAATTTCTTGCCATGGGGTGTCGTTGTGTAGTTTGGGTAGTTTTAGGTTTTTCTTTCTTTTGTTTATTTCATTATCATCTATTAGCATTTGCACTTCTCTTTTTTCTAGGTTAATGATGATGTCATCTCCTGTTTTTAGAATTGCCATTGCTCCACCTACTAGGCTTTCAGGGGTGGCGTTTAAGATAGAGGCATTGGCACTTGTGCCACTTTGTCGTCCGTCTCCTAAAGTAGGCAATGAAGTAATGCCTTGTTTTATTAGTTTGTCAGGGGGTAGCATATTTACAACTTCTCCAGAACCTGGGAAACCTACAGGACCGCAGTTTCTCATAAATAAAATAGAATGTTTGTCTATATTTAAATTTTCATCGTTAATTCTTTTATGATAATCTTCTGGTCCTTCAAAGACTACAGCTTTGCCCTTAATTACCCCATCTTTAATAAAATTTTCTAAAAATTTCTTATCAATAACAGAAGTTTTCATAATAGCACTATCAAATAAATTCCCACTCATTACTAAAAAGCCACCATGATTTAGAAGTGGCTTGTCATAAGCCTTAATAACATCAGCATTTAAAATTTTAGAGTCTTTATAGTTTTCTTTAGTTGTTGCCTCATTCACAGTTAGACAATCAAAAATTTTATCTTTTTTAATAAGCTCACTCATAATACCGCCAAGCCCACCCGCTCTATAAAAATCTTCACTTAGATATTCACCTGCTGGTTGGCAGTTTAATAATAAAGGGATTTCATAGCCATATTTTTGCCAGTCTTCAATGTCTAAATCAATGCCTATATTTTTCGCAATAGCATTTATGTGTATAGGTGCATTAGTAGAAGCTCCGATAGCAGAAGATACCACAATAGCATTAATGAAAGCTTCTTTGCTCATAATATCAGAAGGTTTTATATCATTATTTACTAAAGAAACTATGCTTTTTCCACTCTCATAAGCACTCTCACCTCTTTGCCTATATGGTGCAGGAATGGTCGAGCTGTGAGCTAAACTCATACCTAAAGTCTCACTAAGACAATTCATACTTGAAGCTGTTCCCATAGTATTGCAATAGCCCACACTAGGGGCTGATGCTGCTGCTATATCCATAAATTCATCGTAGTCAATTTTTTTCTCTGCTAATAGCTTTCTAGCTTCCCATATTGCCGTCCCTGAACCACATAATTTACCATTATAATAGCCATTTAGCATAGGTCCTACTGAAAATGTAATTGAGGGGATATTAAGTGTTCCAGCAGCTAATAAAGCAGCTGGGGTTGTTTTGTCGCAACCTATGGTAAAAATAACTCCATCAATAGGATAGCCGTAAATTGTTTCCACCATTGAAAGATAAGATAAGTTTCTATCTAGTGCAGCGGTTGGTCGTTTGCCTGTTTCTTGTATGGGGTGAGTTGGAAACTCAAAAGGGATTCCTCCACTATCTCTAATGCCATCTTTTAATCTTGAAGCTAATTCTATGTGGTGCCTATTGCAAGGAGATAAATCACTTCCTGTTTGGGCAATGCCGATTATAGGTCTATTTGATTGTAGCTCTTTTCTTGAAAGCCCATAGTTTAAGTATCGCTCTAGGTATAGAGCCGTCATACCTGGGTCATTTTTATCATCAAACCAAGCTTGGCTTCTGTATTTAAACTCTCTTTTCATTTTAGCCTACTTACTGTTTTAAATAAATTAGCACTCATACCTTTTATATCAGCATCTAACATAAATGTATATCCACTTAATGGGGCTTTTTCTAATTCTTCTTTGCTTAAATCAATACTCGCTGTTGTAATAAAAAGAGTTTTAAAATCTTTCCCACCAAAAGCACAAGAAGTAACTTTAGGAATAGGCATATCGATAATCCTATCAATAGAACCATCAGGTGCATATCTAGTTATCTTCCATCCATGCCAATGTGCCGACCAAATATAATCTTGCTCATCGATACATAATCCATCAGGATAGCCATCTTTTTCATCTATTTTTGCGAATACTTTTTTATTTGACATTTTTGCTGTTTTTAAATCATAATCATATACATAAATAACTCTTTTAGGGCTATCAGTTAGATAAAACTTGCTTGAATTTTTATTCCATCCTAAGCCATTTGAGACAAATAAATCACTTTCTTTTTTTTCTACGGTATTACCATAAAAACAATATAAAGAGCCTGTTATTTCTTCTTCATTATTATCCATAGTCCCAGCAAAATATCTACCATAGCTATCACATTTGCCATCATTAAATCTATTTTGAGGTAAATATTTTTCAGGGTCTAGCAAAGACTGGACTACTTTAGTTTTTAAATCCAAATATTCAAATCCATCATTTGTAGTAGCTATTATTTGATTAGTTTCATTAAAAGCAAAAGAGCTAATAGTCTTATCAAATTGAAAACTCTCAACTTTTTGCGAAGTTAAATCATATTTATAAATTTTAAAATCTTTAATGTCACTCCAATAAAAAGCATTCTCACTTTCATTATATAATGGAGCTTCCCCTAAAATACATTTAGAGCTTTTTATATGTCTTAATTTATCCACTAATCTTATTTCGCCCTATGATAGGATATTGCTCTACTTCATAAACAGAGCCACTAGCAGGGATAGAATAATCACTTAACCAAAAAATTATATGTTTTGCTATCTCTTCTGGTGCTAAGATAGTCCCTCGTGGGGCAAAAGCCACATTTACATTTTTATACCAGTCTTTAGAATTACCCTCATTAATTTGAGTTTCATTTTCTTTTTCTGTATGCACCCATCCTACATTAACTTGATTTACTCTAATTGAATGCATACCTAAAGAATCCGCCAAATTCCTCGTCATAGTCATCAAAGCACCCTTAGAAGCAGAATAAACCAATAAATCACTTTGCCCACAATAGGCATTTATAGAACCTACATTAACGATAGAGCCTTTGATTTTTTTCTCTAAAAAATGATTAACAACTCCTTGGCATAAAAATAAAGGAGCCTTAAAATTCACATTCATTATATATTCATAATCATCTTCTTTAATTGTCTTAATGTCATTTCTAGGAAACACTCCTGCATTATTCACTAAGCAGTCAATTTTCCCAAATTTTGATATTGTTGTATTAATGATATTTTCTAATTCATCAAATTTTGATAAATCCGCAGATACACAAGCACAATTATCACCTAGTTCTTGGACTAAATTTTTAGCCATTTCAAAAGAGTCAGGATGGCAATGTATCATAACTTTAGCTCCTTTACTAATCGCTTCTTTTGTAATCTCTAAGCCAATGCCAGAATTAGCCCCCGTAACAATAACTACTTTATCTTTTAAAGTCAATTATCTAATCCTTTGTTCGCTATCTATATCAAAAAATAATATCTTTTTAGTCCATACATGTAAGGATATGCTCTCACCATCATCTTTCGCCCCGTTAGGAGAGACTCTCGAAATAATCTCAGTATCATTTAGTGTAATATGTAAAAACACATCAGAACCTATAAGCTCTTGAATTTCTATTGTAGCTTCTACATTTTGCAATTTATCTTTCAAAGAAGAATCTCTAAAGGCATTTTGAATATGCTCAGGTCTTATCCCAACGATTACTTTCTTGCCTATATAATTATCTAAATTTTCAAAGTCATTACCCACATAAATAATATTATCATCCCCATTGCTATTTTTTAGATTAATAAATAATTTATCATTTTCTTTATTAATCACAACTTCAATAAAATTCATAGAAGGAGAGCCTATAAAACCAGCTGTAAAAAGATTACAAGGGTTTTCATACATATTTATAGGAGAATCAAATTGCTGAATTACTCCTTTATTCATAATTGCTATTTTATCGGCTAAAGTCATTGCCTCAATTTGATCATGAGTTACATATACTATTGTTTTTTTAACTCTTTTGTGGAGTTTTTTAATCTCAGCTCTCATTTTTACACGAAGCTTCGCATCAAGGTTTGAAAGTGGCTCATCAAATAAATACATATCAGGCTCTCTTGATATTGACCTTGCTATTGCAATTCTTTGTCTTTGCCCTCCCGATAATTGAGAAGGCTTTCTATCAAGTAAATCTTCTATATGCAAGATTGAAGCAGAATTTGCTATTCTTGTTTCTATCTCTTGCTTAGAATATTTAGATATTTTTAAACCAAATTCAATATTTTCTCGAACAGTCATACTAGGGTATAAAGCATAAGATTGGAAAACCATAGCAAGTCCTCTATCTTTTGGACTTAAGTTTGTAATATCCACTTCTCCTAAAGAAATAGAGCCTTTATATATATCTTCAAGTCCAGCAATAGTGCTTAAAAGTGTAGATTTACCACAACCACTAGGACCTACTAAAACTAAAAATTCACCTGCTTGTAAAGATATATTAATGCCTTTTAAAACTTCCACATCTCCGTATTTTTTATATAAGTCTTTTATAATTAATGATTTCATTTTTTTCCTCTCTTATTTAACGGCACCAGCCATTAATCCTTTTACAAAATATTTCCCTGAAATAATATATGCTAATAATGTAGGAGCCACTGCTATTAAGGTAGCCGCCATATCAACATTATATTTTTTTACAGTTGATGTAGCATTTACTAGATTATTTAAAGCAACCGTTACAGGCTGTGTGTCTGCATCTGAAAATATAATACCAAATAAAAACTCATTCCATATTTGAGTCATTTGCCAAATAATACAAACCATAAAAATGGGAAGTGAAACAGGCAATAAAATCTTAAAAAATATTCTAAAAAACCCAGCCCCATCAATTCTAGCAGCATTAATTAATTCATTAGGAATTGACACATAAAAATTCCTAAAAAACAATGTAGTAAATGCTATCCCATAAACGACATGCACAAAAATCAATCCCCCAACACTACCTGAAAGACCTAAATACCCCATAGTCTGAGACATTGGCAATAAAATAACTTGAAATGGTATGAAACAACCAAATAATAAAAGAGAGAAAAACACCTCACTACCTTTAAATCTCCACTTAGAAAAAACATATCCATTAAAAGCCCCAATAATAGATGATATTAAAACAGCAGGCACAGTCATTATGATTGAATTTATAAAAAATGGCTTAATCCCACTAGTCTCAGAACCAATCCTAGCCTCACTCCAAGCCTCAATCCAAGGTGCAAAAGTTATTTCTTTAGGTAAAGATAAAAGGTTTCCATTTTTAATTTCATCTATATCTTTTAGTGAAGTGATAATCATTACAAATAGTGGCAATAAAAAATATATCGCAGATATTATTAATAGAGTGTATATTAAAATTCTTGATAATATTGATTGAATATTATTAGTTTTTGTCATAATTAATTCTTCTTTCTTAGTTCTATATATAAATAAGGGACAACAAATATCATCACAAAAAACAACATCATCATCCCACTAGAAGCTCCAAAAGCAAGTTTATTTCTAGCAAAAGAATAATCATACATAAACATAGATGGTAAAATAGTAGAAAATCCTGGTCCGCCTTTTGTCATAGCTATAACTAAATCAAATGTTTTAATAGCAATATGTAAAAGTATAATAATAGATGAAAAAAACACAGGACCTAATTGGGGGATTATTATCTTCCAGTAAATAAGAGGCATAGAAGCCCCATCAATTTTTGCTGCATTTACTACCTCGTAATTCACTCCTCTTAAACCTGCAAGTAATAAAATCATAACAAAACCACAAGACTGCCAGACGGCTGCGATAATTATAGTATAAATAGCCATTTCAGAATCAACCAACCAGTCAAATGTGAAATTGCTAAATCCTAAATCAATTAAAAGTTTTTCTAAACCAAGTCCAGGGTTTAACATCCATTGCCAAACTGTCCCTGTCGCTATAAAAGATAAAGCCATAGGATATAAATATATCGTTCTAAAAAATCCTTCAAATTTAATCTTTTGGTCTATAAAGATAGCTAATAATAAGCCAATAGCTAAACAAAAACTAATAAACAAAGATGAGAAAATGAATAAATTCTCCATAGCCAACCACCATTTACCGCTATCAAACAAAGCATAATATTGTTTAAATCCAGAAAATGTATATATAGGCAAAAGCTTAGAATTTGTCAAAGACAAAATAAAATTCCAAGCTATAAACCCATATATAAAAATAATCATAATAAGAAAAGTAGGGGCCAATACTATTTTAGGTAAATAATGCTCTAAAAAATTTAACTTGCTTTTCATATTATTACTTCTTATTTTTTATTTTTTACATCTCAGCTTTAACAGAACTAGCTAACTTTTTAACTGCTTTACTAGAAGACATTTTTGAATTATAAAATTCTGTTACTACATCAACAATCGCACCTTTGATAGCATCATTAACTGACATTTGATGAGCCATACTAGGTAATAACTCTTTTGTGTAAGCAGCTGAATTTAATGCATCCATAGATCGTAGTGCTATATCATCAAATGGCATTTTTGATACACCAAGCTTGACAGGCACTGAACCTTTTCTATTATTGAAAATAGTTTGAAATTTATCTGATAAAACTAATTGTGCTAGTTTATTTTGTGCTTTTGTTTTCGCATTACTTTTTTGCTTAAACATCGCAAAAGAATCAATATTATACAAGTAAGCTCCAGCAGTTTGTGGTGCATCAACAGCTAAATAATCAACTCCGATTTTCTTACCAGCTACTTTAAACTCACCTTTTGCCCAATCACCCATAAACTGCATAGCAGCCTCGCCTTTATATACCATAGCAGTTGCTAAGTTCCAGTCTCTTCCTGGTGCATTTTTATCTGTATAGCTTTTTACCATTCTTAAAGTATCAAATGCTTTTTTCATTGTTTTTGATTTTAATGCTTTCATATCTAAATCAACCAGAGCTTTTTTATAAAACTTAGCTCCACCAACACCTAAAACAATAGTCTCAAAAACAGTAGCTTCTTGCCATGGTTGACCACCAGCTGCTACAGGTATAAAACCAGCTTTTTTAATTTTCTTAGCTGCTACTTCAAATTCTTTCCAAGTAGTAGGAATTTTTGCTCCAGCTTTTTTAAAAACAGCAGGATTAACCCACATCCAGTTAATTCTATGGACATTAACAGGAACGGCAACATATTTACCTTTGTATTTCATATGATCTGCAAATCTTTTTGGTAAAACTTTATCCCATTTATTAGCTTTTGCAACTTTATTCAAATTAGCTAAAAACCCAAGTTCCGCCCATTCTTGAATACTAGGACCTTTAATCTGTGCTGCTGCTGGAGGATTTCCTGCAACTGCTCTACTTTTTAAAACAGTCATAGCATTTACACCATTTCCACCTGCTATCGAAGAATCTTTCCACTTATGCCCACTTTTTTCTAGCATTGTTTTTAATGCCCCAACAGACTTAGCCTCTCCACCACTTGTCCACCAATGCAAAACTTCAATTTCTGCTGAATGTAATGATAATACACTAAATAAAAATAATGCCGTTATCATTGACTTAAAATTTCTCATAAATAACTCCTAAAATATAATATTCATATAAATGTAATTAATGCAATTTGTAAAAATGTTACATAAATTTAATATATGTGATGTAATTTTACATCTTAAATCTTAAATATAGCTTAAGTAATTATTTCTTACTATCAGTAGTAAGGCTATTAAGAAAAATTTAATACAAAATTTATGTAAAAATTCATATAATTATTATGAAAATATTTTCATAAATTAGATTAGTAAATTGAAATAAATAATAATTCTAGTTTTGAGGCTGTTAAATCATATAATCTTTAACTTTTTTGCATTAATGAAATATTCCACAAGTAAAAAATGATAGAATAAAATAAAACATAGGATATGTAATGGCTAATGAATTTATAGAAAAAATAGAAATAGAAAAATTTAAATGTTTTAATAATTTTAAAGCAGGTGGTTTTAAAAGAATTAATTTAATTGGTGGTCGTAATAATGTGGGTAAAACTACTTTATTGGAGGCTTGCTTATTGTCTATGTCTGCAAACCTTGAAGAATTGTATGGAAACTTTCTTGCAATAAAAACTACTAGAGATGTAGTAAATGTAATGGATAGCAATTACACAGATGATATATATATAAGAAAATTAATTGACCAAAAAGAGCTTAATATTAGTGCTAACAATAATGTAGTGTCTTATAAATTACAAGATGATAAATATGTCATACAATGCTTAAATGAGAAATATCAAAAAACTTATACTGAGTTAGATGACTTCATAAAAATAAAAAGGCTACATGCAAAATGGGTAGCTAAATCAGACCTTTTGTCTATTAATGTAATATATGATGGTTTATTAAAAATACTAATAGATAGCTTAAAAAAGACCAATAAATATGATGAATTAAATGAATACCTAAAAGATGTATTTAATATATATAATATTGATATAATAGATGATGAACCTAATATAAAAAAAATAAAAGATGGTAATTATATGCCTATATCATCGTTTGGGCAAGGGCTTAAATCTTTTATTAATATAATTGCATCACTCTTAGATGTACGAAAATATATTTTCATTGATGAAATAGAAAACGGCATACATTATACCTTGCACGATAAAATGTGGGAAATAATATTTAAAATTTCAAAAAAAGAAATATTCAAGTATTCGCAACAACACATTCAAAAGAATGCATTGAGTCATATGATAGAGTCTCAAAAAAATTAGAAGAAAATGATATTTCATATATAAATTTATCTACCAATAAAGATGATGAAATAGTTGCCATAACATTAGATAGCGGTATGTTTAGAAGTGAGATAGAGCAAAATCATGAGATAAGAGCATGGTAAAAATTATATGTGAAGGGAAAACTGATAAAAATAAAATACAAGAATTATTGTCATTTTTAAATAGAGGTTCCCTAAAGCCATCAATACTACTTGCAAATATTTTACATAAATTTAATATATATGATGTAGTTTTACATATTAAATTTTAATTTAGCTTAAATAATTATTTCTTATTATCCTTATTAAGGCTATTAGTAAAGTTTAATCTAAATTTTATATAAAAATTGATATAATTATTGTGAAAATGTTTTCATAAAATAAATTTATAGATTAATAAGGTAGTAAAAAAATGGGTATTAGAAAAATTGCAAAACTTGCAAATGTTTCGACAGCTACGGTATCAAGAGTATTAAATACTCCAAAAATAGTTAAAAGAGATACTAGAAATAAAGTTTTAGAAATAGCGAAAGAGCTTGAGTATCGTAAATATAATGCTAATTATCAAGATATTGTAAGTTATGATGAGATTGCTGTTATTATGCCAGATGTTTTAAATACTTTTTTTGCAAGAGTTTTAGAGGGCATTGTCAAGCAATCAAAAAAATTAAACTTTAGTGTGAATATTTATTTTAGTCATGATAATGCAAAGAGTGAGCTTGAGGCTGTTGAGACTTTATTGCAAAGGCAGACTAAAGGGGTCATATTAGTCATCGCTAAAAATCAAGAAAGTAAATCTATGGAAACGATTAAGCAATTAAATAAAGCAAAAATACCTTTTGTTCTTGTTGATAGAGACTTACAATCTACTAATCATTCTGGGGTTTTTTTATCAAATGCAAATGCCATATATGATGCGAGTAATTTATTATTAAAAGATTCTTATAAAAATATACATATCATAGCTGGGCAAAAAGATTCTATTAATTCAATTCAGAGAATAGAAGGCTTTAAGCAGTCATATTTAAAAAATGGATTAGAAATTAAAGAAAATGTGATACATCAAAGTGATTTTACTATTAAAGATGGCTTGGAGATTACGAAAAAATTATTAAATCAAATAATTATCCCTGAAGCTATAATCTCTACGACAAATCAAATTACTATTGGTTGCTTGAAAGCGATAAGTGAAAAGGGATTAATTGTAGGGAAAGATATTAAATTATTTTCTTTTAATAAACTAGACGCTTCTTATGTAAATAATTTCAATATCTCATATATAGAACATCCTGCCCAGTTAATGGGTGAAAAATCTGTAATTATATTAAATAATAAATTCGCAGGGACAAAAGGAGCCATAAGAGAGATTATGAGCTATAAAGTTCATTACTAAGGTAAAATATGAAAATGACTTTTAGATGGTATGGAAAAAATGATAAAATTTCTCTTGAGTATATATCACAGATACCTAATATAGATGGTGTCGTAACTTCTTTGATTGATGTTGCCGTGGGGGAAGCTTGGTCATTAGAAGAATTAATCCAGCTTAAAAAAAATATAAATTCATATAATCTAAATTTTGATGTAGTTGAGAGTGTGAATGTGCATGAGGATATTAAAATGGGTCTTGCTTCGCGAGATAAGTATATAGTAAATTATAAAAAAACATTAAAAAATTTATCACAAATAGGAGTTCAGACGGTTTGTTATAATTTTATGCCTATTTTTGATTGGACTAGGACGAATTTATCTAGGGAAATGGATGATAAATCAACCTCTTTATCTTTTGATAATGAAGAGTTAAAAAATCTAAGTGCTAAAGATTTAGTTGAAAAATTAAGAAATAATTCTAATGATATAGAGATACCAGGATGGGAGAGAGGAAGGCTAGATGAATTAGAGAATGTATTCAAGCAATATGAAGATATAGATGAAGAAAAACTATGGGGAAATTTAGAATATTTTTTAAAAGAGATTATCCCTTATGCTCAAAATCATAATATAAAAATGGCAATACATCCTGATGACCCTCCTTTTAGTATATTTGGGCTACCAAGAATTATAACAAATGAGCGGGCATTACAGAGAGTTTTGGATATTTATCCAAGTATTTCAAATGGATTAACCCTATGCACTGGCTCATTAGGTCCTAATAAAGATAATGATTTGCCATCAATGATTAGAAAATTTGGTTCTGCTAATAAAATACATTTCGCCCATATAAGAAATATAAAAAGAGAAAGCGATAAAAGTTTTTATGAAACCTCTCATTTATCTAGTGATGGGAGCTTGGATTTATATGAGATAGTATTGGCTTATAAAGACATAAATTTTCAAGGACATGCAAGAGCTGACCACGGCAGGATGATATGGGGAGAAAAAGGAATGCCAGGATATGGATTATATGATAGGGCATTGGGTGTTGCTTATATTAATGGTCTTTATGAGGCAGTTGTAAAAATAGATAAGGTATAGATATGAAAAAAATTACAGTCTTAGGTGAATGCTTGATTGAATTATCGCAAGATAAAGATAATTTATATAAACAAGCATTTGCAGGGGATACAATAAACTGTGCTATATATTTAAAAAGGGAGTTTCCAGAGGCTTCTATTGAGTATATCACGGTTTTAGGGGAAGATAAAATGTCTAAAAAAATGATAGACTTTTTTCATGAGGAAGATATAAAAACAACTCATGTAGATTTTATAAAAAATAAAAATCCTGGTCTTTATATGATAGAAACAAAAAATGGAGAAAGAAGTTTTTCATTTTGGAGAGAAAGCTCATCAGCTAAAAAGCTTTTTACTACTAAATCATTAAAAAATATAAAAAAAGAAATGCTAAGTTCTGATATGATTTATTTTTCGGCTATAACGATAGCTATTATGAGTAAAAAAGGGCGAGATAATTTATTTAAAACCTTAAAAGAAGCAAAATCAAAAAATATAAAAATAGCTTATGATTCAAATTATAGACCAGCTTTATATAAAAATGAAAAGAAAGCTATTAGATTACACAATAAGGCATTAAGATATTGTGATATTTTCCTACCATCATTTGATGACGAACAAGATTTACGAAAAAAGATAGAAGCAAAAGACATAATATCAAATGCAAAGAAGCAAGGCATAGGTGAGATAGTCATAAAGTGTGGAAAAAATGACATCATATATTACTATAAAGATAAAACAAAATCTATAAAAGTGCAAGCATTGAATAAAATAGTGGATTCAACCTCAGCAGGAGATTCTTTTAATGGAGGGTATTTAGCCTCAAGGTTGCAAAATAACACAATAGAGGATTCTATAAAAAAAGCTCAAAAATTATCAGCTAAAGTGATAATGCACAAAGGTGCAATAGTCCCAAAGGAAAAAAAATGATTAACACAATAAAAGAAAAATTCAAAAACTCCCCAGTAATTCCAGTCCTCACACTAGATGACATAGATACTTCACTTAAAGTAGCTGATATTTTAATTGAAGCTGGGCTAACAAACCTTGAAGTTACTTTGCGAACCACAAATGCCTTAAAGTGCATAGAAGCTATAAAAAAAGAGTTCCCATCTGCCAATATAGGTGCAGGAACTATTATAGAAAAAAAGCAATTCCAACAAATAAAAGATGTAGGTGCCTTATTTGCCGTAAGCCCAGGGTGGAGTATAAACCTAGTAAATGAAGCAAAAAAAGTAGGCATAGCATATCTACCAGGTGCATCAACCCCTAGTGAAATAATATCTCTTTTTGAAGCAGGAGTTAGCTTTCAAAAATTCTTTCATGCTAGTCAATCAGGTGGATACAAAATGCTAAAAGCATATTCAAATATATTCCCACAAATTAGTTTTTGTCCCACAGGAGGAATTTCAAAAAAAGATTTTAAAAATTATTTAGAACTAGATAATGTCCTTTGTTTAGGTGGCTCTTGGATGGTTTCAGATAAGGATATATTAGAAAAAAATTATGGTAATATTGAGAATATTGCTAAATTGATAATGAATTAATTAATCTCTTTCTCAATAAGTGCCTTAATTTCTTCTTTATCCTTAGAAAAAGCAAAACAAACCTTAATTTTACAAGCAAGATATAGCTTATCTTTATTTTCTTTTCTTAAGAAAAATGGATAATTTGTCCATTTCTCATCTAGCTTATCTTTATTTGCCTTAAGAGAAATATATCCCTTTTCAAAAGCTAAGAAAGTCCTAAGAAGATAAGACATTCCTGATGGATTTTCATTTAGTCTGAACTTCACATTGTCTATTAATTTACTACCTAAAGCATATAGTTTTAAATCATCATTTAATAAAGATAACTTTAATATATTATCTATTGCCACAGCCAAGACACTCTTATATGCTCCATCATTTAATGAGCTTTCTATTTCAAAATCATTTTCACTCATTTTCAAGCCATCATTAGTAGAGAATTTTTTTATCATTTCTTTGTTTAATTTAGTTGCCAAAGTGAGATATTTTTTATTTAATGATAAATCATACCCTTTGAGTAAAGCTTGAATTAAAAAAGCATAGTCTTCTAGTAAAGCTTGGACTTTTGGCTTCTTATTAGCTATTTTTTGATGATATAAAACATCCTTGACATATAGACTTTCAATCAGAGTATCCAAATGGGCTATCGCATCTTTTAAGTATTCTTTATTTATAGCACTAGCTTCTAAGAGAGAATAAATATATAATCCATTCCAAGAAGTCAATATTTTTTTATCTATAAAAGGATAGCTCCTACTTGACCTTAGTTTTTTAAATAATGATTTTAGTTTTTCTAAATTTTTTGGTTTATCATTGCCACTTAAATAAGGATTAGTAGCTTTATCCTCGAAATTTCCCTCTTTTGTTATATTGAAATAATTAAGTGCTTCATCTATATTTTTAATCCCATTCTTTTTTAAATAATCATAGCTTTCATTGTATTTAAAAACAAAATAAGCACCTTCTTCTTTTTCATCTCCCAGCAAACTATCCGCATCACTTGCAGAATAAAGAAGATTATCCTTAACAAATCTTTCTTTCACAAATAAAACAATCTCTTTTGCGACATTTTTATAAAATTCATCTGAAGTAATCATATATGCCTTAGAGTAAGCAGACAAAAGCTCCGCATTAGTATAAAGCATTTTCTCAAAATGAGGAATCCTCCAAGCTTCATCCACAGAATACCTATAAAACCCACCTTCTATCTGGTCATAAATCCCACCATTTGCCATAGCTTTGAGCATTCTTTTTGACATATCTAATGCATCTTTATCTTTATTAATCAAATAAATATCAAGCATAGCCTCAATCATAAAAGCATGAGGAAATTTAGGAGATACCCCCAATCCACCCTCGTCATAATCAAAATTATGTTTTATTATTTTTATGTATTTGTCCACCACCTTTAAATCTAACATTATTTTTTTTATATTCTTAGGATTTTGCATAGTTTTTTCAATAAGTAAGGCTTGTTTTTCAGCATCTTTTTTATAGTTTTTATAATAATCCTTAACCCCACCAAGAACCTCTACAATCCCCTTAAAATTATACTTAGGCACAGAAGGAATATAAGTAGCCGAAAAAAATACCTTACCTTGAGGTGTCAGCACCAAACTCAAAGGCCACCCTCCGCCTCTCCTGTGTAGCAAAATAAAAACATCTTGATAATATTTATCTATATGAGGCATCTCCTCCCTATCCACCTTAATAGAAACAAAATGCTTATTAATAAAAGAAGCTATCTTTTCATTCTCAAAACTCTCTTCCTCCATTACATGGCACCAATGACAAGTGCTATACCCAATAGAAAGAAAAATTAATTTATTTTCTTTTTTCGCTTTCTCAAATGCCTCATCACCCCAAGGATACCAATTTAATGGATTATCTTTATGTTGTAGAAGATATGGGGAGTCTTCTGTTTTTAATTTATTTGCTTGCATATTTGATAGTAGCATAATAAAAAGAATAAGTATATATATTGATTTATTTTTCATTGTTTTATTTCTCGTTTTTTTTAAAAATTATATCATTGTTTTTTTAAGATTAAGTTGGGTCTAAATTTATAAATCAAATAAGAAAAAATTGCATTTCGTGTTTAAAAGTTGGAAAGTTGAGAAAAGGTATAAATTAATAATTAAAAATAAATTTTAATTTGTTAGAATACTGACGAAAAACTTATTAATTTACAATATCTTACTTATTTTAGTTTATAAATTTTATAAGTAGCAATAAAAAGGTTGGCTTTATGGAAAAAATCATTAAAAATTTTTTAAAGGGTTATGTATCGCATTTAGATATAAGTCCAAATATTCAAAATGGTCAAAAAAAAGATTGGAAAAATATTGCTATGGATATAGAGCATTCAACAACTATAATTTTAGAAGGACTACCTAATGAACAACGAAAAACAATTACCAGAAGGGTTAGAGCAGTCAACAGACGATTCAAAGCAAGATATAAAAAAAGTTGACCAATTAAATGCTTCTGAAAAAGAAAAGCAAATTTCAAAAATTCAAATACATGAATATAGCGGACCTATCCCTCATCCAAATATATTAAAAGGATACAATGAAATTCATCCTGATTTAGTAAAAAATATAATGGATAAAGCTGACAAAGAGCAAAATTTTAGACATAAAAGCATAATGTTTGGGCAAATTAGTGCTATTATCATAGGCATTTCAGGACTGATATCTACAACAGCATTAGGGATATATGGGCACCCATGGTTAGCTGGATGTATAGGATTTTTATCTTTGGGTTCTTTGGTAGCAAAATTTTTTTATAAATCTGACATGTAATTCTTTAAAGTAGTTGTTAAGCATGAGGGGGTGCTAAAATTAGATAATGCAAAGCAAACCTTTTTGAAGCTACTAAAATCCCCACCCCAAAAAAGTATCTTTTTTAAACTGCCTAAACCTATTTTCCAAAATAGCCTCTCTAGTCTGCTCCATCAAATCTTTATAATAAAACAAATTATGAATAGTAGCCAATCTAAAATATGTCAATTCCTTAGCCCGAAATAAATGAGACATATATGCTTTAGAGTATTTTCTGCAAGTCAAACACTTGCAATTTTCATCTATGGGGCTTTCATCTAATTTATATCTGCTTGACTTTATATTTAATCTGCCTTTGCTTGTGAAAATTGTCCCATTTCTAGCATTTCTACTGGGCATAACACAATCAAACATATCAACACCTCTTTCTATATTTTCTAGCAAATCTTGAGGTGTGCCTACTCCCATTAAGTATCTTGCTTTATCTTGAGGCATAAAGTTTGTGGTTAGCTCTACTGTGTCATACATTTGATTATTTGGCTCTCCTACACTTAGTCCTCCTATAGCGAAACCATCGAAGTCTAACTCGCATAATCCTTTTGCACTTATTTCTCTGTATTTTGGATTTACTCCGCCTTGGATTATTGCGAATATATTATTTTTTGGGTGTTTTTCTTTGTTTTGTTTGTGGTAGATTATGGATTCTTTTGCCCACTTATAAGTTCGCTCTATGCTTTCTTTTATTTGTTTATCACTTGCAGGTAGGGCTATTAAGTCGTCTAAAACCATCATTATATCGCTGTTAATGTCATATTGAATGTCTAAAACTTTTGTAGGGGTGAAATGATGTAAGCTACCATCTATATGGGATTTAAAGCTAATTCCATCTTCTAGTTTTTTCATTTTAGAGCTTAGAGAAAAGGCTTGAAATCCTCCAGAGTCGGTGAGGATAGAGCCATCATAATTCATAAATTTACCTAAACCACCTACACTTTTTAAAACTTCTTGTTTTGGTCTTAGATACAAATGATAAGTATTTCCCAAAATAATATCTGATTTTAATTCATTTTTAATATCTTCAGTATCTATGGCTTTTATGGAACCAAGAGTTCCTACAGGCATAAATACGGGGGTTTTGATGGTGGAGCTTGATGTTTTTAATTCACCCGCTCTAGCATTACCATCTTTGGCTTCTACTTTGAAAGAAAAACTCATTTAGAAAATTTGGCAATTCCCTCAACACAAAGCCCCATATCAAATAATTCTTGCTCACAAAATAAATTAGAAATTATCTGCACAGAAAAAGGAAGATTATTTTTCTTACCAATCGGCACAGACATAGCAGGAAGCCCCACTAAATTAAGAGAAATAGTATAAATATCTTCCAAATACATATCTAAGCCATCTTTTTTACTACCAAACTCAAATGCCACATCAGGGGTGGTAGGAGTAAGAATAATATCCGCTTCTTTAAAAATGCTATCATATTCTTCTTTTATCTTATGTCGGACTTTTTGAGCTTTTACATAATAAGCATCGTAATATCCGCTTGAAAGAGCAAAAGTCCCTGTTAATATTCTTCTTTGCACTTCATCGCCAAAGCCCTGAGTTCTTGTGTTTTTATATATATCACTTAAAGACTCTCCTTTGGCTCTATTGCCAAATCTAATACCATCAAATTTAGCAAGATTAGCACTAGCTTCAGAGGTAGCAAGAGTATAAAAAGCTGATAAATGGCATTTAGTATCTATCATTTGTTTATGAATTATAGTATGACCTTGCTTTTCTAATTCTTTTGATAAATCAATTATAGCCGAAGAAATCTCCTTAGAAGCAGAATCTAAATAATTATCAATAATGGCTATTTTTAATTTCCTATTAGGATTAAGATTAGCAGAAGTTTTTATTATCTCATGATTAGATGATGTAGAGTCCTTATCATCATACCCCACAATAGAATCATAAAGAATACTAGCATCTTCCACATTTTGAGTAACAGGACCAATCTGATCAAGAGAGCTTGAATAAGCAACCAACCCATACCGACTAACTCTTCCATAAGTAGGCTTCATCCCCACACATCCACAAAAAGAAGCAGGCTGTCTCACAGAACCCCCAGTATCACTTCCTAAAGCAGCAATAGCAATACCACCACCCACAGCAGAAGCACTCCCACCAGAACTCCCACCAGGAACACAATTATCATTAAAAGGATTTAAAGTTTTCCCATAAAAACTAGTCTCAGTAGAGCTACCCATAGCAAATTCATCCATATTAGTCCGCCCAAAAGCCGACATATTATGCTTAGCTAAATTTTCAATAACACTAGCATTAAAAGGAGATTTATACCCTTGTAATATCTTAGAAGCACACCCCAACTCTCGCCCTTTAATAGCAATATTATCCTTAATAGCAATAGGAACTCCCTCACCATTATCACTTAAATCACTACCATCAAATTGCTCCACATAAGCACCTAGTTTTTTAGTCTCTTTTGCTTTTTTATTAATATCTTTTTTGATTTCTTTTAACTCATCTTCTGATAAAGACAAAGCATCTTTTAATGTAATCATTTATAACTCCTATTTAGTTGTGGTATTTTACCAAATTTATGTAGGAGGAAGGTCTAAAAATATAAATTATGTCTTTTTTTGTGTTATGTGCTATTAATTTGTATGCTTTAGTAATTAAGGGAACCTCTATTAATCCAAATAATTTAGATAATGTTAGATTTTCGTCTTATAGTGATTTTTATAAAATGCGG
>JAJVLF010000036.1 GCA_029255845.1 Campylobacterota bacterium | reverse complement strand
ACAACTTTCATTGTATTTTTAATTCTAATAATGTGAAATTCATAATTCTCTTCATACTGACTTTTTAGTATCTCGATATAGTTTTTATGGACTTTAATTATTTTTTGCTTTTTTGCAAGTTTTAGCACCCTTTCTAAAGGCTCGTATTTTTCACTTATCACTAATTCTAGCAGTTCTTTTTCTATACTTTTATGTAGATTATAGTTTTTATTTTTTAATCACTCTTTTATAGTCATAAGTTTTTTTGATATTTTCAATCTATCTAAGATTAAAAAGCTGTAATTAGTAAAATGAGGTGGAAGTCGTAAAATAATAAATCATACCCCTCTAAGCTCTAATAATGCCTCATACCGTGGTTCTCTTCCTAAAATATTAAAAAATAATTCTCCCATATTTTTACTTCCTCCTTGATATAAAACATTTCTTAGATACTTATCCCATATATTTTGTTTTTTAGATTCAAGGTATAAATCTGCACTTAAAACTTCTGACCATTGATAGCCATAATAGCCAGCAGAGTATCCCTCTGAGAAGATATGGAAAAAGGAATTTTGGAATCTATTGTATTTAGGGGGAGTTAAGATTGAATATTTTTTTCTTATATTTACTAAAAGCTCTTGAACTTGATTTCCTTGATATAGTCTTTTGTGTAGCTTAATATCGAATATTGACAATTCACATTGTTTTAATAACTCCATTGCACTTTGGAAATTTTTTGCTTTTATTAGCTTGTCTATATCTTTATCTTTTAATATTTGAGAGGTTTTATAGTGTTTTGCAAATATTTTTAGAGTGTCTTTATCATAAGCAAACTGTTCTAAAAATTGAGATGGAAATTCTACTACATCCCATTTTACTCCATTCACTCCTGATATATCTCTTTGTTTTACTTTTGAAAATATATGATGTATTCCATGACCTGTTTCGTGTAAAAGAGTTTCTACATCGCTATGTTTTAAAAGAGATGGGCTATTTTTACTTGAAACTGGAAAGCTACATGTTATAAGTGCGGATGCTAGGTGAGTATTTTTATCTCCATCAATGCAAGAAGTTCCAAAAATATCCATCCAAGTCCCATCTTTTTTACCTTTTCTTGATTCTAAATCAAAATACATTCTTCCAAATACTTTATTATTTTTATAAAAATCAAATACATCTACTTTATCATTCCATACTTCTGTGTTTGTTTTTTTTATTTTAATAGAAAATGATTTTTCTAAAAAATCTAAAACACCTCTTAAGGTAGCAGTTTTTTCAAAATAGTTTTGAAAATATTCTTCATCAATATCAAAATTCTTAGCCCTTAATCTTTCCGAATAATACGCAACATCATAGCTTTGGACATCATATTTAGCAAATTTTTTTAACTCTTTAAGCTCTTTTCTTGCTCCTTTCCTTGACTTTAAAGATAATTTTTCTAAAAAATTTTCAACTATAGCCACACTTTTAGCATCTTTAAAAGCATTAGTATAAGAAGCATAATCCTGAAAATGAAAAAGTTTGGCTTTTTCATCTCTCAAAGCTAAAATGCCATCAATAACTTTAGTGTTTTTATGACCTCTAGTGCAATAAGCTTTATAAATTTCTTCTCTTTTTGCTCTATTGCTACCATAGGTTATATAAGATTCATAGCTTGGTGGAGCAAGGGTAAACTTGTAATATGTTTTGCCATTTTTTTCAAATTTAGCACTTTTTAAATCATTTTTAGGAATCTCTCTCACATCTTCATAGTTATCAATAATCATCACATATTTTTTAATATCATCAATTACATTTTGAGAATACTCATTTTCTAACTTTGATAATTTTTCATTAATAAATTCTAATCTTTTTTTATCATCATCACCTAAGTCAGCACCACTTATACGAAAATTAAAAATACCATTATCAAGAATTTTTTTTTGCTCATCATCAAGAATTTTGTAATATTTCTTTTTTATATATTTATATCCATTATGTATACGAGTATCATAAGATATACTAGTTTGATATTTAGAAAAACTAGGAAGCACTTCATCGATTATTTTTTGGGTTAAATCACTATTATTCACAGAGTCTTGATGAGCAATCATACCAAAAGAGAAATTTACTTTATCGTGCAAATCACTCAAGGGATGGATAAAATTATCATAAGTTTTATTTTTTATGTTAACAAGATTGTCTATTTCTTTTAGATTATCTTTGATATTTTTTAGTAATTCTACTTTTAATGCTTTTATATCATTATTAAATTTTTTAAACATTTTTATTCCTTAATTGTTTAGTCTTACCAACTTATGGTTAGACCTATTTCCTCCATGTACTGAAATTAATTATTCTTTTGTGAAATTATTTCAAAAATGATACAAAATCATCAAAAATATAAGTCATATTTCCCCTTCAATTTTATACCTTAAGGGAACCTATAAAATTACAGACAGCAGTAAAGACTTCATCTAATTTATTATTATTAACTATAACATGCTGTTTTGAGCTTAAAGAATAAGTCATTTTTATCTTAGAAGATATTGTATTGTTTATGGTAATAGCACTTTTAGAATCTATAATAGGGTCTATTTTATTGTTTATGATAAGCATAGGATGTTTTATTTTATCAAGATTTTTTTCACAAGTATTCATTAATACATTAAGCTCTTTAATGGACTTAATATAATGCTTATTATAATTAAACTCTGGATATTCTGGATTATTATCTACATAATCAATGCCTAAAGAGTTTTCTTTTGAGAGCAAATCATTAAATAGGACAGTTGTTCCTAGCATAAGCTGATTTACTCTAAAGTCTTTAATTTTTAAAGCTGGAGATATTGCTACTATTCCTAAAATATCAGAATTATGTTTGTTTGAGGCACTAAGCAATGCTAATAAGCCACCCATAGAAAAACCAGCGAAAATAACTTTATCGCAAACTTGCTTTAAAATACCATAGCCTATATTATAAGAATGTAACCAATCTTTATAGGAAGTTGTAGATAAAAATTGAGCATCAATACTATGTCCTTTAGCTCTTGTGATATATACATAATACCCTATGTGATTTAGTTTTCTAGCTAATCTAGCTACCTCATTAGGAGAAGATGAAAATCCGTGAGATAGGATTATGCCTATGTTTAGTTTCCCTTTTAAAAGTTTTGCTTGTGCATTTGTTTTTTTTATTTTTATATCATCAGCATTTTTGCATTCTTCGTTATATAAAAGCTTGTCATATTTTATTAGGTTTTTTGCTATTTCTTTTTTTACATCTTTTTCTGATAAAGAAATGACTTTTTTAGTTAAAGTAGATAGACCATTTACTGATAATGCCTCATTTAAAATAACTTTTAATGTATTTTTTATTCTAATACTATGAAAATTATAATTTTCTTCATAGTTATTTTTAAGTATTTCCATATGATGTCTATGTACTTTAATTATTTTTTGCTTTTTTGCAAGTTTTATCACCTTACCTAAAGGCGCATATTTTTCACCTATTGCTAATTCTAGTAATTCATTTTCTATACTTGTATGTAAATTGTAATTTTTATTTCTTATTAAAGAAACGATACAAAAAACCATATTATTAAAATTATTTAATGAAATCTGAGAATGAGGATAAAACCATAAGAGTAAAGCCACTATATGCTCAATGCTGATGCTTATATTTTGATAAACAGTTTTCATAGTTTCTTTTGTTAAATCTATCCTAATCTTATCAAAAATGAATTTTCTATTTTTAGTAATATCATCAAGATTATATTTTTTGACATATTCCTTAATGGGGACAGGCTCTAATACATTCACAATAATATCGCCATGCAATAACATATTACTCTCTATTATTATCTCTTCATTTAATCTTTGTGAATTTGTCTTAAAAGAATTAGAAATATAGTTTTTGCCATCTCTTAAATCAAAATAATTAATGCTAATAGGACAAATATTAATTTCTTGATTTGAAAATATAGAATCCTTATAAAGATTATTATCTTCTTTGAATTGTGCTATTTTTCTGCTATCATGGTTTATTAGTTTATATTCTTCTTGAAGTAGGTATGCTTCAAGAGCTAAAACCGAGGCTCCAGTATGAAGATATATGTGCTTTTTATTTTTTACCATTTTTCCTTCAGGAAAAATAAGCCAATTATTTGCACCTTGTATTAAATCATTTAAAATAATCATATCTCGGTTTTTATCAGCAACATTTACTAAGCCTATGTTCTTCAAATATTGCTTAGTTTTATCCAAAAATATAGAATGGTCAGCTAATGCCCTAACCTGAATGCCACTTTTTTTATAGATTAAATTTGCTATTAATAAAGTTTCTATTCTGCTAAAATGATTTGCTATAAAAATATTAGTCGTATTTGTTTGGATATTCTCAAGCCCTGTTATATGAACATTGGCATTAGTTATGAGCTTAAGAATTTGAACAGCATTTAAAGTAGCATCATAGAGTAGATTTTTAAACATTAATAGAGCCTCTAAAATCCAAATTAGCTAAAGTGTTTTTTTTCATTGAAATAACTCTACTATATGTTTACAATGCTTATTATTCTCTATATCAGATTTCTTTATATAATCACTATTTGCTATGATTGTGGCATTAGCCATACCTGAAAACTGTAATTGTCCCGCAATTGAAATAATTGATTTTTTTTCTTTATATTTATTTCTTGTTTTGTATTTCTCCTCACTAGAATTGCATACAAACTCTTTTTGTCTATCTTCATCCAATTCATTACTCTTTAAAAAAACCTCACTATTATCAAATATTTCTTTATTATTAGGCTTCATAAGTTCTAGCAATACATCTTCTAAATCTCCTTTTTCTTCATCACTTTTATGAAATATATAACAAGCCCATTCATAAGAATCAATAGTAACTAGTTCATTATATTCAATATCATCACTTAACTCTAACTCCTCATTAATATTACTTATTTTTGTAGTAATGCCTTTATCGTCAGCATCAAAAAAATATAAAAATCTAAAATTTAAATTAAAATTACTAAAACCATCATCTTCACTTTGCATACCTTTATACATATCTAAAATACTTTTTCTTTCTCCGCTTCTCTCTTCTCCACTCAAATTATGAAATAGCACTAATATGTTTTCATTTTTATGTAAAGCAACTGATGGTATCATATGTTCTGACTGAAAACCAAGTTTTCTATCGGCTATATTATTGTTCTCTAGGTTCTTTATATATTGCTCATTTAATGGCTTTATAAATTTATTTATTTTTTTATTATAAGGAGTAAATCCATCTACAAATAAAATTCTTGATAAAAAAGCAATGTCGTGCTGTCCTTCACAAAACACAACAATAATCTTATTCATCAATATCACCTCTTATATCAAGATTGATATTATCTACAAGGTATTTTAATCTTTCTCCTTTAACAAACTTAGTTTTTATTTTATTATCAGAATTTTCTAAAAAATATGCAGATATTTCATTATTCTTATATCCATTATCCACAAAAGCATTTATACATTCTTTTGAATGTGAAGTTAAAAATACTTGAACATTAAATTCTTCTGCTAAAACTTGAATAAATTTTGTAAATTTAACTAATAAAGTATAATGTATAGCTGTTTCAAATTCATCAATACACACTATGCCATTTTTAGAATATGCAAAACTTAATGCAATTTCAAATATTCTTTGTAAGCCCTCTCCGTAATTTGTAATTTCCAAATTTTTATCTTTAAATTTAGAGGAATCAACAATAAATCTTTCTATATCTTCCATTTCACTTAATCTAATATCGTTAATAGAAGTGTCTATGGTCTTGATAAATTCTATAACTAGCTTGATAGCTGTTTCCCCATTTTTATTTTTATAAATTGTATTTTTACCATAAGTTTCAATAATTTCTTTTAAATTATAAAAATATGGGCTTTTAATTATCGAATTACAAAGATGTTCCACTTTTTCATTTTCTCTACTTAGGGTATCATATCCAAAAGTATGAATAATATTATCAAGCTTTCTATCATCAAGAGTAGCTATTAGCTTATAAGAAGAAATATAATCATCTTTTTTATCTATATTACTTGCTTCAAATTTATTAAATTCTATAGATGTATTAACACCGTTAAAAATTCCTGAAATACTTATAGACTCACTACTGTCAAATACCTTATTCAGCCATATTGGATTTAGAGATTTTAATTTATTCCTTAATTTTATTACCTCTAAAAAGGACACAATGTCATTTTGTTTTGTAAGAAAATATACAGCTTCTAAAAGAGATGTTTTACCGCTATTATTAAACCCTGCAAATATATTTATTTTATTTAACTTATCAATTTTAAAATCTTTAAATATTTTATATTGATTAATATTTATTGAGTCAAAATGCTTTATTTTGCCGTGCTCAAAACATATTGAAAAATTACCTTTATTTATATCAATAGAGCTTTGTTCAGGAATTAAGTCTAAAAATTCTTTTTTTACTTCCTCTATTTCGTCAATATCTGATAAAGAAATCATATCTTTATATCTTTTTAGCTGAATAATGCTTTGAGATAGTTCTTTAAGAGATGATTCATAGTTTTGTTTATCTATTTCTCCACTTTCTATTAAGCCTCTTGATATACTTCTATATTCCTCCATTACTTCTAAGGCATTATCGTTTTTGATAAATATCGCTAAATCTCTTATCTCTTTTGCTTTTGTGATAATTGGTTCAAGTTTTTCATATTCTTCTTCGTCACTTTCATCATTAATTTCTTCTTCATCAGAAATCCATGAAAACAACCTTTGTAAGTTATTTTTGTTTTTTGCATCATAGTAGTCATCATCCCATTCTAGCCATTCTTTAATATTAGGCCTTTTAATAATTTCTACGAATAATGTGTAATTATCACTTTTAAATTGATCTCCATAATCGCTTATTTTATATTCAGTTATAAGGTGAAATGCTCTCTGAGAAGACCTTAGTTTAATTTTTGTGATACCAAGAGATTTACATAATTTAGCTTCTTCTTCATAATATTTATCTTCCCAATAAGGCTGAAGATAATCATAAATTAATTGAGCCTGATTAATAGCTGACCATTTTTTGTTTCCACTAATGTGTTTAAGTCCCATAATGATTAAATGTTTTTCATTATCTTCATTATCGTGTATTTCAAACGGAACTTTTTTAAATATTTCTGAGTCTAGCACTCCTATATCAAGCCCATTTTCATAGTCTTCTTGTAAAGCTTTTAATGTTGCTACTCTTCTATTGCCTTCAATAACCAAATACTGATTGTTTCCTAAATCTTTAACCTGTATAACATCAACTTTCAAAAAACCATTTTCTTTAAAGCTTAACACTAAATCTTTTATATTTTCTCTTTTTTTGCCCTCTATGAAATTTTTTGTTCTTTTTTGTATTTTTTCATCGCATACTTTACTGCCTTCAATAATATTATAATCATCATTATCAACAAATCTATAATTATTAGGGTCTAAATATAGGTTTTTTAAATGATAGCTTGTCTTTTTTGATTCATGTGTTAATTCATTCATGTTTACTCTTTAAAGTATAAATCTTTATTTATTAGCAAAATAATCCTCATGTAAAAAGCTATCCACCATAACAGCATTATGTCTTAATTCCATACTCTCTTTTAATAAATCAGCTTCTTTTGTGCTAATAGCTTTGTCTTTTAAAGCTAAATCTATATCTTTAAAAGGTTTCACTTTTTTAGCTATATGCTCTGTATCGTTTATGCTTTTATAGGCTCTTTCTAGTAGATTTAATTGCTCTTTTTCATCTTTTGGAAAAAATACATTATTTGCTAGTTTTTGTTTTTGTTCATTATCATAGCTTAGCATAGAGGCTATATCATGTCTTAGTTTGTCGCTTGGCATATCGGAAAAAGTATTTAATTTTAATAATAATCGCAATGATAAAGTTGCGAATTTAAAAGGTAGGTTTTGTAAAATCTCTGTAAAAGAAGTATGTATTTTATGAAGCATCATGCTTGATATAAATTCTATATATAATTTATCTTTTGGATTATCTTCATGTAAATATCTTTTCATACTTGATGTAAGCATAAACATATTAGATAAGATGTCCCCCATTCTTCCGTTTATATTTTCTTTTTTCTTTAAATCACCGCCATATATTAAAAATAAGAGATCACAAATAGTTGCAAATAATGAGCTACTAACTATTAATTTTCTTTCTATTTTCCCTAAAAATCCTTTTTGAGTTTTTTTTGTAAAAATACCATCTGTAAGGAGTAAAATCTTAGTTCTTGTAACATTTCTAATCACAAGCTTGATATGTGAGAAAAGTAAATTATCAAATTTTTTATCATCTTTATTGATTAAAGCATTTATTTCATCATAAGCAAATGGATGAGCTCTTATTATTCCTTGACCAAATTGCATTAAGGTTCTTGTAAGTATATTGGCTCCCTCAACAGTAATAGAAATAGGAAGAGAAAAATATGGATGTGCTAGTAGGTTTTTAGGTCCTCTAGCTATAGCATTTCCGCCTAAAATATCCATACTAGTATTTAGTATTTTTCTAAAATATTCTGTGTGTTGGTATTTAAGCACAGAATTTATAACAGCTGGCTTTATCCCTCTATCAATAGCACCTACCGTAAAAGTCCTTGAAGCATCCATCATATAAGTAATAGCTGACATTTCCGCTAATTCAAATTCAATACCTTCAAATTTAGCAATGCTAATATTAAATTGCTCTCTAGCTTTGGCATGGTTGATAGCCACAATGCTTGAAAGCTTAGCCCCACCACAGCTAGTAGATGGTAAAGATATACCTCTCCCTATTGAGAGAGCCTCCATTAGCATACTCCAGCCTTTGCCTATGCCGTCTTTTTCGCCTATAATATCAGATAAAGTAATCCTAACATTTTTACCAATAATAGGAGCATTTACAAAAGGCACACTTAAAGGGTCATGTCTTTTGCTTTGGTCAATCCCCTCATAGCTTGAAGGCACTAAAGCACAAGTAATGCCTAAATCTTCCTCATCTCCTAAAATATTATCAGGGTCTTTTAAGACAAAAGCAAGACCTATTACAGTAGCTATCGCCCCTAATGTTATATATCTTTTCTCAAAATTAAGCTCTATATATATATCTTTTCCATCTTTTTTAACAACCCCGCAAGATGTAATAGAAGTAGCATCACTTCCTGCTAAAGGCTCCGTCAAAGCAAAACAAGGAATATCTTTACCACAAGCTAGATTATGTAAATATTTATCTTTTTGCTCTGTAGTCCCATATTTAAGCAATAATTCAGCAGGTCCAAGAGAATTAGGAACCATAGTAGAAATAGACATAACACTTGAGCGAGTAGAAAGCTTTTCAATCACACAAGCATGTCCTAAAGCACTAAAACCAAGCCCACCATACTCTTTAGGTATAACCATCCCTAAAAATTTATTTTCTTTCATATATGCCCAGCACTCATCAGACAAGTCTCTTCTTTGAGAAATATTCCAATCCGTATCCATAGCACATAAAGTTTCCACTTCATTATCCATAAAAGACTGCTCTTCTTCACTAAGAGAAGGATAATGCTGAGAAAAAATACTCACAAAATCAGGAGCCCCACTAAAAAGCTCCTTATCTATCCAAGAAGTCCCAGCCTCAAGAGCCACCTTCTCCGAATCAGATATTTTAGGAAGCAAGTTATTTTTATTAATAAATGCAACAATAGGTGTAGTAAAAATCATCATTCTTAATTTAGTAATTAAAAACGGCAAAGAAATCACCACAAACCCTAAAATATAAATCAAACTAACCTCTACTATATACATATAAGCCACTATACTACCCACCCATAAAATTAGAGGTGCTCCAAAGTAAGCAAAACCTACCAATACTATAATTAATGCGAAAATTGTCATTTTTTATCCTTTTTGTTTAATTTTTTTATTTAAAATATAGACTACCATTTGAGAAAATGGTCTATATCTACCATTATTACTTTTTGTGCCATAATCTTTAAGTGTTGACTTTAATGTCGACAGTTTGTAATCACCTAAATTGTTATGCAATGTGTCTATGGTTTCTTTTCTGTTTTTCTTTAAAATTCTACAGTTTAGATTTAAAATTTCATTAATTTCTTTATTTATCTCATGATTTCTTGATTTTATTTCCCCAACTTTACTATAACTTATATTATCTTCAATTTTTGTTGATAAATTAATTGCACTTAAAGGCTTATTTCCTTTATGAGTATCGCAATGCTTGTAAGGTGTATTTTCCCCACCTTTACAGGCAATAAAAAGATTAGAGTATGAGATTTGCTCACTTCTATGTGGATCAAGAGGTTTAAAGTGTTCTATTTTACTATTGTTACCTCTAGTCCTATTCATACAATAACAACAAATAAAACCTTGTTCTTTTAGTAAGTTATTTCTTAACTCATTTTTGGTATCAGATGGTAGAATTTCAAATAATTTTGATTCTTTTATATTAGCCTTATTGACACTTCTAAATTCCCCTAAACTATTTGGCTCTTTATCTTTAATAATTTGTTTCAAATTACGACCTCCAAAACTCAAGAGAATTTCTTATAGCTAAAATTTCACTATCATTATCTCCGATAATATCTTCAAGCTTATTAATACCTTCTTCGGCTTCATCATACTTTTCATCTTCTAGAAGCTGTTGACATTCTTTTATTTTATCATTAATATGCTTATCTCTTGTAAATGTAGTTCCCATAATGTTTGTTAAAACCCACTCAATATCTCTACCATAAGCCAACACATTATCAATAACTTTAATATCCCCATTTTTATCATTAGCTAATACTCTAAGATATTCATTTTTAGCACTACCAATAATTTGAGGAGAATGTGTAGCTATTATTATTTGACAATTATTTTTTATAGCAAAATTTTCATAAAGTTTTAATATTTTATTCTGCCAATGAGGGTGGATAGATGTTTCAGGTTCATCTATTAATATGACTTGACCTTTCATATCTAGTAAATACAAATATAAAACATTTGATAATAATGTTTTTTCTCCCGTTGAAATTTCATCTATTGAAAACTCTTTTCCTACTTTGTTTTTAAAATAAAGATTTTTTTCTCCATCCATTCTACTAAAAGTAATATTCAAATCCATACCTTTAAAAATATCTACAATATGTTTTGATAGAGTTTCGTACACATCATTAGCTAACATATTTTTTTCATAAATAAACTTTTTAATATATTTAGGTATTTCATCTTTCAATTTAGAAAAAAAGACATTCTCTATATTAAAATAAGTTACATATCGACTTATTTTTTGGTCACTAATATCTTGACCTAAATTTATATCTCTAAATAATGGTTGGTCTTCATCTTCAAATAAGCTATTTGATAAGTCTTCTGAATTACAGTATAACTCAATAGTCGTTTTTTCATTAACATTTTTACTTTTTGTTTTACTTTTTGAATATTTCCCCAAAGCATCTAAGATAGTAGTTTTTCCAGAACCATTAATCCCAACTATTACTACTAATGGCAATGGTTTATTATCTTTATCTATAAATCTTATCTCAAAATTTTTAAATAATTTCCAGTTTTTAATTTTTAATTTTTTAAATTTAAAATTTTTATTCATTTATATCTACTTTATTTAATATGTCTTTAAATATTTTTTTCATACCAGAATAATCTGCTACACCTTGAATATTTACTTCTAACCAAGTATCTTGTTTTACTTTTGACCAATCAAATAAATATCCATTATCTAATGCTAAATATTCAAAAAATATTCTTTGGACTCTACCATTACCTTCTCTAAAAGGGTGTATCATATTAAATTCACAATAATAATAAGATATTTTATTATAAAATTCATCTTGGCTTAAACCTTGAAGAGAGTTATCTTTTTCTAAGTTGGAAAATATAGAATTTATATTTGATAAAATATGTTGAGGCATACAAAATAGAGTATCACCTTTAGAAATAGAAACATCTCGTATTTCACCAGCCCATTCATATATATCAATAAATAAAGTTTTATGTATTTTTTTTAAAGTTTCAAGATTGTATGGTGGGGCTTTATATTCTATGTTTTCACTAGTTTTAGCTGTTATGTCTCTCTCTGCTTCTTCTAAACTATTTTCATTTTCTATATTTAATTTATTTTTAAGCACAGATGTTTTATCATAACAATATCTATCAGACTCATTATATTTATCCATCTGTTGCAACTTTATATTTTTTTATAATTTCATTTAATGATTGATTTGTATCTTCAATATTAATACCTTCTAGTTTTGAACTATATTTAAAATTTACACTCTTACTTTTCTCAAATTCTTCATATGGGTCAAAATTCTTAATAATAAAAAAAGAAATTAATTTATCAAAATCATTATTCAATTGCTCAAAACCATCTGCACAACTATATAGACCAAGTTTTTCACTTATTATCTTTTTAGATTCGCCAAAGTTATTTGTAATAAATAAATCCTTATCATATCTACTAAGTATTTTTTCAATACTCTGAAGTGTTTCAAAAAGATGTTTCCAATCTTTTGTTTGGATATTAAAACCACAATGAGTCTCTAAGATTGTTGTTACCTCTTTAAAAGAGCCATATTCTTTTAATTTATCTAAAGTGTTAATATCATTAATAGTCATAAAATCTTTTTTTATCTTTAGCCATATCTTCCAATAACTTTGAAACCTCAAATCTTTGTTTATTGACACCTTGAAACTCTTTTAACTTCCCAACAACATAGTCAAGTCCTAAAGAATCCGCATATCTAAGAACCCCACCTCTAAATGGAGGAAATCCTGTCCCTAAAATAAAAGCAAAATCTAATATATTTGCCTTATCTACCACTTCTTCTTCTAATGCCTTACTAGCTTCATTTATTAAAGCAAATACAGCTCTCTCTTCTATATATTTATCGCTTAAAGACTTATCTTTATTTTTTAGAAATTTATCTATTTCTTGATTATAGCTTTCTTCCTTGCCATTATAAACATAAAAGCCTTTTTTGCTTTTCTTGCCTAATAGTTTCGCATCAAAAATCTCTTTGATTATTTTTGGGGCTTTCATCCTTTCGCCATAATCTTCTGCTAATATATTAACTACATGATAGCCTATATCTATGCCCACCTCATCTAATAATCTAAATGCACCCATAGGCATACCGAATTTTAATAACACTTTATCTATTTGCTCGACACTCCCGCCCTCTTCTAGTAAAAATATAGCTTCTACTAAAAAACTCATAAGCAATCTATTGATTAAAAATCCTGCACAATCTTTGACTATTACAGGGGTTTTATTTATTTTTTGGACAAATAAAACGGCTTGTTCTATGCTTTTTTTCGATGTGTCTTTTGTCGGTATAATTTCTACAAGTGGCATTCTTTGGACTGGATTAAAAAAATGTATTCCTAGAAAGTTCTTTTTATTTTTTATTGTTGTTGCTAATTTATTTATGCTTATTGATGATGTATTACTTGCTATTATGGTGCTTTTAGATGAGTTTAACTCTATTTGCTCAAAACTTTCTTGCTTGATATTTATATCTTCAAAAATAGCTTCTATTACTAAATCACTTTTTTGTAGCCCATCGTATTTATCGCTATAGCTTAGTCTATCCATTTTAAAAGATATGTCTTTTAAGCTTAGTTTTCTTGTCTTCACATAAAAGGCATATAGTTTTTTTATATTTTTATGTAAATTTTCTAATTCTTTATAGGCTAAAAGTTTAACCCTAATATAAAAATCATTTCTATTAATAAGCCATATAATCCCACTTCCCATTATTCCAGAGCCAATTACAGCAGTGTTTTCTATAGTTAATTTAGCTTTACTTGTGTATTTTGTCTTAAGTTCCTGTGAGCTTAAAAAAATCTCAATAAGATTTTTAGATATATCACTAGTAGCCACATCGCAAAAATATTCAGTTTCAATCTCTATCGCCTTATCTCTATCTTTGTTTTGGATTTTTGCTAAAACATCTATGGCACTTATTAAAGCTGGGTATTGGTTCTTTGTCTTTTTAAGAATATTTTCTCTTGTTTTTTTAATGACGATAACACTCGGAGTTAGTTTTTGAATAAGAGGAATTTTGCTAGTTTTAGTTTTTATCTTATTAGCTAAAACCTCATCAATAAATTCCTTTTTTATTTTCTCACTACTATATATTTTATCTACTAATCCAGTCCTATATGCTTTTTTAGAATCCACATTTTTAGCGGTTAAAATCATCGTTAAAGCTTGTTGCAACCCTAATAGTTTATTCGCTCTATATGTCCCCCCAAAACCAGGAATAATACCAAGCTTCGTTTCAGGAAAGCCTAAAGTAGTATTACTACTAGCAATCCTATAATCAAAACAAAGTGCAATCTCAAGCCCACCACCAAGCACAAATCCATCAAGAATAGCTATGCTCTTGCATTTAAGGTCTTCTATTTTTGCAAATAAAATATGAATTTGCTCTAGCAAACTTTTAATTTCTTCTTTATTAGAAATACCCTTTATCTCTTTAACATCCGCTCCAACAATAAAATCTTTTTTCGCAGAACTAAATGTTAAAACTTTAATATCTGAACTTTTATCAATTTCATCAATAACAAGCTTCAATTCTTCCAAAGCCTCAAAACTAAGCTTATTTATAGAACTCTTAGGATAATCAAAGACTAATTCACTTAATCCATTATCATTATGTTTTAATTTAAAATATGTCCAACTCATTATTCACTCTCCAATATCATAGCACCACCTTGCCCACCACCGATACACAGGGTAGCTAATGCTCTTTTTTTGCCTAGTCTTCTAAGCTCTTTTATAGCATGAAGCACAATCCTACTTCCACTCATTCCGATAGGATGACCTAATGCAACAGCCCCACCATTGATATTTAAAATACTCTCATCAATTTCACCTATAACCTCACCATCTTCAAAATGCTTCTTAGCAAATTTCTTAGAATTAAAAGCAATTTGATTAGCTAGCACTTGAGTAGCAAAAGCCTCATTAAGCTCTATCAAGTCTATATCTTTTAAAGTTAGCTTAGTCCTATTTAAAAGCTTTTTAGTCGCATAAGTAGGTCCAAGCCCCATTCTTTCAGGCTCAAGACCAGCATATTCATAATCAAGCACATATCCTAATGGTTTTAGTCCCATTTCTTTTGCTTTACTTTCACTCATTAGTATAAGCGAACAAGCCCCATCAGAAAGCTGAGAGGCATTTTTAGCAGTAATAACTCCATTTTCTCTATCAAAAACAAGCCTTGATTTTTGCAAACCCTCAATTTTCAAATCATCAATAATTCCATCATCATCAAAAGCAACACCACCATCATAAGCGATAGGAAGTATTTCATTTTGTAATATTTTATCTTTAGTTGATTGTTGTGCTTTATTATGGCTTTTTAAAGCATAATCATCAGTTTGTTTTCTAGTGATATTAAATTCTCTAGCCAAGCCCTCCACCGTATTACCCATCATCATATTTATAAGGGGGTCTTTTAAACCACTAAAAACACCGATAATTGGCTTAAGCATAGAAAGTCTAATCTTAGAAATAGCAGAAAGTTTTGTCTTAACATCCCTAGCATAAGATAAAGAAGTAAGAATATCTTTAAGCTTATCTTTAAATAAAAAAGGAATTTGGCTCATATTCTCAACCCCACCAACCATATAAATATCCCCACGACCAAGCTTAATCCCATCAACCCCAGAACTAATAGATTGCATACCAGCAGCACAATTCCTATGAACCGTATAAGCAGAAATACTATGAGAAAACCCAGAACGAATAGCTATAACACGAGCAATATTCTGAGCGGAAGCAGGATTAGAAGCATTACCAATAATCACCTCATCATATAAATCTTTATCAATATCATTCCTAATAAGAAGCTCTTTAGTAATTAAAGAAGATAAAGTGTCCGCCGTAATATCTTTAAATCTCCCATTAGCTTTACTAATAGGACTTCTAAGCCCATCTATAATGGCTACTCTTTCATTCATAATTAAACTCCTTTAAGGTTGAATAGTTTCATATAAAGATTTTAGCATATTACTTTTAAATAAATGAAACTTTCAATACCAAAAACGAAAGCAAAGAATTATAATATTTTTCACTATTTTTATGCCTGTTTTAGTTTATTTTTATATAATGTCGAATTAATTTTTCAGAGCTTAAAATAGGCTCTTAATAATACAAATTACAAATAAATAAAAAAGGTGCAATAGATGTTAGAAAGTGTTTCAAGAGAAAAAGTAGGCAAAACTAATGCTAGAAAGTTAAGAAATGAGGGCTATTTGATAGCTAATATTTATGGTGGGGATTTAAAAGAAAATGTTTTTACTGCTTTTAATAAGAATGATTTTATTAGATATGTAAAAGCTAAAGATACTTTTGCATTTGATGTGAAGGTCGATGATAAAACATATAATGTAACTATTCAAGAATATCAAAAAGACCCTGTGAGTTTGGATTTGAAGCATGTTGATTTAGTAGCTACTTCTTCTAAAAAACAATTCTATATGTTGCCTATAAGAATCAAAGGAATTGCTGTAGGGGTTAAAAATAAAGGTCTTTTAGCTACTCATAGAAAGAGATTGAAAATTAAAGCTGTTATTACAGATTTACCAAATTATTTGGAAATAGATGTTAGTGATTTGGATGTAGGGGATAATGTTTTAGTGAAAGATATTAATCTAAAAAATACTGAAATTTTTCTTAACTCAACTGTTCCTTTAGTGGGTGTAATTAAAGCAAAATAGTGCATTTAGTAGTCGGGTTAGGTAATCCGACAGCTAAATATCAACACACTAGACATAATGTGGGGTTTTTATTTTTAGACTTTTTAGCTAAAAATAAAGATTTTATTAAAAAAACTTCTTTTCTCTCTTATGAATTAAAAACCAATAATACTATTTTAGTTAAGCCTGATACTTATATGAACTTATCTGGAGAATCTGTGTCTAAATATGCCCAATTTTACAAAATAGATTGTGATAACATAATCATTATTCACGATGATTTAGACTTATCATTTTCTAGCTTAAAATACAAAATAGCTGGTGGAAATGGTGGGCATAATGGATTAAAGTCTTGTGATTCTTTAATAGGCGATAAATATTTTAGAATTAGGATAGGCATTGGAAGAAACCCCGAGATAGATGTCTCTAGCTGGGTGCTTAGTGATTTCACTCATGAAGAAATAAATATTTTAAATAATGATATTTTCCCTAAAGCTAGAAATGCTCTTAATGCATTTATAGATAATGAAGATATAAATAAAATAAAATCAAATTTTAGTATTAAGAATATAGCATGATGAGGATAAATAAATTTATCGCATTTACTTATATCAAGAATTTCTTATTTATATTTGCATTCCTACAAATTTTCTTTGTTACTCTTGAAGTAATTTTTACTTATGAAAAAATACCACATTCTGCAAACTTAATCATACTATATGTGTTTTATGATTTCATATTTTCAATGCACATAATGTTTCCTATCGCTGTTTCGGTAGCTTCTGTGATAACTATGAATTATTTTGTTAATTCAAGTGAATATGTTTCATTTCTTGCTTTAGGATATAAGAAAAAGGCGATAATAAGACCCATTTTTATAACTGCTTCATTTCTAACGATAATTTTTGTAGGCTTAAATAGCACAAAATTAGCTTATGCAGAAGAGATTAAAAATTCAATCTTACATAATAATTACACAGATTACTCAAAAGAAGATATTTTTATTAAGCATTTTAATAATTATGTATTTTTCCATAAAATGTATGTGGAATTAGAAAAAGTAGAAGATGTTCGTATTTTTACCTTTGATGAGAACAAAAATTTATTAAGAATAGTAAATGCAAAAGAAGCTTATTTTAAAGATGGAGAATGGAAAATAGAAAATGCTACCATCATACAAAATGATCAAACTAAAAACCCTTATGATTCTACTTTGAAGATTTTAAAACATCAAAAGATAAGCACATTAAATGGCTTCAGTCCAACAATGATTAATAATTTATACAATAAAAAAAATCTTTCTTCAATAGCAGATGCCATAGAGACATTACTTGTCTTAAGGGAGCAAGGAGTTGATACGAAAAAACATAGAATTGTTATTTATCAATACGGTTTAATTCCTTGGGTTTCCCCATTTTTAATTTTAATTATATTTTACTATCTTCCATATACCCCTAGAATTGGTCATATGGCTTTGTTTTCTTTTTTCGCTATTTTTAGCTCTGTAACTGTTTTTGGCTTCTTTATATCTATCACAGAAATAGCTCAAAAAATAAATGTCCTTCCAGAGATTATGATTGTTATGCCCGTATTTTTTATAATATTTCTTTCTATTTATAAATATATAAAACTAGCATGAGTGCTAAACAAGATATTGTAATTATAGGAGATGGCATAGCTGGACTTATGTCTGCATATTATCTCCATAAAAAAATAAAAAATATTACGATAATAAATAAAACTTCAAAAATAGAAGATAAAGCCTCTTTTGGAAATGCTGGATTATTATCATCTTTTGGGAAAGAGCCTTTATCCCACCCAGGTATTTTTATGGACACTCTAAAGCTTTTTTTAACAAATAATTCTGCTATTTCTTTTAATAATCTTCTTAATATGGAGACCATTCAATGGATATATAAATTTTTCAAAAATTCTTCAAGAAAAAATACAATTAAAACTATGGAATTATTTGAAAAATACGGAGATATATCTTGTAATTTTTATGATTTTTTTCAAAATACATTAGGTTTTGATATAAACTATGAGAGATCAGGCTTTATGCTGTATTTTCATAATAATAAAAACTATCTCAAAAAGAAAAAACAATTAATAAAAAATCCAAACATTGGAAATATATTAAATTATGCCGAGCAACATAACTTAGCACCATTATTGAAATCAAAAACAAGCAAAAGTATCTTACTTTATAAAAATGCACACATAGACCCTAAAAAAACAATCCTAGCATTAAAAAAATATCTACAAGAGCATGGAGTTAAATTTGTAGACGATGATGAAATCATAGACTTTGAGTTTAAAAACAACAAAATAACAAAAGCAATATCAATTAACAAAAACTCCTATAATGCAGACAGCTTCATAATGGCGACAGGTCATAATCTAGCCCTAAGCAAGATTTTAAAAAAGAAAATGATACTCTTACCGACCAAAGGATATAGTGCCACTTTCAAAATGGATGAAAAATTAAAACCAAAAGTGCCAATTTTAATGGTAGATAAATTTGCAATACTAACCCCTAGAAAAGATGATGTGAGAATTACATCAAGATTAGAAATCGGCTTTACCAAAAAAGACATAGATTTAAAAAAAGTAGAAGGCATTATGAATATATTTAAAAATGAATCCTTTGACATGAAAATAAAAGACATTACTCCATGGGCTGGACTACGAGCATTAACTCCAAACGATAGACCTTTAATAGGAAGAGACGATAATTGTAGAAATATGGTATATGCTATGGGACTAGGATGGCTAGGCATGACATTTTCTCCCGCTAT
>JAJVLF010000035.1 GCA_029255845.1 Campylobacterota bacterium | reverse complement strand
AGACTAAAATCTAACATTATCTAAATTATTTGAATTAATAGAGGTTCCCTTAAATAACCGTAAGTATTACCTCGTTCCTCTCCTAGTCTTTGTTATTTGTTATTTTTTCTAGTTGTTTAATCTCTCTTTTTAAGCAGTCGTATTTTATCTTAATCGGATTTAATTTTAATAAACTTGATAAAGTAATACTCTTTTGAGTTTTAACTTTTCCATTTAAAATTTTAGTTTCTAAAATATAAAAATCCCATTGAGATAAATTTAGTGGATCTACACTATTTTTATCTTTATGTGCCAATACACAAAAGATGTAAATATCTGATTGTCTTATTTTTTCTTGACTATATTGATTCATGTTTTCAAGAGAGTATGTTGGCTGAATTCCAAATATTATTTTTGAAAGTTCTTTTTGTCTCCAACTTTGTAGATATGAAGATGATTTAATTTCGATTTTTAAACCATTTTTGGTTTTTAAATCGTATGCACTCCATTCTTCTTTTGGACTATCTAAAACATCTATTGTTGAAGCAACAATAAATTCTGCAAGAATTCCACGAAGTGCATTTCCCAATAATTCTGAATTTGACCATCTCCAAAATGACAATACATCTAATGACAAATCTTCATTATTGAAATGAAACTTTTCTTGTCCTGTTTTTATACTTGTTTGAATTGCTGGTAAAATTTTCTACTCCTTCAGATAACGACTCACTCGTCCCAAAACTCCAACTTTGGGATATATACAACCTATATTTCCATTAAAACTTATCTATAAAATTTAAAAATTTAGGGTCAGAAATAACCTACTACCTAAACTCTTCTTTTGCTTTAAGAAGCTACAGCTTACTATCATATATAATATATAAAAAACCTAAACAAATTTAAGATGATGCCTTTCCAACAACTCCTCTATCTCTTTATCTTTCGTATATATCTATGCTTCTTTTAAACTAATTATTTATCCTCATTAACCTATAATAAAGCCCATCTTTAAATTTAATTATCTTATTATATTCTCTACAAAAATAATTAAAATGAGCATTTTATCGCTTAACTTGAAAGAAATTAAACTACTCTATTAAAGTAAGCTTATATGCAGTAGTATCTGAACTATAATCATCATTATTCTGAAAAATACCTTCATATCTCTTATCTCCATAAGAAACAAAAAATTTATTATTTTTATGTGCTATATCATAGGCAACAGAACCAATAACTCTAAAATCTACTTTTAGATACATAATCTTTGCTAATGTAATAGTTAGTTTTGTTTCATCTATGGGAGTAAAGCTAAGAGTCATTTTAGAGTCATTTACAATTTTTAAGGTAATTCCATTTCTTCTTTCATTGTCTTTTCTTAAAGTTGATTCATTATTGTCTGGGATATAGCCTAAATGATGGATATTTGAATAAAATCCATACTTGTCTAATGCAACTACTTTTATGTTTTGATAATCTATTTCTTTTAATTTTTCTAGTTTGGATAAATCTGTAATGTTTTTTCCTAAAAAAGTCTCTTTTTTATTTATTTCATTTATTTTAGTGCTATATATTTCGTAGTCATCATCGCTTTGGACATCTAATGTATTGCCTGTTATTTTAGCAGACTTGATTGTTGGTTTGTTAAAAAGTAAAGATATGGATTTATTAAAAACCAAAGCACCATTATTATTGGCTATCTTGATAGAAACAGGATTTTTTTTATTTTCTTCTAGTTTTAAAAATTCACTATCTAATTCAACCTCAAATAAGCCATTCTTACCATATAGTTGAATAACTTTTTCAGAGACTAGCATATATCCTATATATCTTTTATCTGGTGCTAGATTACTGACTTTAAAAGAGATTTTATAGCTAGCTAAATTATATGTATTTTTAGTATTAAAATGTGAGCTGACTTTGACTTGAGCATTAATATCGCTTATGACTGGAGCCGTAAGCCTTGTATCTTGCAGATAAGCATAATATGCAAGCTCTTTATTATTCACAAAAAGATTAGCTTTATCGTATCTATCAAACCATTTTGATTTTTTTGTTAAATCTATAGTTCGCCAATACAATGAGCCACTAGAATATTCAGCCGTATATAAATTCGTAATTCTTTTTTGTAATAAAAAAAACTTTTGCAAATTTCTATATTTATTTATACTCTCACTATAAAAAGCCCTAGAAGTTAAATCTTTAATACAGTTCATACGAGAAATAAAGCCATTATTTGCAACACCAATAGATGGGCTAATATTATTATCTTGGACATAAGCCCCATATAGGTTTATAGACTTACATACTCCAGTAGCATAGCCTTTATTATCATTATCTATTTTTTCAAATAAATCTTTAGTGTCATTTTTAAATAAATCCAAATCACTTCTATAATGAGAAGAAATTTCAAATTTACTATCTCCTAAATTATGATAAGTAATTCCCGTAGCATTTGAAAATCTATTTATATCTGATGGAGTATTAAGTCTTTGTGCATCAGCCCCACTCACAAAGAATGAGCCATCTCTTAGATACTTGAATTTCCTAGCATAAAATTTTTCACTAATACCAAATGATTTATCACTAGCAATTAATATATTATCATAAATAGGAGTGCTTTGATTAAAATCAAGCATAACATTATAGCCCACAACATTATCAGTTTCTAAAACTTCTTTACCTTTTGCAACAGCCTCATTTGTCATATTTCTAATATTATTATGAAAAGGCAATGTCCCACTCTTCCCATTCAAATCCCTTACTTCAAGCATAGATTTATATGCCACAGAAAGGCTACTATTAAGCTTAAAGCTTATAATATGCTCGATATTAGAGATTTTACTGCCACTTGCATTACTTTGCAATCTCTCTCCATTTAAAGAAATTGCATTTAAGGCATTAATATTCATAATAGAATCACTAACCACAATAATGCCCTCCGTATTAGTAGCACCATCGATTTTATTAGCAGGATATGCTCTTAAATGTAAGGGCTCTCCATTAATCTTAGCTAAAAATGACTTATGATTGATTGCTTTTGCCACATCCACAATATTAGCCTCATTTATGCTAATAGGTGATAAATTAAATTGCCTAGAAATAGTAAATGAAAGCTCAGTAGATGGAATAAAAAAAGCAGAAGCCGTATGCTCAAAAATATCATCATTCAAAGCAATAAAATTCCATCCCGCCCTAAGAGAATACTGAGCCAATAAATCAATATAATTATCTATAATAATAGATATATTATTTTCAGGCTTAGTGCTAGTAGCCTTAATCCAATAAGATTTTCCTACCTCAAATTTAGTAAAATCATTACTACTAGAAGCCAAATTCTTAGTAGAATAACTCTCCCACTTACCTCCTGCCATTCTGTGGGCATCAATTCTGGAATTTAAAAAAGGAGTAGAATCATATTTATCCATATTTTTAAAATCAAATGAATTTCTAAGCAAAGAATAAATATCATTATTAGAAGAATTAAAATCCACCATATCATCAATAAGCACAGAAGCAGTAGAAGTGTCCCCTCTTCCAGTGGACGGAAAAGTATTATTATCTATGCTATTTTTTTTCTTATATATCCCAGATATAGAAATAATACTCCACTTCCCACTAATAAGTCGTTTTTGCTGAGCAGAGTGCATGCTTAATGTAAGAAGCAGAACAAGAGCAATATATTTATGCATTAAAATCCTTTAGACTTTTAAAGCAAAAAGTATTCACAAGCTGTGGGTTTATTTTAAAGAGTTAAATTTAAGAGATATTTTTATTAGACTTCTTTCAAAACCCATCAAATTGGATATATAATTTATATAGCCTTTTGATAGGTTTTGAAAGAAGTCTATTATCAAGCCACCGAAGAATCTTTATATTTTCCACTAAAAAAAAGTTTTCTTTTGCATTTTCTACAATAAAAACTTCTATTTTTTATATTTTTAATTGCATTACTATGTTTGACTTTTCCGAATATAAAATCATTGCATTTACATTTCCAGATGTATCCTGATTTTTCTAAATCAAATCTATTTGTGCTGGCTCTTGGTTTTTTCTCTCCTAGTATATGCATAAAATTTTTCCATTCTTTACCGTGAGGTTTGCATCTTTTTTTATAGGCACTCATCACACAAGCATGTGCAAATTCATGTTTTAGGACATGCTCTAAATATATGTCTTGGTATTTGTCGTGTAGTTTTTTATTTAGTTTTATTAGAAAAGAGTTTTTATTGTTATTTTCAAATCTTACTGTTCCTAATGCTGTTCTTGATTTTAAATTAAACACGACTTTAATTGGGTAAATTATTATATTTAGATGTGATAATTCTTGTTTGTATTTTTCTATTTTTAATGAGATTATATTGTTTATATCTTGCATATTTATCCTAATTCAAGGGAATTACTATTGCAATTAATTTCATAATTTTCTAAATTACTATTTTTATTTCCTGATTTTTTATTTTTAAAATAAAAGCATTTCTCATAACCTAAAGTAGATAGTTTTTTATAATAAGCATAAGGAATAGAGACATTATTGCCTATTTTCTTAGGATTATTTCTATATAAAACTCCTATAAATATATCAACTTCTTGCATTTTCACAGCTAGCTCCCTTTCTAATTGCTCGGTTTTAAACCAAATATATCTATTAGTATATGAATCTTGAGGAATTATATTTGCCATAGAATAAACTGAATATAAATTTTCTTGGTCATAATCAAAAGAGGCATCACTAGCTAGATGTCCTTTATCGTATCCGCTGTTGAGATAATCAACTTGTTTGGATTGGTATTTTCCATTTAATTCTTTTTCTGTGTAAAAATTCACTCTTTGGGTTAAATTATTTTTATTTACCAAATTGCCAAAAAGAGTATAAGATACATATTTTGCCCCTTTGTTTTTATACGAATAGCATATCTTGTAGTTTTTTTTATATATCATTTTATCACAAGAAATACTATTATTATTGCCACAAGAGTAAAATATGAATATGCATAATGTCGCATAAAATATTCTTATTACCATTTTCTAGTGTCGTATATATCTGGGCTTACATCTTTAAATGACTTTATTAAATCTTTTATATTGTTTTTATTTATATTTCTTTTATTATTAAATATTGTTATATTTTCTTTAGCTTGTTTTAAATTATTACATCCAAAAATCATAATGTTCTCCTTAGCGAAATGATAAACAAAAGAAAAGGATAATTCCAATTTAGACATATTCATTTTTTCTGCATATTGTGAAAATTCATCTAAAAATGGCTTAGCTTTTTTAAAGTTTTTTATTATTTTATTATCATCCATTATAAGTAATCCTTGTAAAAATATACTTCTAATTAAAAGAAGTTTATTATGCTTTTTAGCTTTTTCAAAATAATCAAATTTAATCGCTCTTAAATCAAAAATATTAAAAGGTATTTGAATAAAATCAATATTATTGTTTTGGGTAGCTAAATTAAATTCATCCTCATCATATACAGCAACTCCAAAATATCGGATTTTATTGCTCTTTTTAAGATTATTTATTATTATATCATAATCAGTTTTCCAGCCATATAAAAGATTGCTATCATGTAAAAGTAAAGTATAAAGGGAGCTTAAGCCCAAGTTATCAAGAGATGTTTGAGTATTAAACATAGCATTTTCTTGAAATAATTTAGAGCTAATTTTTGTAATGACTAGCATATCTTTGTTATCTTGCAAGAAAGGATATAAGGACTTTTCAGAATGCCCATAAGATAAAGCGGTATCTATGCAATTAATACCACTTAAATGACTAAATTCTAATATTTTATTAATTTCACTTTGATTAGGCATTCCATCTTCTGATATTCCATATTCTAGTCCAAATTGGACAGAGCCTAAGACTAGATTAGATATTTTATTGTTTTTATAATTTATGTAATTCATTTTATTTCCATATTTGTATTTTATCTAAAATCTACTTTATACTCGATTAAAAATTTATATGTCATCATATTGTATATTTCCTTAATAAAAACGATATATTTATAAAAGTAAAATAAAAGGACATTAATGAATATAGGAGTATATGGGGCTGGTAAATGGGGGATGGCTATTGATTTTATTTTAAATCATAATGTTTCTACTAAAATACATTCAAGAAATGTAAGAGATTTAGATAATTTTGTATCTTTAGAAGAGTTACTTAAAATGGAGTATATTGTTATTTCTATTTCTGCTCAATATATTCATGAGTTTTTACAAAAAAATACTATTTTGCCATCTCATAAATTTCTTATTGCTTCTAAGGGGATTGATTTAAAAAGCTCTACTATGCTTAGTGAGATATTTTCTAAATATACTAGCTTGGAAAATCTGGCTTTTCTTTCTGGGGCTTCTTTTTCTTCTGAAGTTGTTAAATCAAAGCCTGTCGCATTAGGGATATTTTCTACTAATGAATTATTAGCTAAGGAGTTTCAAAAAGCTTTGAAGACGGATTTTGTTAAAACTTATATTAGTGATGATATTATAGGGGCTCAGATTGCGGGGGCATATAAAAATGTGATTGCTATTGCTTCGGGGATTTCTGATTCTATGGGATTAGGGCTTAATGCTAGGGCTGCCTTGGTGGCTAGAGGGTTGGTTGAGATGTGTAGATTTGGTGTTGAGTATGGGGCTAGGATGGATACTTTTTTAGGTATTGCGGGAGCTGGGGATTTATTTCTTACTTCTAGTAGCTCTCTTTCAAGGAATTTTCAATTAGGTAATGAATTGGCTAAGGGTAAAAGTATAGATAATGCATTAAGTGATGTGAAAGAAACCGCAGAGGGAGCTAATAGTGCTTTTGCTATACGAGAAATGGCTAGAAAAAAAGATATTTATACTCCTATTGTGGATGAAGTTTGCTTGATTATCAAAGGAAAATCTCCTAAGCAGAGTCTTAATGACTTAATAAATGATAAAAAATAATGTCTCAAAAAGTCATAGTTAAAACTTTTGATATTTTAGAAACAATAAAGAAATATAGTTCAAAATACAAAGTAGATTTAAAAAATGTCGGCTTTAGTATAACGGATATATCTTATATACATAAAACTAAGCTTTCTAATAAAATAATAAAAAAAGAATCTATATTAGGCATAAAAAGTAGGCAAGATGATGTAAATCAAATTCAGCAAAAATTTAATATAAAATTATTTCGTAAAGATAAGGCAAAATTTATAATTAGTCATAGGGTATTTATAAATAAAGATAAAACAGAAGCATTTAGCGTGGTATCTCCAAAATCTAAAGTAAGATATTATGATAATTTAGAAAAAGATTTGATAGAGTATTTTAATGAAGAAAAAGCAAAACGAAAAATGCTAGTTTCTTTTTTTGATGATGATATGATTAGGGATATTTCTTTATTTGTTGAGTATGTCAAAACTAATAATAATAGACTTCCTAAAAATACTAAAATATGTATCGCCTCTAAAGCTAATTATATTGCTAGTGTAGAAAATAATCTATCTTATAATTATCTTCCAAAAAATATGGGTAAAAATGATTTAGTTAATTGCTATTGTTTTGTTAAAGCAAAACAACAAGTTATATTATATACTCAAGGCTCTAAAGGGAAAAGTGGCTTAGATATATGTGGGAATTATATGAAAGCAAAAGATATAAGAGTGAAAGAAGATTTATCATTTAATGTATCTAAAAATTTAGAAATTATTAATGATGATGATACTCAAAGTCAGGTTATTGCAAAGATTGATGGTGTTTTAGTCTTTAAAAATGAGGAATTTGACATAAAGAGCATTTTATCATTTAGTTCTTTGGATTTTAAGGCTGTTAGATATTTTAATGTGCCTCTTGATATTGAAGATGTTGTGATTAATATAAAATCAAGAAGAGAGTTTGAAAATGCGATAAATAGTGGAGTAATTTTAAAAGCACATAATATAAATATCCAAGGAGATATAGATGCAGGGGTAACCATAGTGGCTGTCAATTTAAGCTGTGATGGAAATATACATCGTAGTGCTATATTAAGAGCTAAAAATGCTAAACTAAAAATACTAAAAGGTAAGCTAAAGGCAGAAAATGCCACAATAAAAACTATGGAAAATGGACTAGTAATAGGAGATAGTGTTGAGGTAGTTAGAAGTGTGGGTGGAGAGTTTAGAGCTAGAGAAATAAAAATAAATTTTTTGCATTCAAATAATATAATTAAATGCTCAAAAACTCTTGAAATTGGAATAATGAAAGGAGATAATAATGATATTCATATGTCTATGAATGCAGATATGGAATTAAAAGCAGATATTAAAAGATATAAAGAAGAATTATTAAATGTAAAAGAAATAGAACCAAGAAATGTCCCTATTATAAAAAGAAAATATGCAGAGCATAAAAAGAAAGCTCAAATTCTTGAAGCCCAAATAGGAGATACTAGCAAAAATCCAAAAGAAATCCAAAAAAGAATTTTATTAAATCAAAACATATTAAATGCCTTAAAGGGGGATATAGATGCATTAAAACATAAACATAATTTAATCTCAAACCTTAAAAAAATAGATGAATTGCTATATCAAACTAAAATCATTTTAAAAAATGGATGGAATGGCGATAATATAGTAATGTATGATTATATTCATAAAAAAGAAAATATTAGAGCTACTCCTAAGAAGCTTATTAAGTATATTTCTTTAGTAAATAATGATAATAAGGATACAATTAAATTAACTTAGTTGAAGGATATTTTATGGACTATATTATGGGAATATTGTTCTTTCTTTTTTTATTATACCTAGTGATAGGTTTTAATAAAAGAAGCTTCGATAAACAAAAAGAAAAGGAAGAAAATGAATAATAAACATTTTACAAATATAGCATCTGATATTTTTGGGAAGTTTGCTTCTTTTCCTTTTCCTTTTTTAATTCAAATTCTTATAAATAAAAAATATGTGAGTATGTTTGATATTGATTTAAGTAATTATGAAGGTGTAACAAAATACAAAAGCCTAAACAAACTCTTTACAAGAAAAATGAAAAAACTTCCAGAAATAAGCAAAGATGATAAGTTTATATCTCCTTGTGATGGACTTATTACTGATTGTGGAGAATATAAAAACTCAACTATTTTTCAAATAAAAGGTATGGATTACAATGTAAATGAATTATTGACATCTCATTGTAGCTATTTAGAAAAATTTCAAAGTGGCTCTTATATAAACTTTTATCTATCCCCAAAAGACTATCATAGATACCATGCACCTTATGATTTATGTGTGAAGAAATTAGTAAAGATACCAGGTAAGCTATATCCTGTAAATTTAAAGTTTTTATATGAAAAAGAAGATTTATTTATAGAAAATGAAAGAGTAATATTAGAATGTATCACTAAAGAAGAAAAAGTATTTTATATGGTATTTGTAGGTGCATTAAATGTGGGAGCGATTGCATTTAATTTTGAAGCAGATATACATATAAGAAGAAATGCTATAGAGATAATAAACTATAATAGTAATGAAATAACTTTTAATAAAGGCGATGAGCTAGGGTGTTTTATGATGGGTTCAACTATAGTTATGATAAGTGAAGATGGATTATTAGATGTAGATGTGAAAACTGGGGATAATGTTAAATTTGGGGATAATATATCATTGTAAAACTATTTTATTTTTTTAGAAATAATAGTATTCAAAATATCTTCAATTTTATCAAACACCTCAATAGCTATAACGATACCCTTAACAACATCTTCTTCATTATCAGGATACTCATGAGTCAGCTGATTTCTCAACTTTCTACATTCCATCCAAAAAGAAGCACTTTCAATAATATGAAATTTCTCCAATTTATCTAACACATCCACTAACGACATATCATCTCGATATTCTCCAATACCATCCAAATATGCTTTAAATAATTTATCTCCCATCAAGTCTTGAAGCTTAATAAACCTATAAATAAATGTATCCATAGTCTTTATGTTTTCAAAATCTTCAAATATATCAGAATCTAAACTATCCCATTGCTTTATCTCACTCAAAGCACTTTTAGCTCTTTTTTTATGAAGATTAATTTTTTCAATAATATCTTTTATCATAATTCTATACCTGTCTCTAATGCTGTATTAAAAATAGATTTATGTTTGGATAATGGTGTCTTAATAATCAAATCAACCTTTCTTGAAATACCTTGAATTTCTATATTAGCTAATATTTTAATCTTATCTTTAATCGTAATATCTTGATTTGTTTCTACAAAAATATCAATATCCCCACCTTTTTTAGAATCATCCACTCGACTACCAAACAATAAAACTCTAGCACTCTTTATATATAAAGCAATACTATTTTTTATAATCATAATTTCATTTTCTTGTAATCTCATTGGAGTTAAATATAAAAAAAGGGAGGTAAATTCATAGTAATCCCCAAGGAGGGGATTAACATAATAATCAAACTAACAACTATAAGTTGATTTAAACTCAAAAGGAGTTGGTCTAGATTCATCAGGTAAAACTTGAGCTTCAAATTTATGGTGCTGATAAGTGTCTATAAAGTCTTGAGTCATTACTGGTTGTAAGAAATCATTATCTTTAATTAGAGCTTCTAATGCTCCTCTTAATGTATGAGGCATTTGTTCTATGCCTTTTTCTCTAATTTCATCCAAAGTAAGTGCAAATAAATTTTCATCCATTGGTTTGCCTGGATCAATTTTATTTTTAATTCCATCTAGTCCAGCTAAAAGCATAGCAGTAAAAGCAAGATAAGGGTTAGCTGTAGAATCAGGGAATCTAAATTCAGCTCGGACAGATTTTTCACCACTACCATAAGGAATACGACAACTCGCTGATCTATTTTGTGCAGAATAAGCTAAAATACTTGGAGCTTCATATCCAGGAACTAATCTTTTATAAGAGTTTGTGCTAGCATTTGTAAAAGCAGCTAAAGCTTTTGCATGCTTTAAAACACCGCCTATATAATGTAATGCTGTCTCACTTAAGTTTGCATATCCATCTCCATAAAATAAGTTTTTGCCATCTTTCCAAATAGATTGATGAGTGTGCATTCCATTACCATTGTCTCCATATAATGGCTTAGGCATAAAAGTGGCTGTTTTTCCATTTAAATGACATACATTTTTAACTACATATTTTAAAATTTGAACATTATCTGCTGAATGAACAAGAGTATCAAATTTAACTCCTATTTCAGCTTGTGCTTGTGCAACTTCGTGATGAACAACAAAAGTCTCTAAGCCTACAGAATTTAAAACTTCAACAATCTCAGCTCTTAAATCAACCATAGTATCAACAGGAGCTACTGGAAAATAACCACCTTTTGTTCTTGGTCTATGACCTGAATTAAAACTATCTGTAAATTCTTTGCTATCATTCCATTCACCTTCTTCTGAATCTACTTCATAATAAGAGCAGTTAATGTCATCTTTAATTTTTACATCATCAAAAATAAAAAATTCATTTTCAGGACCAAAATAAGCAACATCCGCAACATTTGCTTCATTTAAATGATCAATTGCTTTTTTAGCAATACTTCTAGGACATTTCGCATACATTTCTTTATTATATATATCATATACATCACAAAATACAATAATCGTAACATCAGCAGTAAATGGATCTAAAAATGCAGTTTCTATATCTGGCTTCATTAACATATCTGATTGATTTATTGGTTGCCAAGCAACAACAGAGCTACCATCAAATGGAAAACCATCCGCCACAGTCTCTTTTGTAACAGCACTCAAATTATAAGTAACATGATGCCAAATACCATTAATATCTGTAAATCTAAAATCTACAAATTTTACCTCATTAGTTTCGCAGTAGTTAAAAAACTCATCTGCATTATTTACGAACTTTCCCATTAATAACCTTTTATTTTAATTTTGAAGAGAGCTTATTAGAACTCCAAATAAGGGGACATTATCCTTCTATTTGGATTTCTAAACTCTCGCATTATCATTTTAGCAAAATATACTAATACAAGTCTTTAAAAAAGACATTATTTTACTAAGTCCTAACTTTTAAATAAATCGGTCAATTTAAAAAGCAATTTTAAAATTAATATAATATAATACAAGCTAATCAATCACAAAGAGAGCAATATGCACATAGAGCAAGACACCCTAAGTAAATTAGGTAAATTATCGATGCTAGACATTGATGAAAGTAAAGCAGAAGATATGAAAAAATCACTAGAAGAAATCATAGGGTTTATGGATAATTTATCTTCTGTCCATACAGATGATATTAGTGATACTATGTATTTTCATAGTAAAGAAACTCCATTAAGAGAAGATGAGATTTCTAAGTCAGATGTTTCTCGTGATGTGCTAGAAAATGCACCTCATAGTGAAGATGATATGTTTATAGTCCCAAAAATAATAGAATAAAAAAGGAATTCCATGGCTAGTCCTAGTAGTAGTGCAAAAGAAAAATCATTAGAGGTTGCTTTAAAGCAAATTGATAAAACATTTGGTAAAGGTACCTTGATTAGATTAGGAGATAAGAAGGTAGAGAAAATGGAATCTTTTTCTACTGGCTCTATCTCATTAGATATAGCTTTAGGAATAGGCGGTATTCCTAAGGGTAGGATTGTAGAGATATATGGTCCTGAGAGTTCTGGTAAAACTACTCTTACTTTAGAAATAATTGCTCAAGTTCAGAAAAATAATGGTATATGTGCTTTTATTGATGCAGAACATGCACTTGATGTGGAGTATGCTAAAAATATTGGTGTTGATGTTGATAATTTATTAGTTTCTCAACCTGATTTTGGTGAGCAGGCTCTTGATATTGTCGATACTTTAGCTAGAAGTGGAGCGGCTGATTTGATTGTAGTGGATTCTGTAGCTGCATTAACTCCTAAGGTGGAGATTGATGGAGATATGGATGATATGCAAGTAGGTATGCAAGCAAGGCTTATGAGTAAAGCTATGAGAAAAATGACAGGGCATTTAAGCAAACTACAAACTACTGTTATTTTTATTAATCAAATAAGAATGAAAATAGGCACAATGGGTTATGGCTCTCCTGAAACTACTACTGGTGGGAATGCTTTGAAATTTTACTCTTCAATAAGACTTGATATAAGAAAAATTAAGACTTTAAAACAAGGGGAAAATGTAATAGGTAATAGAACTAGAGTTAAAGTTGTGAAAAATAAAGTAGCTCCTCCTTTTAGACAAACTGAATTTGACATTATGTATGGAGAGGGTATTTCTAAAGAAGCTGAAATTATTGATTATGGGATTGAATTAGAGATTATTGATAAAAATGGGGCTTGGTTTTCTTATGGTAGCACTAAACTAGCTCAAGGAAAAGAAAAAGTTAGAGAAATGCTAAAAGAAAATAAAGAATTAAAAGAAGAAATTGAAGCAAAAATAAAAGAAGCACTAGGTTTTTCTAGTGAAGAAAAACCTACTAAGAAAAAAACTAAAAAGGAAGATTAAATGGTAATAATAAATAAATTATATGCAGATGAAGTAATTGATAGCAGAGGAAACCCTACTGTGAGAGTAAATATATCTCTAAGTGATGGTAGTTTTGCTGATGCGATTGTGCCAAGTGGAGCTAGTACGGGAGATAAAGAAGCGATTGAATTAAGAGATGGAGATATGTCAAGGTTTCACGGTAAAGGTGTTTTAAAAGCTTGTGCTAATGTAAATGAAATGGCTCAGAGTTTATTAGGAGAGTCTCCATTTGATCAGGGATTGATAGATGGTATTTTAAAAAATGTAGATGGAACTAGTAATTATTCTAATATGGGAGCAAATGCTGTTTTAGGTATCTCTATGGCTGTGAGTAGAGTTTCTGCTATTTCCCAAAGAATACCTTTATATAAATACATCGGTGGAAGTAATGCTATTACTGTGCCTGTGCCTATGTGTAATATCATTAATGGCGGAAGTCATGCTAATAATTCTATTGATTTTCAAGAATATATGATAGTGCCTTTGAAGTTTGATACTTTTAGAGAAGCTATTAGAGCGGTAAGCGAAGTTTATAATCATTTAAAACAAATAATTTCTGATATGAACCAAAGCACATCTTTAGGAGATGAAGGTGGGTTTGCTCCTAATTGTCAAAATAATACAGAGCCATTAGAGCTTATTATTAAGGCGATTGAGCTAGCTGGATATAAAGCTGGTGAAGATATTTCTATTGCTCTTGATTGTGCTAGTAGTGAATTTTATAAAGATGGTAAATACCATTTAGCTTCTGAAAATAAAATAATTACCGCTGATGAGCTAGTGGAAATGTATGAAACTATGGTTGCAAAATACCCTATATTTTCTATTGAAGATGGACTAGATGAATATGATAATGAGGGATGGGAAACTATGACTAAGAAGCTTGGAGATAAGGTGCAATTAGTAGGAGATGATTTATTTGTGACTAATTATGATATTTTCAAAGATGGAATTGAGAATAATAGAGCAAATTCTATCTTAATTAAACCTAATCAAATAGGAAGTGTAACTGAGACTATGAAGACAGTTAGATTAGCTCAAAGAAGCGGATATACTTCTGTGATGAGCCATAGAAGTGGGGAAAGTGAAGATACATTTATTGCTGATTTTGCTGTGGGATTAAATACAGGTCAAATTAAAACAGGCTCAACAGCTAGAAGTGATCGAACATCTAAATATAATAGACTTTTACAAATAGAAAATGAGCTTGATAATAGCGAATATTTGGGCAGTCAAATACTTACAAGATAAATAATTCCTTGTGAAGTTTTTATTTTCTAATATATCTTTTAATAAAAACTTTGCCCCTACTATTACACATTTGATTATATTGGCGATTTTTATCATAGTAATTGGAGTGTATATAGGAAATATTTTATTTGGTCCTACATCTTTAACTACAATTAATTATCTTGATAAAAAAGAAAACTATTTAAAAAAGGAAATTTCTTTATTGAAAAAAGAAAATGCTCTATATATGAAAAAATATCTTGATTTAAAAGCTGTAGAGCCAGAGTAATGAGGTATGCACTTTATTTATTTATAATAATAAGTATTTCTTTTGCAAGAGAAAATCCATTTGACAAAATAGATGTAACTAAGTCTGTTTTTTCAAAGGAAAATAATGATTTAAAAGAAGAATATTTTAAACTTCCTAGTGAAGCTAGAGAAATTAAAGAAATTATTATTAAATATAAAACACTTGATGGGTCTAGAGAGCTTAAAATTATTGATATTAATAAAAAAATAGACTGGAGAATCCCTTTAGTTCTTTCACAAAAAGAAAAATATAAAGTAAAAGAAGATAAAAAACAAGACTTTGTAGAATTTATTCCTTTTAAGTTTATAAAATATAGAGTAAGTGATGATGAAATTTTTATATTTACATCAGCTAAAAATATCCGACATTTTATGCTACCTACTCCTTATAAATTAATTATGGATTTTAATTATAATTCTTATTTCAAAACAAATAAAAAGAATATAGATAAATCTTTTAAAGCTAAATCTATAGCTACAGGCTCTCATTCTGGGTTTTTTAGAGTAGCGATAGAGCTTGTTGGTAAATATAAATACAAAATAAGTAAAGTAAGAAACGGATATAAAATTACTCTTGAATAAAAACATTATCCTTACAGGGTTTAGTGGGGTGGGAAAAAGTAGGACTTCTAAAATATTGGCAAAAAAATTAAAAACTTATGCTATAGATACTGATGAATTGATAGAATTTAATGAGAATAAAAAAATAAAATCTATTTTTAAAGAGTATGGAGAAGAGTATTTTAGAGAATGTGAAAAAAAAATATCTTTATATATTAAAGATAATATTAAAAATACAGTCATATCAACAGGTGGAGGATTTCCTATCTTTGTTAAAAATATGCAATTATTAGGGATTAATTTTTATTTATATTCTTCATTTGATAACATACTAAAGCACCTAAATAAGGAAGAGCTAGAAAAAAGAGTTCTCTTTGATGATATAAAAAAGGCTAGAGAAATATTTGATAAACGAGATGTTATTTACAAAAAAGAAGCAGATTTTATTATAAATGCTAGTATTGATTTTGAAAAAAATGTAGAAAATATATTAAGATTATTGGAGTTTCCTTTATCTTAATTCAAGAATAAATTGTTATCATCTCGCTTGATAAAGAAAGGTTGGTTTTAAATGAATAAAGTTTTTTTGTTATTTTTCTGTGCAAGTTTCGTTATATATGGAGCTGGCAATAAAGATAAATATTTATATGTTGTGAATCCAGATGGTAATCCCTATGAGTATTTATCAGATAAAGGCATTCATTCAGGTATGACGAGAGATTATCTTAATTTAATGAAAAGAAATTTACCTTTTGATTTAGATGTTTTAGAAAGTAAATCTTGGACTGATTCAAAAAATAAAATAAAGTCTGGTGATGCAGATATATTACTAGCTACATCTGTCACTAAAAGCAGAGGAAAATACCTTAATTTTTCTGATGTATATCTAACGATACATACGGCAGCTATTACAAAAAAAGATTTTAAAGGTAGCTCAGAGTTAGATGATTTAGTAAAATTAAGAGTAACTACAATTAATGGATATTCTACTGCGAAAAAACTATCAAAAAGTTATCCTGAAATAGAAATAGTATATGCAAGCTCTATAGCTGAATGCTTATTGCTTGTATCGAATGGTCGTGCTGATGTAGCATTTTTAAATCTAGCTGTGGCTTCTTACGGAATAAGACAAAATCTTTTTACAAATTTGAAAATTTTAAAAGCTACAAAATATAAACATAATTTAGCTATAGGTGTTAGAAAAAATATAGATAACTCTGAATATATTGTTTCTCAGTTTAATAAAGCAATATCTAAAATAACTAAAGAAGAAGAATTAAATATCCTTGAAAAATGGATAGCTTTAAAGGTGCAAAATAGTGGCATAGATAAAGAAACACTGATGTATGGAGGAGCTTTCTTTCTTGCTTTTTTTATTCCTATGTTATGGTATAGCTTTAAATTAAGAAAGCTTAACCATAAACTAAATATTTTAGCTACTACAGATGTTTTAACAGGAGTTAATAATAGAAGGTTTATCATAGATACAGCAGATATGGAAATTACTAGAGTCATAAGAAATAGGCATAAGTTTTCATTTTTAATGTTTGATATAGATAAATTCAAAAACTTTAACGATACTTACGGACACGCTATAGGAGATAAGGCTCTTATAGCATTTTGTAGAGCTATAGAAAAAACAAAAAGAAAATCTGATGTATTTGGAAGAATTGGAGGAGAAGAATTTTGTCTTTTAGCTCTTGATACAGATTTGGATAATGCATGTGTATTTGCTGATAAACTAAGAGAGGCTGTAGAAGAAATTACTTTGTATTCAGATAAAAAACCAATAAAAATGACAGTAAGTATAGGTGTAAGTGTATTTAAGTATGAGCAAGATTCTTTTGATGCATTAATGGCAAGAGCTGATCAGGCTTTATATGTAGCAAAAGAAAGTGGAAGAAATAGAGTTGAGAAAACTGAATAGTATTTTTTAAATATATTTTGTTATTTATTCTATCTTTCGTTTCTTGCAATCATTACTTATCAATTAGCTTAATACTCCTCACTAAAAAGTAAAACATCTAATAACTCATAAAGCAGTCATTTTTCATTATTGAAAATATTGACTCACAATAAGCAGGACGAATATTTTAAACAACACAAACTAACTACTTTCTAAGTCATCATATGTCTGACTTTTAAACGGGCAATGGCATAACAACAAAATAGGAATATATATTGCTTTGATATTAGTATGAGAAAAATTATACTAATATCAATTTTAATATTAAACCCATTATTATCAGCAGTTATACAAACTGAATTGAAGAATGGTTTATGGCAACTTATAGGCTTTAAGGGCAATCATCTAGCAGGTTCATCTGCTTCATATAACGAAGATGCAACTAGAGAAATTATGGATGTAGCCGATGCTAACACGACATATCTTGTCAAAGAAGATAATACTAATTATGGTCAATTAGCTTATATAAAACAAGATTATACTCTTTCTACTAGTTATATAACTAACACTACTAGCTTAAAGTCTAGTATTGGTATATTTGCCATTAAAAACTCTCTTTCTCCTTCTGGAAAAACTATATTAAAGAGCAATATAGGCTCTGCTGTTAAGTTTAAAATTAAAAATCCAAAAATATATAACCCAAATATTCCTAGATATAGAATGTATATAAAAGGAAAAACTCATCCAGCCATTAGAATAGATTATCAGGCAAATTACGAGGGAGGCTCTTTAAAGATTAAATTTGCTAATGAAATTGAAAATTATATAGCTTATTTCGATAATAGTAAAACATTTTCTAGCTCTTTTTCACTTCAAGAGTCTTCAAATGCAAATACCGATACTTCTGCATATTCTGCTTATATAAGAGATATTATTGATTTTAATGCTAATGATAACAATCTAACGAAAATGATTCTTCAAAATAAATTTACAGCTCAAGATTCTTCTGGTGCTTACAATCAAGACTTAATAGATTATAAAACTAGCAGTGAATACTCTGTGTCTGTGTATAAATTTGAAGATGGGGCTTGGAAGATATTTAATAGTAAAAACGAAGGTCATTCAAATGATTTTAATAAACTTGATGTAGCTCAAGGTTATTGGATAAAAATAGATAATGGAATAAGCACTTTAAATGATAATTTAACACAAACTGCCCTTATTAGTAAAGGTAGCTATACTATCAATGAAGATACTTACAAAGATATAAAAAAAGGATGGAGTATATTGTCTTTTAATGACTCTTATCTTAGGTATGCTCCTAGTGCTATCTTTGTGCCTATGGACTTAATAGCTACTCCTAGTTTTGGAGGGGTTGCTATATATAATAAATCTTATGCAGACTCAGATGATAGAGATGCCATATCTCTAACAAGCTCTTATGCTAATTCTACTAATGCATCAAGAATAATAAATACAATATCTCAATTAAAGCAAGATGTATATGGCATAGGTCATAAATTAAGGTCAGTTCCTGCGATAAAAGTAAATACAGATGGAAATGAAACTCCTGGAATTATAGTAATTAGTGATGAATTATTTGAGCTTAATACAAGTGGAAATACTTCATCTATAATTACTACTATCGCAGGAGAGAGCTTACAGAAATTGTCAAATAATAATTACGGCACAGTATATGGAGAATATTTCAACTTTATGAAAATAAATGATTTAAGTGGAAGCGATATAAATGCTACAATTTCAATTAGAACACCTAAATATAATTCATCTTCAAAGGTATCTTTAAACTTAAATGATGATAATAATACTGTAATTTTAACGAGATCATTAGAGACATTAAGGCAAAGTGCAACAAAAACAGGTGAAACAACCCCATCCACTAGAATATCTGGATATTTAACTACATTAGATTTTAATTTAGATGATGATTATACTAAAGAAGGAAATATGAGTCATATGCTCCTTGCTTCAGGAAGCAGATACCATATTTCTGATAATACCTATAATAAAGTATATAAGTTTAATAGAAATGGTAAATTTAAAATATCTTCTTCTAGTGCTACTGTTGATGTTGATTCAGGAAATAGTGAAAATGTATTAGACTTAGTTGCTGCTATAAATGCACAAACTAGTGAAACCAATATCATAGCCACATCTCTAGGGTTAAGTTCAGATGGAGGTTCACAATTTACGATTAGCTCTACTAGTAAAGGCTTGGATTTATTAGAAAATGATTCATTAAATCTTTTTGAAGATATTTCTTTAACCGCAAGTGATATTTCAAATGCCAATTTTACTCAAGGTGCTGTTACTTCTGTGCATGATTTTTTAAGTGTATTAAATGCCGTAGTTTTTAATAGATCGGTTGTAGATGGAGTTGGAGATTTTGTAA
>JAJVLF010000034.1 GCA_029255845.1 Campylobacterota bacterium | reverse complement strand
TACTTAGTTTTTATTTTCACAAATTAATGCACTATAATTCATATATCCAATTTGATAGGTTTTGAAAGAAGTCTATTCTTGTTCTGGCAACTAGACAAACTGACACCTATTTAATTGCATAAAGGATAAATTTTATTTTTTAATAAAAAACATCCATAAAGTTTGGAAGAATAAGTTTATTTAGATAAAATACTGCCTCAATTTAAAAAATAAAAAAGGAAAAATATGTTAGTTACTAATCAGGCTCCAGATTTTACTGCTACTGCAGTAATTGGAAAGGGAGAAATTGTTGAGGGGTATAATTTATATGAGAATATGGGGAAAAATGGTGCTGTGTTGTTTTTTTATCCATTAGATTTTACTTTTGTATGTCCTTCTGAAATTATTGCATTTGGTAAGAGAGCTAAAGATTTTGAAGATAGAGGGATAGCTATTATTGGTGTTTCTGTTGATTCTCAATTTTCTCATCATGCTTGGAAAAATGTGCCTGTTAATAAAGGTGGAATTGAAGGTGTTGAATTTCCTTTAATTGCTGATTTGGATAAACAAATCTCTAAAGATTATGATGTTTTACTTGATGGTGCAGTTGCTCTTAGAGGCTCTTTTTTAATAGATGCTAATAAAATAATTAGACATGCTACTATTAATGATTTACCAATAGGAAGAAATGTAGATGAAATGCTTAGAACTATAGATGCTATGCAATTTACTGATACTAATGGTGATGTTTGTCCTGCTGGATGGACTAAAGGTGATGCTGCTATGACTCCTGATGCCAACGGTGTTGCTAGTTATTTAGCTGACCATGAGGGTGATTTATAGTCACTTTATTTTCAAACATCAAGGAGTAATTCTTGGATGTTTGAAAAACAATTTTTTTCTCATATATATGTAGAAAAACAAGCTAAAGACTTTTTAGCTTCCAAACAAATAATAAATAAATTTCCATCTTCTACTATTATAGAAATAGAGCATTATAAAGATGTTTTTTCAAGATATAAAAACAATTTTAGATTACAAAAAGATAGCTTGAAAATAATTTTAGCTAAAAAAGAAAGTGGTTTTTTATATCCCATAAATAAATTTATCCAGAGCCAAAATCAAGAAAATTTTTATTATTCTTCTATGGTTTTAAATTGTCTTTATGATTGTGAGTATTGCTTACTTCAAGGAATGCACCAAAGCTCTTATATTGTTATTTTTGTGAATACAGATGATTTTTTTAATGAAATTTCTAAGAAACTATCCACTTTAGATAGTATGTTTTTATCCATTTCTTATGATAGTGATTTATTGGCATTTGAGCATATTACATCTTTTATTAGCCTGTGGATAGAGTTTGCTAATAAAAATAAAAAATTATCTTTAGAGATTAGAACAAAAAGCTCTAATTTTAAGCATATTCAAAATCTATATAATGAAAATACAATTCTTAGTTTTACTCTTTCTCCTTTAGAGGTGATTGAAAGATTTGAGCATAAAACAGCAAGCTTAGAAGCTAGAGTTAAATCAATTAATAATGCATTAAGATTAAATTGGAAAGTTTCATTGGTATTTGACCCTATAATTGACATTGAAAATGCGAGTGATATATATAGAAAATTTTTAATTTATTTAAAAAAGAATATCGAATTTGATAAGATAGAGTCTATAGTGATAGGCACTTTTAGGTTAAATAGTGATTTTTTAAAAAATATTCAAAAAACAAAATTGCAATCATCATTATTATATTATCCATATAAAATAGAAAATAAAACTGTATCTTATGAAAGCCATACGAAGGATTTTTTAATCAATTTAGTAAAAAGTGAGTTAATAAATATCATACAAAAAGATAATATTTTTATACAAGAAGACATATAAAAAGTAATATGCTATTATATAACTTCTTTTATTAAGGAATAAATAAAATGGCACAAACAAAAAGTTTTGAGGAAAATTTAGAAATTGCAAAAGATGTTTTAGATAAGCTATCATCATCAGATGTGAGCCTAGATGATAGTATGAAATTATATAAAGATGGTCTTAAGCATTTGAATACAGCTAGTAAAATGCTAGAAAAAGCAAAGCTTGATTTTGAAGAGCTTTCTAATAATAATGAATAAAGATGAATTTCCTTTTGCTATAGCTCTTACTGGTGGAATAGCTACTGGTAAAAGCACCTTAAAGAGTTTATTGTTTTTAGAGGGATTTGCTATTATTGAATCTGATATAATAGCTCATCAAATCTTAGATAAGTCTGTAAATTTTATTGAAAATACTTTTGGTAATGAGTTTATAGATAAAGGTAAAGTAAATAGAGGCAAATTAGGTAAATTAATATTTTCAAATGATGAGCAAAAAAGTATTCTCGAAAAATATATTCACCCAAAAATATATGATGAGATAAAATTACAAGCAAAAAAGCTTGAAAAAAAGAAATTTCCCTATATGATAGACATACCATTATATTTTGAAACTAATAAATATAATCTATCTAAAGCTATTGTGATATGGACAAAATACGAAACACAACTCGCAAGACTAGTGAAAAGAAATAATTTTAGCGAAGAAGAAGCTACAATAAGAATAAAATCTCAAATGAGTATAGAAGAAAAGATAAAAAAAGCAGATTATGTTGTAGATAATAATAATGATTTAAAGTTTTTACAAAATGAATGTGATTTGCTTGTGGAGTATGTTAAAAATAGCTTTTAGGGAATATAGTCAGTATTAAAATGATATACATCGCTAATATATATAAACTATGATAGAATATCTAAATTGAGGATACAAAAAATACGGATATTAAAAACATATATGTTCGTTATGGATGAAGTTTGCAAATAAAAGATAGGGGTTAGTTTAATGGACGAGAGTAATCATTTTATTGAATATTTAAATATTAATAACTATAAGTGCTTTAATGATTTTAGTGCTGATGGATTTAAAAGAGTTAATCTTATTGGTGGTAAAGCTAATGTGGGTAAAACTGTTTTTATAGAGGCTATGCATATTAATGTGCATAGTAAAACATTATCGGATTTTTGTTTTGCTATGATTGCTATTAAAATAAGAAGAGAAAGTTTAAATATTTTGCAAGATTTTTTACATCATAATATACAATATGATTTTTATAAAGTTAAAGAATCTTATTTAGAAAAAAATAATGGAATTGATATACGAAGCAATAAAAATAAGACGAGTTTTGATATAGAAGAAAAAGAAGGTATTAAAGAATATCATTTCAAGTATGGTGGTCAAGAAACAAAAGTGAATACTGCTGACTTTTCAGTATTATGCTCGCATGATGATAATATATATTATATAGATAATTTTGGTTTAACCAATCAAGACATAGTCCAAAATTATAGCTTTATTCAACGAAAAGAGAAAGAAGCTTATTTGAATTGCTTACTTAAAAGATTTGATACACAAATTAAATCTTTTGCTATTATAAATGATAAACCTCAATGTAAAATTAATGGAGAGTATAGGGATATTACAGAGCTTGGAGATGAAATAAGGAGTTTAATATCAATAGTGGTATCACTTTTTAGGACAGAAAATGGGCATCTATTTATAGATGAAATAGATAATGGAATACATTATACTCACCTAGATAAATTATGGGAAGTGATTATGAAGCTCTCATCTGATTTGAATGTCCAATTATTTGCTACAACTCACTCAAAAGAATGTATAGAATCGTATGTTAGAGTTAATGAATCTATGTTTAAAAATGATATTACATTTACAGCCTTAAGAAGATTAAAAGATGATAGTATAAAAGCTATTGTTATAGATTATGAAGAGCTTACTGGTAGCATTAAAGAAGATAGAGAATTAAGATAAATATTCGCAAATAAAAAAATAGGCAATAGAGTCTTGAATTAAAAGTTGGGGAATACCTCTAAAATACCCCTGTATAATTTGAGTTTAATTTTCAAGTTGTAAAATATAAGCATTAAATTTTACATAATAAAGGACTCTTTTGATATTCGCAGCAAATCTTAAAACAAACCATACTAGGACATCTACAGCTAAGTATGTCCAAAATCTTTCTAATCATATACTAGGCAACAATATTGCTTCTAAGGTTATGGTATTTCCTACTTTGATGGCTATTGATAATTATTCTCAAAATGATAATATTACTATTGGGGTTCAAAATGCACATCCTGCTATTAAAGGGTCTATTACTGGAGAAGTTGGGCTAGAGGCTTTAAATGAATTTGATATTAAATCTATTATTATCGGACATAGTGAGAGACGAGCTTTAGGGGAAAGTGATGAGTTTCTTAAGGAAAAATATGATTTTTATGTTAAAGAGGGTTTTGAGATTATTTATTGTATTGGGGAGTCTTTAGAGGTTCGAGAAAAGGGAGAAAAAGAAGTTTTTAAATTTTTAGAAAATCAAATTTCTTATATTGATTTGTCTTATGATAAACTGATTATCGCTTATGAGCCTATTTGGGCTATTGGCACGGGTGTATCTGCTACTCAAAAAGATATTGAGGGTGTGGCTAATAAACTGAAAGTCTCATTAGGAGATACTCCTTTGCTTTATGGTGGGAGTGTTAATGAAAAAAATATTACTGATGCTACTGATGTTGAAAATATCAATGGTGTTTTAGTTGGGAGTGCTTCTTTAAATGAAGATACATTTTTACAAATTATTCAAAATGGAGAAAAATAATGTTAATGGAAGGAAAAAAAGGTGTTATTATAGGTGTAGCGAATAATCGCTCTATTGCTTATGGTATTGCCCAATCTTGTGTTAAGCAAGGAGCAGAGGTTGCTCTTACTTATCTCAATGATAGGTTTGCTAAGAAAATTAAGCCTTTGGCTGATAAATTAAATTGTGATAAATTATATAAATATGACTCTACTAATAGTGATGATTTAGATAATCTTAAGGCTTCTTTAGAAAAGGATTTTGGGAAAATTGATTTTATTGTGCATTCTATCGCTTATGCTGATAAGGACTTTCTTGGGGATAAGTTTATGACTGTCTCAAGAAAAGCATTTTTAGAGTCTTTAGATATATCTGCTTATTCTTTAGTAGAGATTACAAGAGAATTATATCCTATATTAAATGAAGATAGCTCTATATTGGCACTTACTTATTTAGGTGGGGTTAAATATATTCCTAATTATAATGTTATGGGAGTTTCTAAAGCTGCACTTGAGGCTTGTGTGAGATATTTAAGTGTGGATTTAGGTAGTGAAAAAATAAGAGTAAATGCTCTTTCTGCTGGACCGATTAAGACATTAGCTGCTGCTGGAATAAGTGATTTTAAATTTATTTTAGATTGGAATAAATATAATTCTCCATTGCAAGAGAATATCACATTAGAAGGTGTAGGTAATTCTGGAATGTATCTTTTAAGTGATTTATCAAAATCTGTTACGGGAGAGGTTCATTATGTGGATGGTGGATACAATATAATGGGTATGGCTCATGTGGAATATAGCGAAGATGGTAAGGCTGATTTAACTTATTTAAAAAATAAAAAATAATGCCAAAACGAACAGATATAAAAACCATATTAATAGTAGGCTCTGGTCCTATTATCATAGGTCAAGCTTGTGAGTTTGATTATTCAGGAACTCAAGCTGCGAGGACTTTAAAAAATCTTGGATATAAAGTAGTTCTTATTAATTCAAATCCTGCTACTATTATGACAGACCCTGAATTTGCTGATAGCACTTATATAGAGCCTATCGAAGCTGATGTGATTTCTGAAATAATCAAAAAAGAAAAAGTAGATGCTATTTTACCTACTATGGGTGGGCAAACTGCATTGAATATTTCTATGAAGATGTTTGAGCAGGGTTTATTAAAAAATGTGGAATTTTTAGGAGCTAATCCTGATTCTATTAGTAAAGGTGAAGATAGATCTAAATTTAAAAATATTATGAATGAGATAGGCATAGAAGTAGCTAAAAGTAGATATGCTTATAATTATGAAGATGGCTTGAAAATACCTGAAGAAATCCCTTTTCCTGTGATTGTTCGGGCTTCTTTTACTCTAGCAGGCGGAGGAAGTGGGGTTGCTTATAATATAGAAGAATATAGAGATTTAATTCGTATAGCTCTTGATGCTTCTCCTGTTAATGAAATTCTAGTAGAAGAATCTTTACTTGGATGGAAAGAATATGAGATGGAGGTTATTCGAGATAGAAATGATAATTGTATTATAGTTTGCTCTATTGAAAATGTAGATCCCATGGGAGTGCATACGGGTGATAGTATTACAGTTGCTCCTGCTGTAACTCTTACCGATAAAGAATTTCAGACAATGAGAAATGCTTCTTTTAAAATCTTAAGAGCTATCGGAGTGGATACGGGCGGAAGTAATGTGCAGTTTTCAATAAATCCAGAAGATGGAAGAATGATAGTAATTGAGATGAACCCTAGAGTAAGCAGAAGCTCTGCTTTAGCTAGTAAGGCGACAGGTTATCCGATAGCAAAAGTGGCTACTCTTTTAGCGGTAGGATATACATTGGATGAAATAGAAAATGATATTACCAAAACTACAGCTTCTTTTGAGCCTACTATTGATTATATAGTTACTAAAATACCTAAATTTACTTTTGAAAAATTCCCTGATGCAAATTCTACTTTAACTACTTCTATGAAATCAGTGGGAGAAGTTATGGCGATAGGGCGAAGCTTTAAAGAATCTATGCAAAAGGCATTATGTTCTTTAGAAGAAGATTTAACGGGCTTTGACTCTATTAGTGATGATAAAGATTTTATAAAAAAAGAAGTAACTAGAGCTAATTCTATGAGGATATTATATGTAGCAGATGCTTTTAGAGTAGGCTTTAGCATAGATGATGTTTATGAATTATGTAAAATAGATAAATGGTTTTTATATCATATTTATGCTATTGTAGATACTGAAAAAGATATTACGATAGATATATTAAGCAATGAAGAGCTTTTAAGAAAAGTAAAATCATTTGGATTTAGTGATTTAATGATAGCTAGTTTAATTAATAAAAATGATAATATAGATGAAATCAGCCAAAATGACATTTATAATGCAAGGATTACATTAGGTATAATCCATCAATATAATGAAGTAGATACTTGTTCTGCTGAGTTTGAGGCGATTACTCCTTATTTATATTCTACAATACCTCCTATTAAACATTGAGAGTAAAGATTTGTGGAATTACAAATGAAAAAGATGCCATTAATGCTATAAAACATAAAGTAGATGCTTTAGGTTTTGTGCTTTATAAGCCATCACCTAGATATATAGAACCAAAAAAAATAAAAGAAATTATGAATAAGCTACCTCCTTTTGTAGAAAAGGTGGGCTTATTTGTAAATGATAATAGTGATTTCATAAATGAAATATCTTCATTTGTGAAATTTAATTCAGTTCAAATAATAAATTGCAAAGATAAAGAAAATATAATCCCACCTTTTATTGAAGTGAATAGAATACAAAATAAACAAGACTTAATGCAATTAGATTTTTCTAAATATAATATGATAGATGCTTATGTGCAAGGATATGGAGGAAAAGGAAATAAAATACCATTAGAATATTTTGATAATATAGATTGCTCTAAGATAATCTTAGCAGGTGGTGTTGATAGTAAAAATCTTCAAAAAATAAAAGAATATGGTTTTTATGCTGTGGATGTAAGTAGCTCTGTAGAAGCTTCTAAGGGAATTAAGGATGATATTAAGGTAAATAATTTTTTAGAACTAGTCAAAAAATAGTGATAATATGGAGTTCCCCTAATAAAGAGAATACTAAAGAAAAATATATTATAATATGTATCTTTAAAAAAGAGAAAATATGAAAAAATTGCTTTTATTCCCAATATTACTTGTTTGTTTATGTTTATTGATTACAGCCAAGGATTTTACTAATTCAGTTTCTATGAAGTTTATAGATATTCCAAGTGGTTCTTTTATGATGGGAACAAAGGCATTAAATTGTCCAAAAGATGACCCGTTTACTGAAAAAAATGAAAAAAAATCTTGCATAGATAGTGTGAGTTCTGACGAATTTCCTTATCATAAAGTTTTTGTTAAATCTTTTTATATGAGTAATACGGAAGTTACACAATTGCAGTATTGGAGTGTTATGAAGAAAAATCCAGCACATTTTAAAACAGAGAAATTAGAATATTATAGCCAACATAATCCTATAGAAAGAGTGAGTTGGCATGATGCCAATGAATTTATAAAAGCTTTAAATAAAAAAGAAAATACAAATAAATACAAATTACCAAGTGAGCAAGAATGGGAATATAGCTCAAAGGCAAATAGTGATAAAGAAAATAAATTAGAAGATTATGCTTGGTATGATGGAAATAGTAATGATAAGACTCATCCCGTAGCGAAGAAAAAGCCAAATAAATTTAATCTTTATGATATGCAAGGCAATGTATGGGAGTGGACGAGCAGTTGTTATACTAAAAACTATCTTATTAAATGTGAAGATAATCCTAATTCCTATAAAGTTATTCGTGGAGGCAGTTGGTATGATAATAAAAAAGATACTAGACTCTCTAATCGTGATAGCACGGCAAGTGATTTTGAATATTTTACTATTGGTTTTCGTGTCGCAAAAGAAAAATAGAAAATTCATCCCATTTTCTTAGGTAAAAAATGTTAAAAATTATTATTATATTGATGGCAATATCTTCTTTTATATTTGCAAAAGTTACCGCTAGTATAGATAGTATGCACCCTATAGAAGGGCAATTACTCACTCTTGATATTATAGCTATAGGTAATGATATATCTTTTCCAGAGATTAATCAGATTAATGGATCACCTATTCTTAGTATATCATCATCTAGTAGCTTATCTGTAATCAATGGCAAAAAAAGTAATATTAAAACAAAAAGCTTATCATTTTATATGCAGGAAAATATGATTATACCTAGCTATATAGTTAAAGTGGATGGGAAAAACTATAAAACACAAAAAATAAAATTAAATACCTCAAAGCCAAATAGACAACATCAAGATATTGAAATTACTTTAGAAATAGATAAAAAAGATTTATATTTATCAGAGCTAACTACATTAAGGCTTTTTATTAAAAGAAGAGCAAGTTTTAATATGTCAGATATTTCATTAAAAAAACCAAAATTATCTGATTTTTATATACAAAACACAAAAAATAATAACCCATATAGGCAAGGAGACTATATAATACAAGAAACATCTTATGATATATATCCTAAAAAAGTAGGGCAGTTACTTATAAATAATTTTATAGCTATAATGACAGTCTCTAGTAGGGAGAAAAATTCTTTTTCCTTTTCAGACATAGACATAGAAAAACAAATAGAATCAAACTCTTTAAATATAAATGTTCGAGATATGCCAAGCAAAATAAATATAGTAGGAGATTTTAATTTTACCACAACAGCTAACAAACTAAAAACTAAAGCAAATGACAGTATATCTTTAGAGCTAATCATTAAGGGAAAAGGAAACCTAGAAGATATAGAAAAGTTTGAATTAGATATAAATAATGCTAGTAGCTATGCCTCTAAGCCTAAGATAAGAGAAAATACATTTAGTCAAATGTGGAGTATAGTGGCTGATGAGAATTTTACGATACCTAGTATAAAATTTTCATTTTTTTCCTTAAAAGATAAAAAGGTAATTACAAAAGAAAGCAAAGCAATTGATATAATAATTACAGGAAAGAAAAATAATAAAGTAAAGATAAACTCTAAAATTCAAGAAAAAAGAAAAATAATTTATAGAGGGGCATCATTAAAAGAAAAAGTATTGTATGTATTGTTAGGATTAAGTATAGGCATAATAATCCTTATCGTCCATAATATAATAAGAAGTATTTTAAAAAAAATAAAATACAAAAAGAAATTAAAAATACCAAAAGATGACAAAGAGCTATTAATCCTATTAATAGGATATAAGAATGATGAAAGAATAAAAAAATACATAAATAAACTAGAAGAAAATATATATAATAATGCTAAAAATAAGATTAATAAAAAAGAGCTAAGTTATATTATAAACTCTTATAAATAGGAGTTTAGAAGTCTGCTATAAAAATAGGAAAGAGTGTAAAAAATAAGGCTTTTATTGCAATAAAAAAGGTGATGGCAACACATCACCTTTTTATCGCCTCATTTTCATAGTATTAAAATGAGAAAATATTAAACTAAAAGCTAAACTAGATTAGTTTTCCATCATAGTTAGCTATTCCTGGATTATCTTTAACACCTTCTAATGTAGGGTGATTTACTTTTGCAAGTTTTAATGTTCCTTGTTTTCTTAAATAATCAGCAGCAACATCCCACATTACTCTACCATGACCTATTTCAGTAGTTTGAGCCCATCCAGAGATTGTATATGTTTTGTCTAATATTATAGGGGTTCCATCATCTTTTACTAGATTAGAGATTCTTTCGCCTAAGTTTTTAGTAGGATTTATAGTATAATCAAATCCTCCTACTCTTGTCATATCTCCACCTGATTGCAAATAAGGGTCTTTTTGGAATAAATTCTCTGCAATAGCTTCAAGCATATCTACAAGTTCTTGCCCCTTAATATCTCTTACATAGCTTTCACTATAAGTAGAAGATGTATTAGTCATTAAATCTTCCATAGTTACATAATTACCAGCAGGAACTGAAGTCCCCCATCTAACACCCATGCTCATAGCAAAGTCAGAATTATACTCTTCTCTTAAGGCATTTACTAGCACTTGATCCCAAGTTCCTGTGAAATTTCCTCTTCTATATAAAGTAACATCTGTTTTACAAAGCTTCTCTGATAAAATTTCTTCATAAGTTTTACCTAGTCTTTCTTTAGAATTAGCAAATTTCTTATTTCTAGCTTCTACTACATTTTTATCATATTTAGTTTGTCTCATTTTAGTAATAAAACTAGCCATTTCTTTATTTGGCTTAATGTGGTCGCTTAAAATTGGAAGCATTTTATAATTATATCCACTAACTTTACCATTTTGAATATCTAAATCCATAACCCCAATATACTTACCACTACAACCAGCATTAGTAACAACCGTAGTTCTTCCATCTGGATTTTTAACTTCTATTGGTTTTGGCATACCATCATGAGTATGACCACCAAAGATTGCATCAAGACCTTTAACTCTTGAAGCCATTTTAATATCAACATCCATACCATTATGAGAAACAAGGATAATCGCTGATGGTTTATGCTCTTCTTGTATTTCTTCAACTAAATCATTCATTTCATCTTCTCTAAGACCAAAAGACCAATCAGGGAAGAAATATTTTTTAGGATTAGCATTTGAAGTTCTAGGGAAAGCTTGTCCTATTACAGCTATTTTATGTCCACCTACATTTTTAAGAGTATAAGGCTTAAATGGCATATTTTCATCTTCGTTATAAAGACCATTTCCATCATAAGTTTCTGTCATTTTAGTATATGTATCATCAAAAAGAGCATCTTCAACAATTCGGACATTTTGACCTAAAAAATCTCCTTTGAAAAAAGTAAGATTATTTAAAACTTCTTCTTCTTTATAGGTAAATTCCCAATGCCCAACCATAACATCAACTCCTAAGATATTACAAGCATCAATCATATCTCTTCCTCTAGTCCATAAAGAAGTCCCACTTCCTTGCCAAGTATCTCCACCATCAACTGTTAAAGTATTAGCAATTCCACCAGCACCCTCTCTAAGAGAATCAAGAACTGTTTTTATTTGAGCAAATCCACCCGTTTTACCATAATGATGAGCCATTTTCTCAAAATTTAAATAAGTATAGGCATAAGCTTCTGCAGAACCTGGCTTAATTCCTAAAGGCTTAAGCTCTTTTAATAAATGCTTTCCAACCAAATGAGGCATTTTGCCAAAAGCAGGACCCATTCCTAAATTTACATTAGGCTCACGAAAGTAATTTGGCAATAAGTTACCATGAGTATCAGTAATATGTAAAATTCTAGCATTACCTGTCTTTTTTACTTCATACATATCATCTTTAACATCTAAAGCTCTACTACCACTATTGCTTTTACCTTTATCTTTATCGTCAGTTAAACACCCAGAAAGCATACCAGTTGCACCAGCTACAGATACAGCTTTTGCAAAATCTCTTCTTGTCATCATTTTATATTACCTTTATTTTGGATGGAACCTCTAAAAATAGAAACAAATATCCACATTTAATAAATAGTCCCATTAAATAAAATTATACCATATTTAGATAAGCTATAAGTTAAGGGAACTTCTAAAAATATAAATTTCCAACTTTTAAGCACGAAGTGCAATTTTTCAAGGTAAAGAATAAATTATGTTTTTAGGGGAATAACATAACTACTGAGCAACAAACTCATTAAGAATTTCTTGCGATGAAGGGCTTAAAATAAATAAATAAAAATCATTTGCTTTTTTATTTAGAAGTATCATTTTTTGAGAAATTGGAGTGTATAGTGATTTATTAATATCTAGAACATTAAATTCATTTAATAGATTTCTTTCTTTAACTACCTTAGATATTAACTTTGCACTAAACCCTGTATTTTTTGATTTTAAGATTATTGCCATAGTTTGAGATATGGAAGATACTTTGATTATCTTTTTATTCTTTATACTTAGAGTATTTAGCACTTCTTTTGATGCTTTTCCATAAGGGGCTATTTTTGGGTTTGCTATTATTATTTTATTTGATTTTGTTAAAATTTCATTTAAGTTATTCGATAAAATATTCTTAGGGTAAATTAATGTTAATTTACCTATCGCATAAATATCTTGTTTTATACATTTAATATTCTCACATACTCTATCTGCATACTCCTCATTGGCAGATAAAAATATATCTATATTGGCACCATATTTTATCATAGATACTATTTTACCACTTGATGTATAATTTGCTATTATTTTTATATTTGGATGTTTTTGATTATAAGCTTTTATTATCTTTTTAAATGCGAACGACATATTTGAAGCTACCCCTACTCGGATAACTTCATTAGAAAAAGAAAAAATACTTAAAACAAGGAAAAGACTAAACTTTTTGAAGCTCAATTCTATCTTTACTTATATTTATTACTTTAACTTCTATAGTTTCATCTAAATCTAAAACATCTTTAACTGATGCTACTCTTTCTTTTGATATTTTAGAAATATGAAGCAATCCTTCTCCACCTCTTTGAAGCTCTATAAAAGCTCCAAATTCTACAATTCTTTTTACACTCCCCATTACAACTTCGCCTTGCTCGTATTTTTCTAAGAAGTTTATTTTCTCTATTGGAGTTGATGAAGCTCCTCCTACTATTGTTTCTATTTTAGCACAAGCACCCTCTACTCCATCCATACTATCACCACTTACCTTTACTTCACCTGTATCTCTATTTATATCTATTGATACATTAAAGTTTTGAGTTAAATCTTTTATAGTGCTTCCAGCTTTTCCTATTATAAGCATTGTTTTAGATGTATCTACATGGATTGTTTTAGAACTTGGAAGTAATTCATCATTATAGATAATTTCTTCACTTGCTTTTTCCATAATGTCTAATATATGCAATCTTGATTTTTTTGCTTGGGTAAATACTCTTGATAATAATTCTAGGCTTAATCCAGCTATTTTAATATCTAGCTGTAAAGCAGTTATACCATCTTTTGTTCCAGCTATCTTAAAGTCCATATCGCCCTCATGGTCTTCTAAGCCTGTAATATCACTTAAGATTGCTTCTTTATCATCTGATATAATAAGCCCCATAGCAACACCAGCACTTAGTTTTGAAATATCTGCTCTAATTGTTTTTAAAGCTAATGAGCTTCCGCAAACTGTAGCCATAGACGATGAGCCATTAGAGGCTAATATTTCAGAAACTATTCTTATTGATGTTTTATTTTCCATTTTTAATGTCGATTGTAATGCTTTTTTTGCTAGATTACCATGACCTAGCTCTCTTCTTCCTGGTGCAAAAATAACAGAAGCTTCTCCTACTGAAAATCCTGGGAAATTGTATTGTAAAGTAAAATGGTCTGTTTGTGAGCCTTCACTTAGATTATCATATATTTGCCCATCTTTATCTCCGCCTATTGTAGCTATACATAAAGCTTGAGTTTGCCCTCTAGTGAAAAGGCAAGAGCCGTGTGCATTTGGTAATAAATTAGTTTGGATTGATATTTCTCTCACATCCTCTAAGCCTCTTCCATCAGGTCTTATTTTATTATTTAAAATATCATTTCTTATTATCTCTCTTTTAATTACTAATAATGATTTATATATATTTTCATAATTAGAGTTTTCATAATCACTTTTATCAATTTCTTTTGCTAGATTTTTGATTAATTGATCTCTTTCTGTTTTTGCCATTATTTTAATTAAATCTTTTAATTTATCTAAATAATTTTCTTTTAGTTTTGATATTAAATCATTGTCATTTTCTTTAACTATATATTCAAGGCTAATTTCTTCTTGATTTTCGGTGCTAAAAGAAGTAGAATATTTATCTACAGATTCTTTAATAGCAGAGCTAGCTACTTCTATTATTTTTAAAAGCTCATCTTCTTTTATTTCATTATTTCTATCTTCGCTATTACTATTTGATTTCATTTCTATCATCAGTATTTGCTCACTAGTTCCAGAGATAAAGGCATCTACCAAGCTTAATTCTTTTTGCTCTTTAGTTGGATTTATGATTATTTCATCATCAATTTTACCGACTCTCACAGCAGAAATTACTTTATTAATAGGCAGATTAGAATTATACAAAACAGCAGAAGCAGCATTAAGAGCTAAAACTTGCAAATCAGATTCATAATCAGAAGATAAAACCATAATATTTACAACTGTATTATATCTATGCCCTTTAGGAAAAAGAACCCTTATACTTCTATCAATCATTCTTGAGGTGAGTTGCTCAAATTCCCCTGGTCTTTGCTCTCTTTTAATAAACCCACTAGGGAATTTATGGGCTGCATAAGTTTTTTCTACATATTGAACCGTCAAAGGGACGAAATCCACATCAATTGGTTCTTCATCCACACATATTGTAGCCAACATCACAGTATTTTTAGATTTTAGCAATAAAGAGCCATTTGCATGAATAGCCACATTTCCTAATTCGTACCTCTCAATCACATTATTCATATCAAAATCATATATTAAATTCATTCTTATCCTTTATTAAAATATCTTCTATGCAAGCTTTTTCAAAGCTCTTATAATAATCTTCTTTTTTTGTAAAATGCTTTTCTTTTTTGAGATAAAAAATATTATCTACATAATTATCTAAATAATTAAAAATATCGCTAGAGATAATAGGAACAGCAATGGAGATTTCCTTAGTTCCTAATGCAATCAAACTCTTTATCGCACATAATGTCTTAAATCCACTCAAAATAGCATAATCCACTAGTATAACATTTTTATTAGCGATAGCTTGCTCTAAAGACCTATCTTTATAATTATGAATATGTCCTAAAATTTCTTCTAATTCTCTATTAGTTTCAGAATAAATATAATTTTGAGTTATCTCAAAAAAATCAATCAATGCATTATCTAAAATAATATCTCCACTTTCATTAACGACCCCAATAATGCAGTTTTTATTCTCTGGAGCAAATATATTTCTTGAAAAAAGCACATCAAAAGGGAGATGAAGCTTATTTGAAAGCATTTTTGTGAAAAGGACAGATTTATATCTATTAGTGGTATTTACTGAAATAAGAATGGTGTCTTTATTTGCAGTAATTTCATTTTTTAGCTCACTTGAAGCATCATTTAGGTTATTAAAATAATTATAGGTCTTCATATTTTTTGCTCAAACCCACCTAAAGGCTTAAGATTTATTTTAAAAGAAAAAATAGTTTCTTCAATAGAATTTGCTAATGAATTATTTTGAGATAATTTTAGTTTATACCCAAAACAATCTTCATCTTTTTCTAATTCTATGCCCCATCTATTAATATTATGAAGTTTATTATTAAAATCTAAATCGAGAGCTAATGAATATTTTTTATTAAGTTTCTTTTTGGAGTTTAGTCTTAGGTAGTCGCTTTTGTATGTATCTTTAGAGTCATATATGTGGTTTATTTTTAAGCTGTCTTGTTTTTTATACTCCAAAGAAGAAAGAACTTTATCAATTTTACTATCTTCAAAAGAATAATCTATTTTATTCTCAAAACCAATATCATTACTTATATTAAAAGCAATTTTATTGAAAATCTTTTTTTCTTTAGTGTTTGGCTTTAGGGAATTTTGATTAATATAATCTATATTTCCCGTTATTTTATGATGAAAAACTTTATTATGCTTATTGTAAAAAGAATTTTTTATATTTACTTCTATTTTAGATTTCAAATCTAGTTTTTTAGTCTGCTTTATATCACTATCATATATGCTATAAGCAAAAGGAAAACCTTTTTTATAATCTAAAACTAAATAATTAATATCTGCTTTTATATTATGAGAAAAACCTTTATATTTTCCCATCAAGTCAGTGGAGAATTTTGCTTTATGATATATCTTTGTGTATTCATTATCTACCGAGCTTTCACCAATATAGAAATTATCAAAAGCATAAGCCATATTACTATAAAAACTAAAATTAAGATAATTATTTATAAAATAATTATCATATATAAACTGCAAATTAGCTCTATTTGCCAATAAGCTAAGCCTTTTTTCTCTAACCAAATTTTGGTGCTTGAAGTCTATGACATAATATAAATTATCTAAAAAAAGATTATCCATATTTTTATGCAAACTAAATTGAGGAAGTTTTTTACTTACATCTCCATTGTTTATATCTTCATATTGCTTAATAAAAATATCAAAATACCAATCCTTGTGAGTATTCACATATCCAATCTTAGATGTAGTTTTTTGGATGATAGATACATCACTTGCATCTAATTGTTTAAAAAATTCATAATTATCAGCATTAGCTTTTTTTAAATCGATAAAAAGCTTTTGCTTGTTGTATCCCTCATCTTGTATATTTATGCCGTGTTCTAATTCAAGTCCATAAATATCTCTTTTTTTTATGTCAAAGCTTTTCATATAGTTTTTATCATAACTAAAATAAATAACCTTAGCACTTGTTAAGCTATTTTTAGAGCTAGCCAATCTATAAAGAGAGTTTAAGCCTAATCCTTTTTTAGTTCTTATATTTGGTGTAAGTTCCAAATCTTGAGAGGTGCTTATATTAATATAATAAGGTTGCATATATCCAAATTCATTAGATGATATTGAAAACTCTGGAGATAAAAATCCACTTTTTCTTACACTATTTGAGAAAGAAAGATAAGGAGTATATAAAATAGGGACACCATAGACACTTAAAACGGCATTATTTAGATAAAAATTATTTTCTTTTTCACTATATTCACCATTACTAAATGTAATTTCCCAAGACTTTTTATCTTTATCACAGCTAGAGAGAGTAGATTCTTTTATTGAATACACTCCCTTGCAAACATTAGCATTATTTGATTTAACCCATAGCTTACTTTTTTTATCTATTAGATTAAAGCCATTTAAACTAATACTTTCATCATTCATTTCAATTACAATATCATCAGAATTAATAAAGATATTTTCTTTTTCTAAAAAAACATCGCCTTGCAAATTAAATATATTATCTTTAGTATTAACGATAGCCTTTTTAGAGCCTAGCTTATATCCTAAAAGTTTTGCCGTAGTATTCCCCTCTAGCACAATTCTATCATTATCTCTTGTTATTTTATTTGCAGATATATCAACATCTACATCAGCAAATAAAAAAACAAGAAAGAATGAAAAGTAAAATAATCTAAACATAAACCACAATACTTTTAACCGCCCTATCATGAAGAGTCTGTTTTAATTCCCCTATAAAAGCAAACATACATCCAAAATAAAATATATACTCATTTAAAATCTTAATACCAGAGCGACCAATAGACTGGGTTAAACTTAAATCATCAAAACTATCTATATTTAAAATACGAATTTTCATAAGTATCTTCCCAACAGTAGCAGAATAATAAAAAACAAAAAAAGACTCATATATAAATTTAATAATAAAGCCCTTGATAGTGGCATCTGTAATGATAATAATCATACTTTCAATATCTTCCACACCATCTAAAGCATCAAAATAGATAGCATAAACAATAATAAATATTAAAAAATAATCTATCATAAAAGCAAAAAATCTACTTTTTATAGAAGCCAGTTTTAATTGCTCTCTTTCTAAATTATCTAAATGTTCTTCTTCCATTGTTTTCCTATTAATTTTTTTTAAGAGATTGAAAAGCTATATCTCTTCTTAATTTTTTGCCTTTAAACTCTATCTCATCACAAACTTTATAAGCCTTTCTAACAGCTAACTCCAAAGTATCATCACTTGACACTACAGATAAAACTCTACCTCCACTTGCCATCAAATCATCTCCTTGCAAGGAAACCCCCGCATAAGAAATATGAATATCTTCATCATTAATCTCAGGCACATCAATTTTAGCAGGAATAGATGATTTAAACGGATAATTTTCACTAGCTAAAACGACACAAACAGCCTTTTTATCCCTTATTTTTAATTCAATCTCATTTAGTCTATTAGTAGAAGCTTTTAAAAATAAATCCAAAGTATCATTTTCAAGTAGTGGCATTAAAACTTGGCATTCAGGATCACCAAATCTAACATTATATTCCAAAACATAAGGCTTCCCATCAACAAGCATTAGCCCAATAAATAAAACCCCCTTATAAGGAGCCTCTTCTTCTTGCATACCCTTTAAAGTAGGAGTGCATACTTTCTCTTTAATATATTCATACATATCATCATCAATCAAAGAAGTAGGAGAGTAAGCACCCATTCCCCCAGTATTCACTCCTTTATCTCCATCAAGTAATTTTTTATGGTCTTGCACAGCAGGTAATAATTTAAAGTTTTTACCATCACATAAAGCAAAAAGAGATAACTCGTATCCATCTAAATACTCTTCTATAATTACTTTTTTACCAGCATCTCCAAAAGACTCTCCACTTAACATCTTAGAGCTTTCTCTTTTTGCCTCATCTTTACTTTCGCATATAAGCACCCCTTTACCAGCACAAAGACCATCTGCTTTTACTACAATTAAATCATCATCTTTAAAATTATTATCTATAAAAGAATTTAATTCATCACTAGATGAGCTAGAAATATATTTTGCTGTAGGAATATTATATTTTTTAAGGAAATTTTTCATATATTCCTTAGAGCCTTCTAGTCTTGAAGCCTTTTTACTAGGACCAAAAATAGTTAAATTATTATCTTCAAATAAATCAACTATCCCCTCAACTAATCTATCCTCAGAACCAACAATAGTTAAATCAACTTTCTTATCAAGAGCGATATTCTTTAAGTCCTCAATATTTTCAGCATTAATATTTTCTCCTATCTTAGAAGTAGCCCCATTACCAGGAGAAAAAAATATTTGTTTAATTTGAGGAGATTTAGAAACAGACAACCCTAGAGAATATTCTCTAGCACCGCTACCAACTATTAAGACATTCATTATTATACTTTATTTTAATTATTATTATTTTATTAAATCCCCGAATACCCGCAAGGTTGTGTTGCTTGTATCTCATACAAAACATAAAAGTGACGGAGGGAAAAAGCTCAATGAAGAACCCCTTACACAAACCATCGAAAGAATATTTATCAGAACAAGCGATTAATGTCCATACACGAAATATTCAGGGAATGGAATTATACAAAATGAAAATTAAGATTATATTTATTTAATCGCTAAAAAGGTGCTAAAATTAGCCCATTTAAATAAAACTTATGTTTTACCCGTCGTCTCCTAAAGTGGAATGCACTTTGGGATTATACTACGAGTGTGTTCCCACTTTATAAAAAACGAAAGTTTTAGCATAACTCACTATTGTTTATTAGATTTAAATCTTCATTTTTTTATGCAAGATTGCTTAAATCTTGCTAGAAAACGAAGCAAAAAACCACTCTTTTACTTCCTTGAC
>JAJVLF010000033.1 GCA_029255845.1 Campylobacterota bacterium | reverse complement strand
ATTTTATAAAAATCACTCTAAGACTAAAATCTAACATTATCTAAATTATTTGAATTAATAGAGGTTCCCTTAATATAATATAATATATTCCGATATAATCCCGACAAGAGAATTTTCAAAGGACTGAAACACTCAATAAATGGCTTATGTATTAAATTCAAACATACCTGCATTAAATGCACAAAATGCAACTTTAGCGAACTCTAATTCGCTACAAAGCTCACTACTAAAGCTTTCTAGTGGTCTTCGTATAAATTCTGCTGCTGATGATTCTGCGGGGCTTCATATTGCAAACTCTTTGCGAAGTCAGGCAAATGCACTTGGTCAAGCTATAAATAACTCAAATGATGGGATGGCTATTACTCGAATAGCAGATAATGCTATAGATGAGCAGGTAAAAATATTAGATGTTATCAAAACAAAAGCCGTCCAAGCTGCACAAGATGGACAATCCATAGAGTCAAGAAAAGCTTTACAAAGTGATATTACAAAACTTATGGAAGAGCTTGATAATATAGCTCAAACAACCACCTACAATAATCAGCCTTTGCTTAGTGGGGCATTTGTAAATAAAGAATTTCAAATAGGTGCTTATTCTAATCAAACAGTAAAAACATCTATTCAGGCTACATATTCTAAAGCCATTGGGCATGTGCGATATGAGACTGGTAAAAATATCACAGCTGCTGCTAATATAAATATTAATTTATATAATAATGGTCAAACTAGTGAGACTATTTCATTATTTAATCTAAAAATATCTCATAGTGCGGAAACTGGGCTAGGGACTGTCGTAGATGAAATTAATAAACAAGGCTTTCCTCTTAATTTAAAAGCAAGTTATTCGGTTATTACTACAGGCGAAGAACCTATATCATCAGGTAATATTCAGGGGTTTAAAATAAATGGAACTACTATTGGTAATATCACAGATATTTTAGATGGAGATGGAGATGGGAAATTAATAGCTGCTATTAATGAGGTATCTAATATTACAGGAGTTGAGGGGTATGTAGATTTTAGAGGGCATTTGAATTTAAGAAGCTTAGATGGTAGGGGGATAGTGGTATCATCTCAAGCGATAGACATAGCAGGTGCTACTAATCTAGGGCTTACTAGTGCGAAAGATCCTAGTGTAAAAGTTACTCAAACAGGAGCATATTCTGTAAATTATGGGCGATTAACACTTACAAGGCTTGACGCTAGAGATATAGAAATAGGGGTTACTGGGACAGGAACACAAGATGAGACAAAAGTAAATGAAAAAATAGGCTTTGGTGAAGGGAAAGTCGTAGAAAGAACAATCAATTTAAAAGGTATGCTTTCTACACTCACAAGAGATGAATCATCTGCTATTGGCTCATATGCTAATGCAAATGTGGCTAGTGTGAATACACCTATTCAAGCAGGAGTCCTAAGCTTAAAGGGTGCATTATCTGTGATGGATGTAGTAGATGGAGCTATTGCTCACCTTGATAAAATAAGAGCAAATATAGGTTCTACTCAAAGACAATTTCAAAGAGTAATAAATAATATCTCAGTAACAGAAGTGAATTTAAGATCAGCAGAATCACAGATAAGAGATGTAGATTTTGCAAAAGAAAGTAGTAATTTCCAGAAGCTACAAATTCTAACTCAAGCAGGAAATTATGCTTTAAGTCAAACAAATGTAACTAGAAAGCTCGTTTTACAACTTTTACAATAATGAGAATAATTTTTATAGGGGATATAGTAGGAAGACCTGGAAGACTTATGGTTCATAGGCATTTAGCAAAAGCTATAAAAGAATTTAATATAGATTTAAGTATAGGTAATGTCGAAAATGCAAGTGGTGGTTTTGGTATCACTAAAAAAAATATGAAAGAATTACAAACTTATAAATTAAATGTGATGACTTCAGGAAATCATATATGGGATAAAAAAGAAACTTTTAATTTCATAGATGAAGAAACTCATCTTCTTCGCCCAATTAATTATAGCTCACTACTTCCTGGCAAAGGAGTTTATATTAAAGAAATAAAAGGCGAAAAAGTAGCTATCATAAATTTAATGGGGATGTTCTCTATGCCTAGTGTAGATAACCCTTTAGTAGCGATAGATAAAGAATTAGAAAATCTAAAAAAAGAAAATATCAAAAACATAATAATAGACTTCCATGCCGAAGCAACAGCAGAAAAAAGAACTCTATTAATGTATTTAAAAGGAAAAGTATCCGCTATATTTGGCACTCATACTCATATAGGAACGGATGATTTAGAGATTAGAGAAAATACAAGCTATGTAAGTGATGTAGGACTTACGGGATGTAATGATGGAGTAATAGGAATGGAAGATAAAGCTCCTATTGAAAGAATGCTTAAGGGAATATCTAGTAAATTTTCCATAAATAGGAATTGTGATAAAATATTTCAAGCGATTATTTTTGATATAGAAGATGGTAAAAGTATAAATGCTTTTAAGATAAAGGCATTTGATGAGGGAGAATTTCACAAAAGCTTAGAGACAGATTGCTAATTACGGGAAAAACAGTTAAATATATTTAACTGTTTTTCCCGTATTTTGCACTCTGCACTCCGTATTCGCAATGATGTAAATTACATCATTCCTCCCATACCGCCCATTCCACCCATATCAGGCATTGCTGGAGCTGCTGCTGAAGCTGCTTCTTTAATGTCGCTAATAGTAGCTTCTGTTGTTAAAAGTAAGCTTGATACTGAGATAGCATTTTGTAATGCTATTCTTTCCACTTTTAATGGATCAATAATTCCTGCTTTAAACATATCTACATATTCGCCTTTTAATGCATCAAAGCCGTAGTTTTTATCATTACTATTAAGAATTTTATCTACTACTACTCCTGAATCATATCCTGCATTTTCTGCTATTTGTTTTATAGGAGCTTTTACTGCCCTAAAAACTATATCACTTCCTATTTTTTCATCATTGATTAGGTTTAAGTTTTTATTAGCTATGATTGAAGCTTGTATTATAGCTACACCACCACCTACTACAATTCCTTCATCTACAGCTGCTTTAGTTGCTGATAAGGCATCATCAACTCTGTCTTTTTTCTCTTTCATTTCTGTTTCTGTTGGAGCTCCTACTTTGATTACAGCTACTCCACCGCTTAATTTAGCTAGTCTTTCTGAAAGCTTTTCTTGGTCATAATCACTTGAAGTATTAGCAATTTCAGTTCTGATTTGTCCTACTCTTGAAGCTACTTTTTCTTTATCTCCAGCACCATCAACGATTACAGTATTGTCTTTGTCAATTACTACTTTTGATGCTTCGCCTAATTGATCAATAGTCATAGTCTCTAAACTCATTCCTAAATCTTCAGAAACAACAACACCACCAGTAAGAACAGCTAAATCTTCTAACATAGATTTTCTTCTATCACCAAAACCAGGAGCTTTTACCGCTGCTATATTTAAAGAGCCTCTTAATCTATTTACCACTAAAGTAGATAATGCTTCACCTTCAATATCTTCAGCTATTAGTAATAAAGGTCTTGAGCTTTTATTTACCGCTTCTAATATAGGTAAAATATCTTTTAAATTAGATATTTTCTTTTCAGATAAAAGAATATAAGGATTTTCTAATTCAGCTATCATTTTTTCAGAATTAGTAACAAAATAAGGAGATAAATAACCTCTATCAAATTGCATACCTTCAACTACTTCTAGCTCATCCTCAATTCCCTTAGCTTCTTCTACAGTAATTACACCATCTTTACCTACTTTTTCCATAGCACTAGAGATTAACTCCCCAATTGCTGTATCAGAGTTAGCAGAAATTGTAGCTACTTGAGCGATTTCTGTTTTACTACTTACCGCTTTAGCAGCTTTTTTAAGCTCCGCTATTATCGCTAAACCAGCTTTATCTATTCCTCTTTTCACTTCAATAGGATTAGCACCTGCTGTGATATTTCTTAAACCTTCTTTAAATACACTATGAGCAAGAACTGTCGCTGTTGTAGTCCCATCTCCTGCTTCATCATTCGTTTTATTAGCTACTTCTTTCACTAATTGAGCACCCATATTTTCGATAGTATCTTCTAATTCAATTTCTTTTGCTACAGATACACCATCTTTAGTGATACTAGGAGCTCCAAAGCTTTTTTGAATTAAAACATTTCTTCCTCTAGGTCCCATAGTTACCTTAACTGCATCTGATAATTTCTTAACACCTTCATATAATTTAACTCTCGCATTATCCGAGAATACTATTTCTTTTGCCATTTTATTTATTCCTTTTTATTTATTTGTTTATTAAGCTGATATACCAAGCACATCTTTGTACTCTAATACTAATGATTCTTTACCATCAATAATTATTTCATTTCCCGCATAAGATGAGAAAAATACTACATCTCCAACTTTTATATCTTTAACATCACTTGCTATTGCTTTAACAACAGCTTCGCTTGGTTTTTCTTTACTTGCATTATCTGGTATAATAATACCTGAACTTGTTTTTGTTTCTGCTTCTTTTCTTTCTACTAAAATCCTATTACTTAGGGGTTTAAAAGCCATTTATTTTCTCCGTTAAAATTTAAAATTATCACTCACTAGGTGTGAGTGATAAGTATTATATCATAATATTCTTATTTTTTTGTATTATTGCTTATTAGTTAGGCTTATATTCGATATTTTTGGATATATATATGAAGTCGGGGAATATTATTTAAAAAGTAATTAGCAATACATACCAATATAATATGCTAAAATATAAAGATATGAAAGCAAGTTAAATATAAGCAACAAGGAAAAAGTGTGCCAATAAGACAAATAAATAATTTAAACTATAAAAAATTTAATGGTTTTCAAAACAAAATAACAAAACCATTTAAAAAAAATATTATTTTTAATGACAAAAAATAGTTTCAACCATCAAAAACATTTAAGCTACAAAAAGACTATTAACTTAGGTAGCTATTATACAAATAGCGATCACATAAGTAATGTATTTGATTTTATTGCACCATATATAGATAAAAGTTTTACTATTTTAGATTCATCTTGTGGGTATGGTAATTTTCTGCAAAATATTTCTAATAAAAAAATTGGTAATGATATTGATAAAATAGCGATTGATATTGCTAGTGAAAATATTAATGATGTTTCATTTTTTAATTTTAATGCTTTAGAAAATGTTAATAGAAGCCAATACGAAATAGAAAAAAACGAAAAACTATGTATCGTAGGAAATCCACCATATAATGATAAAACGTCTATAATTCGTAATAAAGTTAAAGAAGTTGATTTTAATATTGATGATGATATTAAGACGAGAGATTTAGGAATTTCTTTTTTAAAGTCTTATGCTAAGCTAAATGCTGATATTATTTGTGTCTTACATCCACTTTCTTACTTGATTAAAAAAGCAAATTTTTCTTTATTAAAAAAATTTTCTCAAAATTATAAATTAATAAAAGCTAAAATAATTAGTAGCGAAAGTTTTATAGGCTCTTCTAAAGGTATGCCATTCCCTATTATTATAGGACTATATACCAAAAATAATGATGGTATGAGTTTTGATTATATTAAAAATTTTAATTTTGAAATAAAAGATAATTTATTTTTTAAAATTAATTTATTTGATTATATGCCTAATTATATTAAAAAATATCCAAGTAAATATGATAAAATAAAAGATGATTCAGTCCTATTTTGGACATTAAGAGATATAAATGCTCTAAAAAGAAATAAGACATTCATTCATAAAGAAAATCAAAATGCTATTTTAATTGAATTAGATAAACTAGATTATTATATATATGTCGATGTCTTCAAAAGGTATACTTCTTGTATCCCATACTATTTAGGAAATTGTGATATTATTATAGATAATAATTTATTTTTAGAATATAAAAAATACTTTATATTAGATGGATTATTTCATAACCCGCATTTACGAAAACATTATGCAAATTTTGACTTTACGAAATCACAATATAAGCCTATAGCTAAAAAGAAAATATTATCATATTTTCATAAATTATTAGGAGAACACATATGCAAATTGAAACAATAAATGACAATGATAAAGTTGTAAAAGCTAAAATACCATTAACAACTACATCTGGAAAAATTCGCATTAAACAACGAAGCTCTATCTTAGATTATGGTTTGCCTTATGCGACAAGACAAAATATTTTATAATTTTAGAAATGATAAAAATATTTGGTATGCTAAGTCCCTCACATCAAAAAGACTCTGTGGCTATTATTGATGCAGTTATTAATAATAAATAAAAATAAAAAGAAGCAAAAATGGAAAAACTAGAAGTAAATTTAAAAAGTGGTGTATCTTATCCTATACATATAGGAGGGCTTAATAATATAAAGCTAGATGGCAAGGTAGCTATAATCACAAACCCTAAAGTTAGTGGATTGCATTTGGCTACTTTATTGTCAAAGCTTACAGCAAAAGAGGTTTTTATAATTAGTATCTCAGATGGGGAAGAATATAAAAATTTTACTACTTTTGAAAATATTCTTAATGATTTATTTAATCATAAGCTTGATAGAAAATCTACCATTATTGCTTTTGGTGGTGGAGTTATAGGGGATATTTCTGGGTTTGTGGCTGGGGTTTATCAAAGGGGAATTGAATTTATTGGGGTTCCTACTACACTACTTTCTCAGGTTGATGCTAGTGTGGGTGGTAAGACTGGGGTTAATAATTCTTATGGGAAGAATTTAATTGGCTTGTTTCATCAGCCAAAGGCTGTTTATATTAATCCTGAGTTTTTAGATACTTTGAATGATAGAGAATATAATGCTGGTGTGGCTGAGATTATTAAAATGGCTGTTGCTTTTGATTTGGAATTTTTTAATTGGCTTGTGGATAATCCTCTTAATAAGGATAATATAGTCTATGCTATTAAAAAGGCTGTTAATTTAAAAATAAGAGTTGTGCAAAATGATGAAAAAGAAAATGGAGAAAGAGCAAAGCTAAATTATGGACATACTTTTTGTCATGTGATAGAAAAAGAAACTAATTATAAAAAATATCTCCATGGTGAGGCTGTGGCTATTGGGATGGTTATGGCAAACGTGATGGCTAAAGAGCTTGGGTTTATTGATGATGAAGAATTTAATAAAATATTTCATTTGCTTCAGATAAATAATCTTCCTGTGAAGTATAAAATAGACTCTATCGATGAATTTTATAATGCTTTTTTCTTAGATAAAAAATCATCTAATGGGAAAATATCTTTCATTCTTCCAAATAAAATAGGGGATTCTATTATTACAAATGAGATAAACGAGGGGCAAGTTAAGGGGTCTTTAGAAAAATACCTTTCTTTGCATTAAAGATAAATGAAATTTTATCAGAAACATAATGAGAAAATAATTTGCCTATTATGTAGGCATAAATGTAAGCTTTCTCAAGAAGCTATAGGAATGTGTGGGGTTAATAAAAATAAAAATGGGCAATTAGAAAATCTAGTCTATGGCTATCCTAGTGCTATGAATGTCGACCCTATAGAGAAAAAGCCACTTTTTCATTTTTTGCCAAATACTAGAATTTTCTCCATAGGAACTGTGGGGTGTAATTTTAGATGTCCTTTTTGTCAGAACCATTCTATCTCTCAAACTAAGCAATTTGATAAATCGAAATATTATTCTCCTAAAGAAATAGCTACAATGGCTAAAAATACAAATTGCTCTAGTGTGGCATTTACTTATAATGAGCCTAGTATTTTTTATCCATATGCTAAAGATGTGGCACTTTATGCTAAAGAGCTTGGTATGAAAACTGTATTTGTTAGTAATGGGATAGAAAGTCCTGAGGTTATCGAAGATATGGTAGGAGTGATAGATGCTGTAAATATTGATTTGAAAAGCTTTAATGATAAGTATTATAAAAAAGTCTTAAAGGGAAAGCTTGATGATGTGCTGGATTCTTTGAAATTATTTAAAAATAATAATATATGGCTTGAAGTAACTACATTAATTATAGAAAATCAAAATGATAGCAATGAAGAGCTTGAAAAAATAGCTAGTTTTATTTCAAATGATTTAAGCAAAACAACACCATGGCATATAAGTGCATTTCACCCTGATTACAAAATGCTCTCAACCGCACATACAAAATTAAGCACCTTAAAAAGAGCATATGATATAGGTAAAAAACATAATCTAAACTATGTATATTATGGTAATGCTAGTGAAGATATGAATACAAAATGCCCAAAATGTGAATATGATTTAATAAAAAGAGATAGATATAATGTGTTAGAAAATAACATCATAAATTCTAAATGTCCAAAATGCGATGAGGTGATCAATGGGGTATTTAGCTAATCTTTAGCAAGAATAAATAAATGAGCTTTGAGAGTCTATACATATTTTTGCTTCTATTTTTTCTTTAAAAAGAGATATTTCACAAATTCCTTTTGCTATTTTTCCCCCATGATTAATATGAACTCTTCCTAATGAATCAAATAATAGCCTCATACTAGAACTTCTAGTGCAATTTCGTGATAGGCTTAAGCCATCTATTTTATACATTTTACTCAAAAGGACTTCTTTAGAGCTTTTATTTCCATCTAATCCATAATATCCTCCTGATGTGAGAGTTTTATGATTTATAGGGTTTATTATTGTTTTATCTTGTTGGTTTAGTGATTTTGTTTTTCCTATATTCGCATATATTGAATATGCGATTACATTTTGATGTTTTATTTTTTTACTGAATTTTATTTGCCATAAATCTTGATAGAAATCTTTATTATTTTGAAATATATCATTTAAGGAAGCTTTAAAGACGGCTATATTTATATCTTCAATTAATTGATTTCTTGCTAGAAGTAGATTGTTGTCTTTTTGTTTTGGAATAAATGTAAATGATAAAATGCCAATTATTATTATCGATAATAATCCTTCTAATAGACTAAAGGCATTATTTTTATGATTTATTGCACTATAACTTTCTTGACAAAATATGTTTTGATATCTTTACCAGAGTATTTTAAAGTATATTTTTTATCATATTCATTGCTGTCTTCGTTTATTATGTATTTATTTCCTGAGCTAATACCGTAATATTTTAATCTTGTGGATAATTTTTCATTTGTTTTTATTTCTGATATACCGTCATTTTTTAATTTTATGCTTAACTCTTTAGCGAAATGATATTTTTTAGCGAAATGATTATTTTCTGTCAAAATACTATATAAAGAGTAATTAAAAACCATAAGTAGAAATTGGGAAAATGAAAATATCAAAACTCCTATGAGAATTAATTTAGTTTTTTTCCTATTGACTTTTAATCTCACTCTATATGAATAGCTAAATTCTTTAACTACTTTTAGCACCCCTATAAATAAAAAACATGCCAAATCATCCAAGTATATAGATGATTGAAAAGAATATAATAATGCCATAATTAATGCACTAGCTCCTATATACCATACTATGTCTTTTTCTTCTATAAATAAATTTCTATAATAAGCATAAAATAAATATATAAAAAAAGGTATCCCTAAAAGAGCTGGAAATATTCCTAGATTGCCTAAAAAATTATTTCCTATATTATCAATAGGGAAACCATAATATCCTAGAGATACTATCAAAAGGATTAAAGAGGATATATATAAATCTTTTTGTTTATTATTGAAGCCATAAAAAAATAAGGCTATATATAATATATAGAAATTCTCTAATCTAAGCATAGCAATCATTAATATAATTTTTAAAAAATTAGGTATTTTATGAAAAAGATATACAAAGATAAATAACACAGAGGTATTTAGAACACTTTCTGTGATAATTACAGAAGATATATAAACCCCATTCATAACTGCATATAAAAGGACTACATATAGAGTATCTCTTGCTTTTGATAGATATGATTTAGATATTATGAATAATAAAATCATATTAAATAGAGATAGAATTAATGATGGCATTTTTATCGCCATATCTTTATCTGAAAATGAAATTCCCATAAATATATTATCTTGATTTTCTAAGTTAAATTTTATTATTTCACTATAAGATATAGATAAAGTAGAAATACCGTAAATAGCTATGGCACTATAGAGGGCTAGTATGAGGGCAAAAATTATATTTGTTTTAGCATTTTTGCTTATCATTATATTTTCAAAAAGTTATTTAAAATATCATGCCCATATTCGCTTAATATGGACTCTGGGTGAAATTGTAGTCCATAAATTTGTTTATCTTTAATTTCAAGAGACATAATTTCATTATCATCTTCACTATAAGAAGTGATAATAATTTCATTTGGAATATTTTTATTTTCAACTACTAAAGAATGGTATCTAGTAGCAGTAAAATGATTTTTAATATCTTCAAATATTTTAGTCTCTTTTGTGATATTTATATTAGATGTCTTACCATGCATAAGGTTTTTAGCATTAATTATTTTTGCTCCATATATTTGTGCTATGCTTTGATGACCTAAACAAATTCCTAAAATAGGCTTAATATCCTTAAAATACTCAATGCTTGCAAGTGAAATCCCTGCATTATCGGGAGTAGATGGACCTGGTGAAATTATTATTTTTTCTGGATTAAGTTCTATTATTTCTTCTAAGCTAAGCTCATCATTTTTTATCACTTTCATATCTGCCCCTAGTTCTAGTAAATACTGGACTATATTATATGTAAAACTATCATAATTATCTATCATTAAAATCAATTTATTTTATCCTTGTTTTTATTTTAACTAACACTAAATTGCCCCATCATTCCTCCATCTTCATGCTCTAATATATGGCAATGATACATATATGGGTTATTTTTATCTGCCTTATAATTAAATCGCATAATCACTTTAACTACTTCTTTGGGTCTAATTAAAACCACATCTTTCCATCCTCTCTCTGTATCTAGCGGTGGATTACCATCTCTGCTTAATACCTGAAATGAAGTCCCATGAATATGGAATGGATGATCCATAGGTCCTGAGGTTGTTTTTAAATTCCATATTTCTGTGCTATTTAATTTAACCTCCTCATCAATTCTTGACCCAAGAAACTTTTTATTATTAATGCTTAGGCTACCATGCCTCATAGCTAAATTGATATCTCTTGTGGTAGTTGCTTCTTTAGGGTTTATCCAGTCTATTTTTGTTAAAAATGACGGGACTTTATGATTAGATTTTTTAGCATTGCTTGTATCTATTTTCATAATTGGAACAAATCCATAATTTTCATAAGCATTTAGAAATAATTCATTTTTTGCATTAGAAATATCGACCATAATTTCTATTCGTTCAGCAGGGGCTATCTTTAATGAGTTCAAGGCAAGAGATTTTTCCATAAATCCACCATCTGTGGCTATTTGATAAAATTCTCTTTTATCACTAAATCCAAGAAAAATAGTTCTCGCATTACTAGCATTTAATATGCGAAATCTTAGGAGATTTGTAGAAGCTTCTATTTTAGGCTGATAAACTCCATTAACTAAGTAGGTATTACCCATATGCCCCATCATCGTAGTCCTATTACTTTTCGTATATACCATATCTCCTTCTTGAGTAAAGAATTTATCTTGAACGATTAAAGGAATATCATCTACTCCATATTCATTAGGAATATCAAGATTTTCGCTAATATCATCATCTACTATAATCATACCAGATATGCCTTTATAGACTTGTTCTGCTGTTTTTCCATGGGCATGAGAGTGGTAAAAATATGTTCCAGCATGATTTTTAATTTCAAAAGAAGGATTCCAAGATTTGCTTGGAGCAATACTTTGGTGCATACTCCCATCATTTTGCCCCTCTACATGCCAACCATGCCAGTGGCAAGTAGTTAGAATATCTAAATTATTTTCCACATTAAGAGAAACTAAATCTTTTGTTTTAACTCTTAGAGTGGTTCCTAAGTAATCAGCATTTACTCCATAAGTAGGGACATCTTTTCCTATAAAATTTTTACTTGCTTTTTGTATTTTAAAATTAAAATGCTTTATATTATTTTTTAATTCATATTTTTCAATATCTGGAATGAGTAGTTTTTGATTAAAATTATAAATATCATTAGTAAGCTTAATTTTTTTAAGGTTTATAGAGTTTGAATTTTTCTCTTTTTTTGCACGAATATTTTTATCTTCACAAGCCATTAAAGCAAACATAGAAGAGCTTAATAACATTATTTTTTTAATAATTTCTCTTCTAGTCATATTTGTCCATTCTTTTTATAAAATTAACTACTTTATTATAGCAAATTTTATAAATAATCTTCTTACAAAAAAATCTTAATCTACCATAAATATTAATATCTCCCCTCTCAACAATCAGTAAAAAATAGTATAATATAAACATTTGCAAAAACCAAGGATGATATTGAATAAGATAAAAGTATATGGTGCCAGAGAGCATAATTTAAAAAACATAAATATAGAAATACCTAAAAATAAATTAGTTGTTATTACAGGCATTAGTGGGAGTGGGAAAAGCTCTTTAGCTTTTAGCACTTTGTATGCAGAGGGTCAAAGAAGATATTTAGAATCTCTTTCTTCTTATGCTAGACAGTTTTTAGATAAAGTAGGTAAGCCTAAGGTAGATAAAATAGAGGGGCTTACTCCTGCTATTGCTATTGATCAAAAAACTACTTCTAAAAACCCTCGCTCTACTGTGGGAACTATTACTGAAATTTATGATTATATTCGTCTTTTATATTCAAGAGTAGGTGATCAGCATTGTCATAAATGTAATGAGCCAATTTCTTCTATGAGTGATTCAGATGTGATTGAGGAAGTAATGAGTTTGCCTAGCTCTTCTAAGGCTATCTTGATGGCTCCTATTGTTAAGGATAAAAAAGGTAGTTTTGCTGATATTTTAGAAATATTAAAATCAAAAGGTTATGTTCGTGTTATTATCGATGGGCATACTCATAGGCTTGATGATGAGATTGAGCTTAAAAAAACTACTAAGCATACTATAAAAATTGTCGTAGATAGAGTTGTGATTAGTGAAGAAAATAAAGATAGAATTTCTATCGGTGTGGAAAAAGCACTTAAAGAGAGTTTTGGGGAATTAGAAATTGAGATAGCTAATTATGAAGAAGTGGGAATGACTAAAGATATTATCCATTATTCCAAACATTTAGCTTGTCATCCCTGTAAAGTGAGCTTTGAGCCATTAGAACCTGTAAGTTTTTCTTTTAATTCTCATAAGGGGGCTTGTCCTTCTTGTAATGGATTAGGTATTAAGTATGCTATTAATTTTAATAAAATAATAGATGAAAATTTAAGCCTTAGCGATGGAGCTATAAGATTATTTTATGGTTTTAATAAAAGCTATTATCATAAATATCTAATGGCATTTTGTGATACAGCTGGAATAAATACTAATGTCCTTTATAGCGAATTAAGCGATAGCGATAAATCAAAAGTGCTAAATGGCTCACCTGAGCAAATATCATTTTTTTGGAAAAAGCATAAATTAAAAAGAGTATGGATGGGTGTAGTATCTATGGCTTATGATATGCTAAAAGATGATAAAGAACTTAAAGAATATATGATAGAAAAAATATGTGATGAATGTGATGGAAATAGATTAAAGCAAGAGCATATGGCTGTTAGAGTAGCTGAAAAAAACATACCTGATTTAATGAGTATGCCTATTGAGGATATTTATAAATTTTTTAAAAATAAAAAAAACTTCTCATATCTTGATAAAAACAAAACAAAAATATCTGCTTCTATATTTAAAGAGATTAAAGAAAGATTAGAGTTTTTATATTCAGTAGGTCTTGATTATCTCACACTAGGAAGAGACGCGAGAACTATTAGTGGTGGAGAAGCTCAAAGAATTAGAATATCTTCACAAATAGGGAGTGGCTTAACTGGAGTAATGTATGTTTTAGATGAGCCATCCATTGGTCTTCACGAAAGAGATACCTTAAAGCTTATAGATACTTTAAAAAATCTACGGGATAAAGGAAACTCTGTAATTATAGTAGAGCATGATAAAGAAACTATATTAAATTCAGATTTTATAATAGACATAGGTCCAAAGGCTGGTAAGCATGGAGGTAAAGTCGTCTTTGCTGGTGATTTAAAAAAGCTTGAAAATGCAAAAACTCTTACAGCGGATTATTTATACAATAGAAAACAAATCATTTTTCCAAGTCATAGAAAATCAGATGTTTTTTTAAAAATAAATAATGTAAATATCAATAATATTAAAAATCTTTCTACTAAAATACCTTTGCAAAGCTTCGTATCCATCACAGGAGTAAGTGGAAGTGGAAAAAGCTCTTTAATTCTTCAGACATTACTTCCTGTAGCAAAAGAAATATTAAATCATGCTAGAAAAGTAAATAAAGTTAAAGGTGTAGAAATAATAGGAATGGAGAATTTAGATAAAGTAATTTATCTCGACCAATCCCCAATAGGAAGAACTCCAAGAAGTAATCCAGCTACATATACAGGAATGATGGATGAAATAAGAGATTTATTTTCCAAAACAAAAGAGAGTGCATTAAGAGGCTATAAGCCTGGTAGATTTTCTTTTAATGTAAAAGGTGGAAGATGTGAAAAATGCCAAGGGGACGGCGATATAAAAATAGAAATGCATTTTTTACCAGATGTAATGGTAAAATGCGATGAATGTAATGGAACTAGATATAATAAACAAACATTAGAGATTTTATATAAAACAAAAAACATATCAGATATTTTAAATATGAGTGTAAAAGAAGCAAGTGTATTTTTTAAAGCATTTCCAAAAATATCTATAAAGCTAAAAACATTAATGGATACAGGCTTAGATTATATAACTCTAGGACAAAATGCTACCACTTTAAGTGGCGGTGAAGCCCAAAGAATTAAGCTAAGCAAAGAATTAAGCAAAAAAGACACAGGAAAAACCCTATATATATTAGATGAGCCTACTACAGGATTGCATTTTGATGATATTAATAGATTAGTTAAAGTTCTTCATTCTTTAGTTGATTTAGGTAATTCCGTGATAGTGATAGAGCATAATTTAGATGTAATTAGAAATTCAGATTATATTATAGACATAGGTCCAGAAGGTGGAAAAGGTGGTGGAAAAGTAGTAGCTACAGGAACTCCTAAAGAAATAATCAAACATAGCAAAACAAGCTACACGGCTAAATATTTAAAACAAGAGTTGAAACTTTTTAAATAATGACTAATAAAAAAATGGTTATTTTTGATATGGATGGGACTATTATTAATAGTTCTAGTATTATATCTTCTTCTGTTAATTATGTCCGAAGTAGGCTATCTTTAGAGCCATTAGATTCTGAGCATTTATTAAAGAAACTAAATGAAAAGCATACATCCATATCTGAGTTTTGCTATAATTCAGAAAAATTCACACAAGAACATGAAGATTTATTTTCAGAGCATTTTACAAAAAACTATCAAAATGAAATCCATCTATACGATGGAATGATAGAAATGCTAGAAAATCTAAGCAAAAAATATGAGCTTAGCATTGCGACCAATGCATACACCACTACAGCAATACCAATGCTAAAACATTTAGATATCCACAAATATTTTAGTGTAATCATAGGAAGCGATATAGTATCTATGCCTAAGCCTCATCAAGAAATGGTAGAAGTAATCCTAAATAAAAGAAAAATAAAAAAAGAAAATACTATTTTCATAGGCGATAGTGCCAAAGATGAAGAATGTGCCAAAGTTGGCGGAGTAAAATTTATAATGGTTCCTTGGGGATTTAGCGATTATGAAGATAATCTAATCCATAACACAACTCTTTTAGAAGAAAATATACATAGTATGTTTTAACCCATAAGCCACAAGGCTTATGGGTTAAAATTTTACATACCTAAACCATGTCCATAACCAACCATAGTTAATAACATAGGCAATGATAAAGCTGTGTTTGTTCTTGAAGCCATTAATGCTATTACTTTCGCACTTGCTATTTCCTCTGGGCTTGAAGCAGTTTCATTTAATCCTAAAATCTTTCTTTGATTTGGCCATATTAAAAACCATACATTAAAAAGCATAATAGTTCCTAGCCAAGCACCTAAACCTATAAATGCAAAACCTTCAGCAAATGTAAAAGCAGCAACTACACCACTGCCATCTCCACCATGAATATTTTCTAATGCACCAGCACCAGTAATCCAAGTAGCTAATGCTGCCCATCTAAACCAAAATAATGCTCGTGGGGCAACATATTTATTAATACCAGCAGCACCTGGGCCTTCTTTATCCGCTAATGCAGCACCAACCGCTGGCACTTGAACAAAATTAAAATAATATAAAAGACCAATCCATGTAATACCAACGATTACATGAGCCCAAGCCATCATATTTGCCATATTAATATGCTCTAAGCCTCCAAATAAAAATAATGCTACACCAGATAACACCAAACCTAAAATAAAAGTTCCAATTCTCGTTGTAAGTGGATTCATTCCATCTCCTAATAATATATTAACCAAGTCTTAATCAACTTAGCCAAAACATAATAGCATTAAAATCTAATACTTGCTAGTTTTTTTTTCATACTTTTACATTTATAATATTAAGAGACGATACTAATTAAAATATCAAAGAAAATTATAAGGTTTTTTAAATAATTATGAAATGGAATATATCTAAAGAGTTTGACTTTTGTTATGGGCATAGGGTATGGTCTCAAAAGTTAAATTCTAAATTTAGCATAGATGATAGCCTAGTTTGCAGACATCTTCACGGACATCAAGGAAAAATAAAAATATATTTAGAAGCTAATGAGCTTCGAGACTCTATGGTGACGGATTTTAAACATCTCAATTGGTTTAAAGAGTTTATTAATGAAACCATTGACCATAAATTTATATTAGACATAAATGACCCACTTTTCCCTAATCTTTTAAAAGATTTTTATATAAATGGCGAAGTTGTTAATTTAAAAAAGATGAACGAAAATTACTTTATCCCTAAAATAGATACTTTAGATAATCCATCTTCTGTTTTAATCGAAATGTATGAAAGCTATATATTAGTTGATTTTGTTCCCACAAGTGAAAACATATCTTTATGGATACATAAAATAGTGCAAGATAAAATGAAAGAGTTAAATGTCCTTGTAAGCAAGGTAAAATTCTTTGAAACCCCTAAAACTTGCAGTGAATTTTCAATATAAAATATGCAAGATAATTTATTCAACGAAGACCATCAAGGAAAATTTACTTTTAATGAAGATGTAGCGAATGTCTTCGATGATATGCTTAATCGCTCTATCCCATTTTATAGAGATAATTTAAAACTTAATGCAAAAATACTAAGTAAATACATCAATGATGAAGATACAGTCTATGATATAGGTAGCTCTACCTTAAATTTTTTATTATATTTTGAGCAAAATTTTAACATAAAAGCAAAACTTATAGGCATCGATAACTCAAAGCCTATGATAGAAAAAGCTAATAATAAAATAAAATCTTATGGCTCTAAAATAAAGCTTATTTATGGAAGCATTGAAGATATAACTCTTAAGCCATCTAAAGCCATCATAAGTAATTACACTTTACAATTCATAAACAAAAACAATAGAAGCTTAGTAATAAAAAAAATATTTGATAGCTTAAACAAGGGAGGAATATTTTTAGTATCTGAAAAAGTAATAAGCGATAATGAAGAATTAAATAAGCATTTAATAGAAATATATCATAATTACAAACAAGAAAAAGGATATACCATCACCCAAATAGAGAAGAAAAAAGAAGCTTTAGAAAATATCTTAACTCCATTATCTCTTGATGAAAATATATCTATACTTAAAGAAGTGGGTTTTAGTAAAGTGGAAGTTTTATTTAAATGGGCTAATTTTAGCACCTTTTTGGCGATTAAATAATGTTTAAGATTTCTCTTACTCCATCCTCTCCTAAGGTGGAATGTTTTCTCTTATATTATGGGTAAGCTATCTTAGTATAAGCCTATAATTTTATTTATTTTTATTCTATTTAAATCTTCATTTTTTTATAGCAAGATTGCTTCAATCTTGCTATAAAACGAAGCAAAAAACTTCCTCGACCACTTCGTGGAAAACCTTAAAAATATAATATCTTAAAGCATAAAAATTGCAAACTCGCCTTTGGCTCAGATGTCCGATTTTTTACACGGCTTTAAGACATATTTTTAAGCTTGCTCATAGGTATAGAGCGGGTAAGGGCTTAATAGTTCTAAAAACATACTACAAGCTAAGGCTTGTAATCTGGAATATGTAGGTTTTACTTCCCATCCTCTGAATTAATTATTGTTTGACATACTTATCATATTATGATAATATACCTATATGATAAAATATTTTAAATGTAAATATAGTGAATTGCTTTTTAATGGAGAGCACCAAAAGAAATTCTCTCAAGCAATAAATAACATAGGAAAAAGAAAACTAGATATGCTAGATGCTTCATCTAGTGAGGAAGACTTACGAATCCCGATATCTAATCATTTTGAGTATTTAAAAGGTAACTTGAAAGGTTTTTGTAGTATTAGAATAAATAAACAATTTAGAATTATATTCAAATTTGAAAATTCAAATGCTTACGATGTTTATATAGACGATTATCACAAATAAGGAAAAAATAAATGAAAAAAGTAAGACCTAGCACTCATCCAGGAATTATTCTAAAAAAAGAATTTGCATTACCATTAGAACTAACACAAGCAAGACTATCAAAGGATTTAAAAGTAGGTATTAAAACTTTAAGTGAATTATATAATGAAAAAAGAGGAATTACATCTTTGATGGCATTAAAACTATCAGAATATTTTGGAACTACTCCACAGTTTTGGTTAAACCTACAAAATGCTTATGACTTACATAAAACTTATGAAAAAGAAAAAGATACACTTAGAGGTATTTCTCGGATAGTTGCATAAAACTATGTCTGTTTCAATTGTTTATCATAATATACAAAAATAAAAATGTCAAACTCCCACGATAAACTAGCAACAAGACTAGGAATAATCCTAACAAAACTAAACTTAGGAGAAAAATTCAGCATAGATGATTTAATAGAAGAATTTGGAGTTTCTGAAAAACAAATTTAGGGTCAGTAATAACCCACCACCTAAACCCCTCTAAAAATCTTAGAAACCATAGCAAAAGATATTTTTAAACATCTTCCTATCTCCGTCTGAGTATATCCATCTTCTATTGCTAACAATATAGTACGATTTCTCTCTTGTATATCTTTAATAGTAGAAAAATATTCTTTAAGAGTTTTATGTTTAAGTTCTTTAAATCCATAATCATTTTGAATAATCATTTTATTTTATTTTTCTTTTAAAAACTTCAATTCTTTTTTATTTAAAGGTCGCTCTAATAAGTCTTGTATGCCTTTGTGATGAAATTCTTCTTTAAGCTTTGAATGCTTCGCACAAGAAATAATATCTTTATGTTTATTAAGAACAGTATGCAGTAAAGTATAAGGATAATCTCCTACTTTTTCATATATCTTTGCTTTTAGTGGATTATGTTCTATATATCTAAATAATTCATACAAATAAGATTCATTAACTATATAATAGGACTTATGTCTACCTTGCCATAAATGATCAACTCTTTTATGTTTTTTATTAAAATAGATAGCATAATTAGTATTTACAGCTCTTGTAAATAAAGAAAGGTTTTCACTACTTGTTTCTAAAAGAATATGATAATGATTATCCATCAAGTAATAATCATGTATATTTGCTTTGTAAGCTTTAGAAGCTTTACATAAAATAGATAGGAATTTATCTTTGTCTTTATTTGATTTATATATTTTGCTTTTATTTTACACCACGATTAATGATATGATGAAATCCTGATGAGTTTATTCTTGGTCTTCTTGCCATAGGGTGCTTTTTTTTGATGGAGAGAGTAAGAATTATATCATCTTTTTCTTTATTTGGTAGTGGGTTGTTACCTGACCCCAGCAATTCAGCAATTAAAGCTTTAGGTAAAATTCTTCAGTAGAAGTGTAAAATTAACATTTACAATAATGGT